>JAUXGL010000207.1 GCA_030622135.1 Deltaproteobacteria bacterium
CGGGGAGTATCGAGATGAGAAGTAAATTGGCGCCGTCCAATGCCGGCTTCGTTTTCGGACTGATGACTTTGAGCCTGGGCGCCTGCGACATCTTCCTGCCGGCTGATTGCATTCCCGAATGCGCCGACAAGTGCTGCGGAGACGACGGCTGCGGCGGCACCTGCCCGGACAACTGCACCGCGGACAACTACTGCAATGGAACCACATGTCGGTGCACGGCCTGCACTCTCCAATGCGCCGACAAATGCTGTGGAGACGACGGCTGCAACGGAACCTGCCCGGACAACTGCACCGCGGGCTACCGCTGCGATCCAAGCACATGTCGGTGCACTGCTTGCACTCCCGAATGCGCCGACAAATGCTGCGGAGACGACGGCTGCAACGGCACCTGCCCGGACAACTGCACCGCGGGCTACCACTGCAATCTAACCGCATGCCTGTGCGCTAGCGACAACTGCACTGATCCCGAAAACCAGATCGGCTGCGATGCCGGTGAAAACTGTGTGCCCACCAGCGGCGACGAACTGGTCTGCGTAACGGCCGGTAGTGGCGGCATAAGAGCCCCATGCAACGTTCATGAAGATTGCCAGGTTGGTTTGTTGTGCGTAATGAGAGCCGCGGACGACGTTTTCTGTGCAAAAACATGTAACTTCGATCAGCAAACCGGCTGCGATATCGACTGGACGTGCTGGAGTCTTACAAATATCAACACTTGGGGCGCATGTTTAGAAACTCTTTAGTGCCCGTCTCAAAACCCCATTTTTAGGGGCATAGCGTGGATTCGCCTACTCCCCTTTCCTTGCGAACACCGGCGCAGGGACGCCAAAGAGGTCTTGGTGACAACGGTCGATGCGCTCTTTGAGATCCGCGTCGCTCATGACCGCCAGGATGGGAGCCACCAGGCGAGGTACGCTGAGTCTCCATTCCCACGCGGCTTCCACCTCGAAGAGCCGCCCCAGCAAAAAGACCCGGGCCATTCCATGGATCCCCCGGTGGCCCGCGGGGCTCCCCAGGCTGTCGAGCATCATGGCGATGCGCATCCGCGCGTAGGCCGGGTCGTAGCTCAGCTCGCCCAGAAACGCCCCCACCTCGGCGGCCACTCCCCGTACGGCATCCCCGGTGTACTCGCTCATCCAGGCCCACAGGGCAGTGGGCGGCTCGGGGTCCAGGCCCAGCCACTTGTGATGCAGCTCGTGGCGGGTCAGCCCCTCGACTGTAAACTGTCCCACCGGCCCCGCTACTCCCTCCTCCAGCGCCTCTAGGGATTCCGCCACCGCCAGCACGCCCTGGGCGGCCGCGTCGCCGATGGCGTCGTCCCGATCGACTACTTCCAGCATCCGGCGGCCGAGGAACACCTCGACGCGATCGAGCAGTATGGTGACGTAGGGATCCTCCTCGTCGGTCGCTCCCACGTAGTACTCGATCACGTTCAGCTTGTCGGCCCGTTGCAGGTGCAAAACCGGGAATACCCGGCCGGTTGCCTTTACCCGGTAGCCGCGACAGTCGGTCACGCGGTAATTCAGCGTGTAGAAAAGGTCCCCGCCGCCGATGCGCCTCCTGGCACGCACCCGGGCGCGGACGAAATAGGGCACGCCGTTTTTCTGCAGCAGGTGGTTGAGCCGGTCGCGGGCCCGCCAGATGGAGTGTAGCCGCTTGCGGCCCCGGGACCCGAGCTCCAGCAAGTCGATCACCCCGTTCTGGATTCCCGGACAAAACTCTTCGGCCGCGGCCAGGGATCGCTCCAGTTGCGCAAAAGAATCCAGATCCAGTACATCGCCACCTTCGTACGACAGCTCGCTGATAACCGCAGGGAGAGTCTCTTCGAACAGCTCCCGCTCCGCCGGGCGCTCCCGTCCGCACGCCCAGGTCGCGGTCGTCTCCGCCCGGTGGACCGCCAGCAGCGTAAGCACGCCAAGCAGCGCGACGGTCAGGGCGGCCAGGGCGGGGATCCACTGGCTCCGCATCCACCCGGGCCAGTCTTTGGGCAACTCCTCGTCCGACTTCTTTTCCTCCTTCCAGCGCTCGGAAAGAAAGGACATCACCTGGGAAAGCTCCGCCTCTCCGGCGCCCGCCTGGGCGGCCGCGGATCGCCACATGAAGAGACGCCGGCGAACAAAAGGCCGCACCAGGGGATGGACGCGGTTCAGACTCTTCACCACCACGTCCCCGGATTGCGACTCTCCCCCAGACAGCGCCGCGGCCAGCATCCGGTCGGTCAAGGTCAATTGCCCGAAGGACCAGGGGACCTCGAACCAGGCGCCCCTCACCAGAATCGGCAGGGCCAGGCCCACTCCGGCCATGATGGTCATGATCAGAGCCGCCGACCGGAGATGCAAAAGCGTCGCGGCGGGTAGAACCGCAAAGTTACGCAGGCCCACCAGGACACATAAGAGCGGCAGGAAAACCAGCAACAGGGCGAAAAGCATCCCACCGTGCTCCGGCGCCCGCCTGAAGACGCGGACGACGGATCCCAGGGCCAAGAGCAACGGCCCCAACGACAGCACGTGACCGGCCAACAAGGCGACGCCGGTGACCGCGTCGAGGTGCCGGCTCAATTCGGCGAGGCCGGTCACCAGGGAGAATATCGGAACGCTTCCCCGGTACGGCAGCAGGTAGAACAGGAGTATCAGGGAGATGCCCAACCCGGTAAAGAGGCGCGCCAACATCCAAGGATCGGCGAGCGCCGGGCGCCCTTCCTGGGGCTGTAGAAACCCCTTGGCCCCCAGGCGTATCCCGGCCGCCAGCAGGCCAGTGCCCAGGATCAGCAGCCAGAAGGCCCGGGAGAACAGGGGCGGCAGGCCGTCGGCGAGATGGTCGTACACCCCCAGCGGGTGGGGCGCCAGGGTCGACCACCAGCTCACCACCCAGCCCAGGCCCAGGCCGGCTAGGACGATCGCGGAGATCATCACCTGGTTCCATCCCACCCGGGCCAGCAGGAAAAACAGGATTCCGCCCAGCAACGGCAGAAACAGGGCCAGACCATCCGTCCACCCCCCGTCTTGCAATCCCTCCCAGGGCCAGACCGGCTTGCTGCCGTAGAAATCGAAGAGCGACAGGGAAGTGAAAAAAAGAACCCAGGCGAACAACCGCAAATAGATTCTTTGTGCCTCCTGCTCGCGATCCACGGCGCGCCTCCGCGTTTAGGCAACCAGCATACATCACTTCGATCCGCTTTCCCATGAACGCTGGCATTTCCGTCCCCGGTGTGAGATGAGACGCCGGTGAGACGTGTCCTTTCGTTGACACGTATCGTCTGGCGTGATACGTGAGTAAATGTAAGGGGATAAGGAATAACGCAAGGTGGAATACGACTTTCACGATGAATCCCATCAAGTGCTGGTGGCGGACGACGAGAAGGTTATCCGTGAAATCCTCAGTGATTTCCTCACAATGGAGGGGTACGTGGTCCGCACGGTCGAGGATGGCCGGTCGGCGCTCCAGGAGCTCGAGCAACGTTCCTACGACCTGGTGATCACCGACCTAAAGATGCCCCGGATGGGAGGCATCGAGCTCTTAGAGGAGATCAACCGGCGGGGATTGAGCGTGCTGACGGTGATCATGACCGGCTTCGGGACAGTGGAGACCGCCATCGACGCCATGAAGAAGGGCGCCTACGACTACATTCTCAAGCCCTTCAAGGTAGAGGAAGTCATCCACATCGTCCAGCGCGGGCTGGAGAAACAGAGGCTCCAGCAGGAAAACCTGCTGCTGCGCGAGGCCATTTCCATTTATACCATGTCCGAGGCGTTGACCAAGAGCCTCTCCCTGGATCACGTCCTTGAGATCATCGTCTCCACAACCCTGAAAGAATCCGCGGCCGATGT
The DNA here is from genome assembly GCA_030622135.1 of Deltaproteobacteria bacterium. Classification (GTDB taxonomy): domain Bacteria; phylum Myxococcota; class B64-G9; order B64-G9; family B64-G9; genus JAUXGL01. The sequence continues at coordinate 3,825 of JAUXGL010000207.1, forward strand.
AGCCGCGCTGCTGCTGGTGAACAAGATCAACGGCCAGTTCGAGGTAAAGTTGCGCCGCAGCAAGAACGCCTCCAAGTTCGAGCAGGGAGTGGAGGAATTGAACCTGGTGGAAATTCTCGAGCACTACCGGGAAGAACGTCCGATACTCTACCACAGAGCCCGAGCGAGCCGGTTCTTCCTGCGATCCGCCCCCGGACATCAGCTGGCTTCCTTCATCAGCGTACCTTTGAAGATCCGCCAGGAGATCATCGGCATGCTAAACGCCTATGCCTACACCCGGGGCGCCAAGTTCTCCGAAGGCCGGCGCAAGATGCTGAGCATCCTGGCCGACCGGGCCTCTTCCGCCATCGACAACGCCCGCCTCTTCCAGAACCTGCAGAATACCCTGCAGCAAACCATCGAGGGTTTCGCCCGCGCGGTGGAAACCAACGACACCTACACGCGCGGTCATTCCGATCGGGTCATGCTGTACTCCCGGCTGATCGCCGAGGGCCTGGGCCTGGGCAAGGAACACACCCGGCGCATCTGCACCGCCGCGCTGATGCACGACATCGGCAAGATCGGCATCCCGCTCGATGCCCTGAACAAGCCCCAGAAGCTCACCAAGGAAGAATACGAGATCTTCAAAGAGCACCCGGACAGGGGTCGCCGCATCCTGGAGCCCATCGATTTCCTCAAGGACATCGTTCCGGCGGTCTACCACCACCACGAGCAATACGACGGGACCGGCTATCCACTGGGCCTCAAGGGCGAGGAAATCCCTTTAGAGGCCCGCGTCCTGGCGGTGGCGGATACCTACGACGCCATGACGTCCGACCGCGCCTACCGCAGCGCCCTGTCCCACGAGATCGCCGTGGCGGAGCTGAAGCGCTGCACGGCCACCCAATTCGATCCCCGCATAGTCGCCATCTTCATCCTCGAGATTGAGAAGTACCACAAAAAGAAGCAGGACGAGGAAGAAGAGAAGGAGCGCGAAAAGCACGAATCCGCGGGAAACGACGATCAACCCAAAGCCCGGGGTTGAAACCCCGGGCTATTTTCGTGCGGCCCCTGCGGGGCGCCTCGTATACAAGTCCCGTAGGGACGGCAGATAATAGTCCGGGGTTTCAACCCCGGGCGGGATCTGCCTGGTGCCGCGCTTTTTGAGGCGCGAGACAATTTGATGGTATCCTGAAACGGCTGTGGAAGATCTTCCCGCAACATTCGGCCGGTACCAGCTCATAGAGCTGCTGGCGACAGGGGGCATGGCCCATATCTTCCGGGCCCACCTGAGTTCCGCCGCGGGCGCCACCAAGGAGCTGGTGATCAAGCGGGTGCTCCCCCACTTGGTCCAGAACCGGGACTTCATCGAGATGTTTATCGATGAAGCCCGCATCTCCATGCCGCTCAACCACGGGAACATCATCCAGGTGTACGAATTCGGGCAAGTGGGCCAGAACTACTTTCTGGCCATGGAGTACCTGCGCGGCCGCAACCAGGAAACCGTGCTCACCCGGCTGGAGGAAAAGGGCCGGCGCATCCCCATCCCGGTAGCGCTCTTTATCGCCTCCGAGATCGCCAAGGGTCTAGACTACGCCCACCGGTTCCGCGATCCCCACGACCGGCCCACCGGCATAATTCACCGGGATGTCAGCCCCCAGAACATCCTGGTGGGCTTCCACGGGGAAGTGAAGCTGACCGACTTCGGAATAGCCAAGGCCAAGAGCCGCATCCGCCAGACCGGCCAGGGGATCATCCGCGGTAAGGCCTGCTACCTCTCCCCCGAGCAGGCCGAATGCACCGAGTTGGACGGGCGGTCGGACCTGTTCAGCCTGGCCACGGTCCTGTATGAAATGCTGACGGGGGTGCGGGTATTCGAAGGTGACACCGAGGTGGCCACGCTGCAGAAGGTGCGCCGGTCGACGGTCCAGCCGCTTTCCCGGCTACGTTCCGACGTGCCCGGGCAGGTAGACGCCGCCGTACAAAAAGCCCTCTCCCGAGACCGCTCGGACCGCTTCGATACCGCCGGCGCGTTCCAGGTGGTCCTTTCCAGTGCCCTTTTCGAACTGGAGCCCGAATTCACCTCGGCCGCGGTGGCCGACTGGATGCGCAAGCTGTTTTCCGACGACATCACCCGGGAGATCACCGAACGGACGACCAAGGAGCGCATGCTCAAGCGGCTGAAGCGAGAAGACGCGGAGATGGACGCCTCGAAGCTGACCACCGGCGAGATCCTGCAGATGGGAACGCTGTCGATCAAGTCGGACAAGTACCCCCCCGTGCACCCCTCCCGGGGCAAACGCCGGATCCTGATCTCACTGCTGGTGGTGCTGATCCTGGGAACCGGCGTGGGCGTCTGGGCCGGCTGGGCGGTCATCGAACAGTGGCTGGGCGGGGAAGGCAACGGCCCGGTCGGCACCGGCGACGCCGGCCTGGCCGACCCGGAACCGGTCGGCCCGGACGCCGGAGCAGTGGTGACCGACCACGCGGACACGAAGCCGGCGGCGGCGGATAAACCGCCCAAGATCCTGTATGGCTACCTGAACCTAAACGCCGCCCCCTGGGCATACGTGGAGATCGACGGAAAGCGGCTGAAAAAAGAAACCCCGTTGTTCAACGTGCGGGTACGCGCCGGAAAGCACCGGTTGCGTTTTTTCAACCCTGAACTTAAACTGAAAAAGACGATGACCGTAACGGTTCGCCCCAACAAGACCCAGGAGATCATCGTCAAGCTGGACGAGCCTTGAGGAGCTTTTAGATGAAACCTTGTTTTTGGATATTGATACCGATAGCGCTGCTTGGTTATTTTTTGCTGCCGGCCTGCTCCAAGGACACCAGCGTCCCCGACGCGGGCAATCCGGATGCGAACGATGGGGCCGATCTGGATCCTTGCGAGCTGGCCATTCCCGCCTGGAAGGAAATCTGGAAGATATCCAACGAGCCCAGCGGTCTGGAGGGACGAACTCCGGACATCAACCTGATCGACGTCTGGGGCGTCGGCCCGGATGACATCTACGTGGTGGGCTTCGCCGGAACCAGCCTACATTACGACGGCACCGAATGGACCTTGCTGGAAACACCCACCGAGGCCAACCTGGAAGGCGTGTGGGGCTACATCCTCCACGACGCCAACGGGACTGAAACCCGCCGGGACGTGTTCGCCGTGGGCAGCCAGGGAACCATCCTCCGGCTGGTAGGAAACGCCTGGATTCCCGTGGATGTGATTAACGATCCCGATCCGGCCAATCCGGATCCCCAGCCGGTGACCGACACCTTCCACGACGTCTGGGGCGTTCCCGCCCCCGGACCGGACTCCGATCAGCATCCCACCGTCATGGCCGTCGGCGGAAAGGGTCTGATCGCCCAGTACGACGGCACCACCAACCGGTTTTTGGAAATGCGCCAACGGGTGGAGTTCACCGACAGCGGCGGCAACGTCCGGGTCAACTACGAACGCTGGTCTCCGGAGCGCCTGGGCGGCGTGTTCGGCGCGGCGCCCGACGACTTCGTCGCCGTGGGCAACAACGGCGCCATCCTCGAGTTCGACGGCAGCGCCTGGAACCGCAACGTGATAACCGGCTTCATCACCCACCTCAGCGGCGCCTGGGGCCGGGGCGCCTGGCAGATCTTCGCCGTGGGCAACGAAGGCACCATCATGCAACGCTCCGGCGGCGCCTGGGACGATCTGAAAGCCCTGGCGGAGCAACAAGGCGGCTTCATCCAGATCTCCCAAGCGACGTACCTGCGCTCCAGTTGGGGCTTCTACCAGGCCAAGTGCGGCGAGCTCCCCGACGGCGGCGTCGACCCGGACGACCGCCCGGACACCTCCTGGCAAATCTTCATCGGCTGGGACAACCGGATGTACTTCTTACACGACCAGACCATCTGCCCCTTCGGCGATTTCGACGTCAGTCGCCTGGAAGGCATCTGGGGCAACCAGCCCCGCGACGAAACCGAACGCACCTACGACGGCGGCATCGAATGCGACACCGTCGAAGTCATCGTCACCGGCGTAAACGGAAAGATCTACCGCCTGATCAACGAAAAAGGCCGGTAAACCCCCTATGGACGGGGATTGAAGATCTCGTAATATTGGGTGGCCATCCGCACGAATGATTCGGAGGGGTCCATCTGAGCGATTCCCCCAACGAGCACGACCATTCCATTATCAAGCAAGGTGGCGGTATGACCCGCCCGCATGGACACCATCTCCTTGGATCCGCGAGTACCTATCCCCACGGGAGTATCGAAAAGCAAGGCGCTTTTCACCGCGGCCACTACCGGTGGAATGGATGAGAACCCCCCGGCCAGGAGCACCCGTCCGCCCTGCAGTACGGTGGCTGTGTGACCCCAGCGCTGGACCGGCGGCCCGGTCACGTGAACCACTCGGTCGTCTTCCGGGTAGATGAGTTCACAGGTGTCTACCAGGCTATAGGCCACCTGGTCGTAGTGAAGGCCCCCGCATACGAAGATCTTACGTTCTCCAGCTTCATCCAGCAGCACAGCGGTGTGCTCTGCCCGCGCACGAATCAAGTGGACGGAATTCACGCCGGGAGGATCCGTATCGAAACTGATATGATCCACCACATCGCTGGCCTCTCCGGCCTCGGTCCAGCCTCCGATGACC
>JAUXGL010000259.1 GCA_030622135.1 Deltaproteobacteria bacterium
CTACAAGCGCATCGACGCCAAGATGACCCACGACGACGTGGAGCTGCAGAAGGCCAACGTGCTGCTGGTGGGTCCCACCGGCTCGGGCAAGACGCTGCTGGCCCAGACGCTGGCGCGCTTCCTCAACGTGCCCTTCGCCATCGCCGACGCCACCAGCCTCACCGAGGCCGGCTACGTGGGCGAGGCCGTGGAGAACATCAGCGTCAACCTGCTTCACTCCGCCGACCATGACGTGGAAAAGGCCACGCGGGGCATCGTCTACATCGACGAGATCGACAAGATTGCCCGCAAGAGCGAAAACCCCTCCATCACCCGTGACGTGTCCGGCGAGGGGGTGCAGCAGGCGCTCTTGAAGATCATCGAAGGAACGGTGGCCAACGTTCCCCCCAAGGGCGGTCGCAAGCACCCACAGCAGGAGTTTCTGCCGGTGGACACCACCAACATCCTCTTCATCGTCGGGGGCGCCTTCGACGGGCTGACCGGCATCATCGAGCGCCGGCTGGGCGAGGGAGCCATCGGTTTCGGCAGCATCAAGCCCGGCTGGAAGGAGCGCACCCTGAGCGAGTTGCTGGCCGAGACGGCTCCGGAGGACCTGTTGCAGTACGGGCTGATCCCCGAGTTCGTCGGCCGGCTGCCGGTGGTCACCACCCTGCACGAGCTGGATGAGGACACGCTGGTGAAGATCCTGGTTAGCCCCAAGGACGCGTTGATCAAGCAGTACGTGCGCCTGTTCGAGATGGACAAGGTTACTCTCCGGTTTACCGACGACGCTCTTCGCGCGGTAGCCCGCCAGGCCTTAAAGCGCAAGACCGGTGCCCGGGGGCTACGCTCCATCCTCGAGAACGCCATGCTGGATCTGATGTACGAGATCCCCTCGAAACGCTCCATCCGCGAGGTGATCATCAACGCGGACGTGATTGACAAGAAAGAACGGCCCATTCTCCTGTATGAGGAGCGGGCCGAATCAGCCTAGTGCCCGTCTCAAAACCTCATTTTTCGAGGACGGTCACTAAGAAATCATTGGGTTTTTATTTGTTTATGTTCGCTTAGTTTCAAGATGGACAACATCTTAGTGTGAGGTAATCATGCTGTTTAAGCAGGACGATGAGAAGAAAGACGGTCCGCCCCCCTTGCCTCAGTCGCGGGTGGTCCCCCTGCTTCCCCTACGGGACATCATCGTGTTTCCCCACATGGTGGTGCCGTTGTTCGTCGGCCGGGAGAAGTCCATCAAGGCTCTCGAGGAGTCCATGAGCCAGGACAAGGAGATCCTCCTGTCCGCGCAGATGAAGGCCAAGACCAACGATCCCTCCCCCGACGAGATCTTCAAGGTGGGGTCCCTGGCCAGCATCATCCAGTTGCTGCGCTTGCCCGACGGGACGGTAAAGGTGTTGGTGGAGGGCAAGCAGCGCGCCCGCATCAAGCGCTTCGTGGGCGCGGATCCCTTCTTCCGAGTGGAGGTGGAGGAGGTGCGTGAGCAAACCGAGACCACCCCGGAGATCGAGGCCATCATCCGCAACATTCACTCGGCCTTCGAAACCTACGTCAAGCTCAACAAGAAGATCCCGCCCGAGATGATCATGTCCACCGCCAACATAGACGATCCCATTCGCCTGTCCGACACGGTGGCGGCGCATTTGAACCTCAAGCTGAACGACAAGCAGATGCTTTTGGAGACCGAGAGCTCCGTCGACCGGCTCAAGCGGCTCTACGAGTTGATGGAGACCGAGATCGAGATCCTGCAGATCGAGAAGAAGATTCGCAACCGGGTCAAGAAGCAAATGGAGCGCACCCAGAAGGAGTACTATCTCAACGAGCAGATGCATGCCATCCAGAAGGAGTTGGGCGATAAGGACGAGTACAAGACCGAGCTGCACGAGCTCGAGGAGCAGCTAAAGAAGAAGAAGATGTCCAAGGAGGCCATGGAGAAGGCCCAGAAGGAGCTGCGCAAGCTCAAGCTGATGTCTCCCATGAGCGCAGAGGCCACCGTGGTACGCAACTTCATCGACTGGATGCTCTCGCTCCCCTGGGCCGAGAACACCAAGGACAAGCTGGACATAGTCGAGGCCGAGAGCATTCTGGAAGAAGACCACTATGGCCTGAAGAAACCCAAGGAGCGTATCATCGAGTACCTGGCCGTCCAGGCCCTGGTGAAGAAGATCAAGGGCCCCATTCTCTGCTTCGTGGGTCCCCCCGGCGTGGGCAAGACCTCCCTGGCTCGCTCCATAGCCCGCGCCACCGGCAGAAAATTCGTCCGGCTCTCCCTCGGCGGCGTCCGCGACGAAGCCGAGATCCGCGGCCACCGCCGCACCTACATCGGCGCGCTCCCCGGCAAGATCATCCAGCACATGAAGAAGGCCGGCTCGGGCAACCCGGTTTTCCTCCTCGACGAGGTCGACAAGATGTCCACCGACTTCCGCGGCGATCCCTCCGCGGCGCTTCTGGAGGTCCTGGACCCCGAGCAGAACCACACCTTCAACGACCACTACCTGGACGTCGACTACGACCTCTCCCGGGTAATGTTCATCACCACCGCCAACACCCTGCCGGGCATCCCCCTGCCGCTGCAGGATCGCATGGAGATAATCCGCCTGCCCGGCTACACCGACTACGAGAAGATGAACATCGCCAAGCAGTTCCTGGTCTCCAAGCAGTTGGGCGAGAACGGCCTGGATAAGATCGACGTCAAGTTCTCCGATTCTTCCCTGCGCACCATCATGGAGCGCTACACCCGGGAAGCCGGGGTAAGAAACCTCGAGCGCGAGATCGCCAGCGTTTGCCGCAAGGTGGCCAAGCGCGTGCTGAAGGAAGGCAAAAAAATAAGGGTTCGCCTCAATCCCAAGACCATCCAGCAATATCTGGGCGTCCCCCGTTACCGCCGCGGTCAGCTCGAGGATGAAGACCGCATCGGCCTGGGCACCGGCCTGGCCTGGACCGAGGTCGGCGGCGAGCTGTTGCAGACCGAGGTCACGGTGATGCCCGGCAAGGGCAAGCTGATAATCACCGGCAAGTTAGGCGACGTAATGCAGGAGTCCGCCCAGGCGGCCATGAGCTACGTTCGCTCGCGGGCCGCCTCGCTGGGCATCGATCCCAATTTCCACGAAAACAAGGACGTCCACATTCACGTCCCCGAAGGCGCCACCCCCAAGGACGGCCCCTCGGCCGGCATAACCATGGCCACCGCCTTGGTGTCGGCCCTGGCCGGCGTTCCGGTCAGGCGCGACGTGGCCATGACCGGCGAAATAACCTTGCGCGGCCGCGTCTTGCCCATCGGCGGGTTGAAAGAAAAAGTCATAGCCGCCCACCGCGGCAAGGTCCGCACGGTGATCATCCCCGAGGAAAACGAAAAGGACATGCAGGAAATTCCCAAGGCCATCACCAAGGACCTGATCTTCCACACCGTCTGCCACATGGACGAGGTGTTACGCCTGGCCCTGAAGGTAGAAGACCCCGACACCTTCTTCAAAAAGGCCCCCCAGGAAGACGCCTGTGCCCTGGACGAAGATATCAAGCCCCCGCTCTCCACCGCCGAAGAGAGCCCGGTCCACTGACGAGCAAATTGCCCCAATCCCCCCTTGGTGCCCCTACGTTTCGATGTGACCGGCTGACTACGCCAATATACCAATTGACGTGGCGCCGTTTTCGCGGGAGACGCGTTTTTCAGCGGCCCTATCCTTTCAGGGTGCCGCACCCGTGGTGTTGGGGCCCGAGAGGCTATGGACTTGAATATTTCTTTGACATTCCATCTCCAATCTGTTAACCGTATGTCCGCGCTTACGTGGAGCAGCGGAGCAGCGGCTGATCTTTGCAGGCGGGTAGCTCAGTTGGGAGAGCATCGGCCTTACAAGCCGGGGGTCGCAGGTTCAAACCCTGTTCCGCCTATTCTTTGAAATTTTGGGGTGGTAGTTAAGTTGGCTATAACGCCGGCCTGTCACGCCGGAGGCCGCGGGTTCGAGTCCCGTCCACCCCGTAACACAAATACCGCCCCACCTTTGGTGGGGCGGTATTTGTGTTTCACGTGCGCGCCTCAGCACCCCTGGTCAACCGTCCGCGGGCGTAGCAACCCCGCTTCGCGGGGCTGCTACGTGCCGAGACTTACAGATGCGAGGGCCGGCGAAGCCGGACCCGCAGCTGTTAGTCTAGGTATTCGAGTCCCAGTAGCCCCAAAGTCAAGAGAGCGAGAAAGTTCCCAATCTCTCTATGAAGTGGGTTATCAAGTCTTAATTCGTCCTTCCGCCAAGGTGCCGCCAAGGTGCCATGGAGACCGTGAGAAACTCGAACGCTACCCTGGTATCCTGCTCCATCTGGTGA
>JAUXGL010000213.1 GCA_030622135.1 Deltaproteobacteria bacterium
GCCACCCCCTCACAATGAAACCACCCCCGACCCCGATGGAACCCTTGTACTCCGACACAACCAGTCAACTACCAAAAGATTTTGGGGTCACTGGATCTTCTTCAACAACCGGAGCATCGCTTCGGGTCCCACGAACCCCTTGAGCACCGGCTGGTCAAGCAGCTTGCCCCGGCTGTCGACGAACCGGACGGTGGGCAGATCCATGGCGCCATAGCGCTCCATCACCTTAGTCAGCTTCTCGTCGTCGGCGGAATCGGTGCAATCCAGCTTGACGGAAACGAAGCGCCGCAGCTCGTCCCGCACGGCTTGGTCGCTGAAGGTGTCCCGGTCCAGATCTATGCAGGCCTTGCACCAAGTGGCCCAGAAGTCGATCATCACCGGCTGCTTCTGCTGTTTGGCCTCCACCAGACCCCGGTCGAAATCCTTGTGCCACTCCACTCCGGATGCCCCCATGAACAAGGAGACGGCCAGGAGGAAGATCCCCGCGGAGCCCAACACCACCCCAATCCCCTTGCGCACCCGTTGCATTGCCGATCCGCCCGGGAACGAGAGGTGAAACCCCCCGCCCACGGCCGCCAACCCAAGGAAGCCGAATCCCATCCAGCCCGGGAAGGGCACCTCCAGTGCGGCGTGATGCCAGGTGGCGGAGACACCCCGGAGAAAGTACAGGGCCATTCCGATCATGATCATGGCGAAGCCGGTCTGGATGACTTCCATCCAAACGCCGCTCTTGGGCATATGGGCCACGATGCCCGAGAAAGTGCCCACGACCAGGAACAGGAATCCCGTCCCCAGGCTAAAGAAAAAGAGCAACCAGAATCCGAAGAAGAAGCTCTGGGACTTGGCAATGAAGATGAGAATCACGCTCAGGACCGGCCCGGTGCATGGGGCCATGACCAGGCCGGAAACCAGGCCGGCCAGGAACGCGCCGGCCAATCCCCGGCCCCCGACCCGGCCCAAACGCTGCTGCAGGGGGTAGAGCAAAAGCTCCAGATTGACGATCTTGGCCATGGTCAGGCCCATGACCACGAAGAAAGCGACGATGAATCCGACGATCCAAATGCTCGACATCCAGGAGCCGAATACTTTTCCCAATCCCGCAAAGATCAGCCCCAGGGCCGTGTACAGAACGCACATGCCCAAGACGTACACGCCGGAGATACCAAGCGCCCCGAGCTTGCTGCGGGTTTCCCGCGTTCCGATCACGGCCATGACCACCGGGATCAACGGGTACACGCAACCCATCAGGCTGGTCAGCAGCCCGGCCAAGAAGGCGATCAGCAAAGCCCAGGACATAGATCCCTGATTGAGCGCTCCCAACAAGCGTTCTTTTAGTTGCTGCACCAGAGGTGATTCTTCCCCTTCCGGCTTTTCTTCCGGACCCTGGGCATCTTTTTTGACCTCCACCGAGTCGGCAAATACCGCCACGGGAACCGCAACGAATAAAAATCCCAGGGAAAGGAGCACTGCGATTGGCCGGAAGATCCGCTTCATGGGTGGCGAGCGTAGCACACCGCCGCATGCAGCGTCCAACAGTTGACAGCCCGCCCTCCCGGGAAGATAATGCTTGCCGATGAGTAGCAACCAGGAACAAGAACAGGATTTTTTGTCCCTGCCACCCGAGGTCGAGCTTCCCGCTGCGAATCTCCCCAAGTCCGACATAATCATGGGCATCGACCTGGGAACCACGTACTCCTGCGTAGCCATCGTCCAGGATGACTTTCCCAAGGTGGTTCCCTCACAAAAGGGCCAGAGAACCATGCCTTCCATCGTGGCCGCAGACGATAAGGGCCGCCTGCTCTTCGGCGAGGATGCCAAGAAACAGTTACTGATCAACCCGACCAATACCATCTACGGGGCCAAGCGCTTCATCGGCCGCAACTTCTACTCCAAGGAAGTCGAGGCCCTGTCCCGTTACTTCAGCTACTCGGTGGCACCCCTAGGCGCCATGTCCGTCGGCGCGACCATCGGCGGCCGGACCTTCTCCCTCCCGCAGGTCTCGGCCATGGTGCTAAACGAGATGCGCCGGAACGTCTGCAACTACCTCAAGCAGAACGTCAACATGGCGGTGGTCTCGGTTCCGGCCTACTACACCGAAAACCAGCGCGAGGCGGTCCGCGAAGCGGGACGAATCGCCGGCATCGACATCATACGCATCATCAACGAGCCCACCGCGGCGGCGCTGGCCTACGGGCTGAACAAGGAGTACGACCAGAAGATCCTGGTCTACGATCTCGGCGGCGGGACCTTCGACGCCTCGCTGCTGGATGTGTTCGAGAACGTCTTCAAGGTGCTGGCCACCGGGGGCGATACCTTCTTGGGCGGCGTGGACTTCGACGAGCGGGTGGTGGAATTCATTCTGTCCGAGTACGAGCGCACCGAAGGCGAGATCCTGCAGTGCGACAGCGTGATCACCCAGCGCCTCAAGGACGCCGCCGAGCAGGCCAAGATCGAATTATCGAGCAAGACCACCTCGCAGATCGAGCTGCCCTACATCACCATCCAGAATAGTAAGTTCAAGGACTACAAGATGGAGATCAACCGGGAGCAACTCAACGATCTTACCGGCGATCTGGTAAACCGCACCGTCCAGGTGTGCATGGAGGTGCTGGACGCCGCGGGCTGCGCCCCCGAGGACGTGGGCGCGATGCTGCTGGTCGGGGGCCAAACACGCATGCCCCTGGTGCAGGAAAAGGTCAACCAGTTTTTCGGCAAGGCTCCCACCAAGGGAGTCCATCCCGACGAAGCGGTCGCCTGCGGGGCGGCGCTGATGGGCCACTCGCTGACCACCGAGAGCAGCGTGCGCCTGATCGACGTGCTGCCCCTGAGCATCGGAGGCCGCCAGCCCGACGGCACCTTCAAGACCATCTTCGAAGCCAACTCAACGCTGCCGAACGAAACCGAGGTCGGCGTCGCAACCACGCACGACGGACAGACGGCCATCGAGATGTTTCTCTACCAGGGGGAGTCGCCCCAGGCGGTCGAGAACGAGTTTCTGGGCGCCTTCATCATCACCGGCTTCACCAAGAACCCCAGGGGCAACACCAAGCTGGCGGTAACCATGTCGCTGAACCAGGAGTCGATCCTGAAGGTTACCGCCAAGACGCTGGACACCGGCAAGCCCTTGCACGTCCAACTGGTCGCCCGCGCCCCCACCTCGGCCAATGGAATCGGCCTACAGGTCTCCGAACCCGGCGCAAAACGCGCCAAGCCCACGCGCCGTTTCTCCGGCCTGCGTAACTTCATCCGCCGGATCTCGACCTCATAGTTTCAGCACTTCCTCCACCGTCATAACCCGCAGCAACGGATGTAGAGGGCTCCGCCGGTACAGGTTCAGGGCGCTTTGGTGCGCCTCGGCCGAAAAGGAAGCGGTGGCGTCGTCGACGAACACGACCGAAAAATCGTGGGACAACGCATCCAGCCCGGTGGCCAGAACGCAGAAATGCGTTGCGATCCCGCAGACAATCACCGTATCGACTTCCCGTCCCCGCAATGTCTGATCGAGATCCGTCTTGTAAAAGGCGGAAAAGCGCCGCTTGGGCAGGTACACATCCCCGGCATGAAAAGCCAGCAGGTCGGTCACTTCCGAGCCGCTGGTGCCCCGAAGCGAATGGGGCTTCATCTTTCCCCGGAAGATGAAATCGTCTTCGAGAAAGCTATCGCAAGCGAAAACCACCGGGTAGTCATTCTTCCGCGCCCAGGCCGTAATCCGGTTGATTGCCGGCACGATCGCCTTCGCCAACGGGGTAATGGGATAGGGGCGATCCTCAAAAAACGTATCCTTCACCATGTCAATGACCAGAGCCGCAGCACGCATATCGACGTCCTTTCATCGTTCCTTCTACAGAATCGCTCTGGGACAATCAACCCCTTGCACATCGGCCGGGTCCGCGGTAATACTCGCTCCCGATGCCCGACCCTGTCGTTCACCAGCGGACAATCGATTCGCTGCCGGAAGAGATATTCGACGTCCTGGTCGTGGGCGCCGGCCCGTCCGGATCCACCACCGCTCTTCACCTGGCCACCAAGGGCCACCGCGTCCTCCTGCTGGACCGGGAGCAATTCCCCCGCGAGAAAATCTGCGGAGACGGCCTGCTAACCGACAGCATAAATTGCCTGCAGCGCGCCGGACTCATGGACAGCGTCCGCCGGTTGGGCCACGAGGTTAATGCGCTATCCATGTTCAGCCCCTCCCTGGTGGAGTTGCGGCTCAAGGGCGATTTTATGACCCTCAGGCGCCGGGCACTGGACGCCCTCATCACCCAGAAGGCGGTCACCACCGGCGCCGTGTTCTGCCACGGGAACGTCGCGGACCTGACCGTCGAAGCGGACGGATCCGTGACGGCCTACCTGTCCTCAAGTCACCGGACCCTGCGTGCCCGGGTGGGGATCATCGCCACGGGCGTCCGCCTGAACCTTCTGAAAAAACACAACATGATCCAGCAACCGAAATCAAGCGCCGTGGCCATGCGCTGCTACGTCCGCTCCACCTACGAGCTCAACCGGATGGTGGTCGCCTTCGATCGGTCCATCATCCCCGGCTATGCATGGATCTTTCCGATGGGCAACCAGGAATACAACCTGGGCTGCGGCTACTCCTGCCGCCTCAAGAAAAAACGCACTCCCGGCCTCAAGGACGTGTTCCGTGTTTTCACCGAGCAGTTTCCCCTCGCCCGCGACCTGATGAGCAAGGCCAAGGCCGTCTCCCCCCTCCGCGGCGCCACGCTGCGCTGGGGCCTGAAAGGAACCAGCCCCCACGGCCCCGGAAACCTGCTGGCCACCGGCGAGACCATCGCGACGACGTTCCAGATGACCGGCGAAGGCATTGGCAAGGCCATGGAGTCCGGCGAGCTCGTCGCCGAAGTCGTCCACGACGCCTTCGAGTCGGGCGATTTCTCCTTGCTCGCCCAGTACCCCGCCCGCCTAAAAGCGGATCTCGAACCCCGCTACCTGAGCTACAAGATCGCCGAGAAATGGCTGTCTAAGCCCTGGCTGAACGACTTCGTCGCCCGCCGCGTCAACAAGAGCAAATTTTTGAAAAACTCCCTGGCCGGCATACTGACCGAAACCATCGACCCACGCACGGTCTATTCCGTCCGGGGCATTCTCAAGTCGTTCTTTAGCTGACCCAGGAATTACATCACGCACCTCCCTCAACCGGCGCGCACGCCTGCAAGGCGGCCGTTTCGATCCGGGAGCACATTTCGGCGTTGGCGATCAGGGCCTCGCGGGCTCCCTCGCGACCCTGGCCCAGGCGCTCCCCGCCGCAGGAAAACCAGCTCCCGTTCTTCTCCACCACCCCGTGATCGAGCGCCAGGTCCAGGACCTCCGACGCCCGGCAGATCCCCTTTCCGTAGAGAATATCGAACTCCACCGAACGGAAGGGCGGCGCCAGCTTGTTCTTGACCACTTTCACCCGGGTCCGGTTGCCCAGGATCTCGTCGCCCTTCTTGATGGCCCCAATCCTGCGGATGTCCAGGCGCATCGAGGCGTAGAACTTAAGAGCGTTGCCGCCGGTGGTGGTTTCGGGGCTTCCGAACATGACGCCGATCTTGTGGCGCAACTGGTTGATGAAAAGCACCGTGGCGTTCTGCCGGGACACCTGGGCGGCGAGCTTGCGCATGGCCTGGCTCATCAGCCGGGCCTGAAGACCCATGTGGGCATCGCCCATCTCCCCCTCGATCTCCGCCCGCGGCACCAGCGCCGCCACCGAATCCACAACCATCAGGCTCACTCCGCCACTGCGCACCAACACATCCAGTATCTCCAGCGCCTGCTCGCCGTTGTCCGGCTGGCTGACCAACAGATCGTCAGTGGTGACCCCCAGCCTGGCCGCGTAGCACACGTCCAGGGCATGCTCGGCGTCGATGAAAGCCGCCACTCCGCCCTGCTTCTGCACCTCGGCGATGGCGTGCAACGCCAGGGTGGTCTTCCCGGACGACTCGGGCCCGAAGATCTCCACCACCCGGCCCTGGGGATAACCCCCCACACCGAGGGCCCGGTCGAGAAACAGCGATCCGGTGGGGATCGCCGGTAGAGACTCCACCGCCTGCCGATCCCCCAGGCGCATGATTGCCCCCTTGCCGAACTGCTTCTCGATCGTCGCCAGCGCCGCGGCGACGGCCTTAAGGCGTTCTTTTGCAGATCCCATGGTCTCCTCCTTCTAGTGGCCGGTGCCCCTATCAAGATTTCGGTACTGGATGGCTTCGGCTATGTGATGAGGCAGAAGATCCGCCTCCGCGGACAGGTCGGCTATGGTTCTCCCCACCTTGATGATGCGTTCGATGGCGCGGGCGGAGAAGCCCAGGCGCTTGACCGCGCGCCCGAGCAAAACCTGGCACTCCGTAGACAGCCTGCATAAACGCTGGACCACCGCCGCGGGCATCTGGGCGTTGCTGCGCACTCCCTCAAGCTCACCAAAGCGTTTCTGTTGGATCTCGCGGGCCGCGACCACCCGTTTTCGAATTGTTGCCGAGGACTCGCCGGGGGTGGTGTGCATCAGATCGCGATACGGAACCGCGGGGACCTCGACCTGGATGTCGATGCGGTCCAGCAAGGGGCCACTTACGCGGGAGCGGTAACGATGGATGGTCTGCAGGGAGCACAGGCAGACGTGGCCGGGATCGGTCAGGTATCCGCAAGGGCACGGGTTCATGGCGGCCACCAGCATGACCTTGGCCGGGAAAGTCACCGACATCTGGGCCCGGGCAATGGTGACCGTGGAGTCTTCCAGTGGCTGGCGCAGGACTTCCAAGACGTTGCGCCGGAACTCGGGCAGCTCGTCTAAGAACAAGACCCCATTATGGGCGAGCGACACCTCACCCGGGCGCGGAATCGTCCCACCGCCGACCAGACCGGCGTTGGAGACCGTGTGGTGAGGCGCGCGGAAGGGGCGCACGCCGATCAGAGCGGAGCCCGCGGGGGTCAAGCCCATGATGGAATAGACCTTGGTGGTTTCTATGGCCTCCTCGAAGCTAAGCGGCGGCAGGATGCTAGAGAGTCTCCGGGCCAGCATGGTCTTTCCCGACCCGGGAGGCCCCAGCATGAGCAGGTTGTGCCCGCCGGCGGCGGCCACCTCCAGCGCCCGCTTGACGTGCTGCTGGCCCTTGACGTCGGAGAAGTCCACGGTGTAGCCGGGAGCCTTCGCCAGCGCCTCCCGCGGGCTAACGCACACGGGATCGAGCAACTTGCGGCCGGTGAAATGCGCCACCACTTCCTGGAAACTCCCGGCCGGCAGCACCTTCACCCCACCCACCACACTGGCCTCCGGCGCGCATTCGTTCGGGCAAACCATGGCATTGAGCCCCTCCTGCCGAGCCATCACCGCCATGGACATGGCCCCGGGAACCCGGCGCACCTCCCCGTCCAGCCCCAGTTCCCCCACCACCAGGGTGGACCCGAGCAGTTTCTCGTCCAACGGCTCCGAGAACGAAACCAGCCCCAGCGCAATGGGCAAATCGAAAGCGCTGCCCCCCTTGCGCACGTCCGCGGGAGCCAGGTTGACGGTGATGCGCCTCTGGGGAAACTCCAGACCGGAATTCTTCAAGGCCGCCTCCGCCCGCACCCGGCTCTCCCGCACCGCCCCCTCGGCCAGCCCCACGGTGGCGAAGTTGGGCAGCCCCTTGGCCAGGTCCACCTCCACGTCCACGCGAAAGGCATCCACTCCGTGCAACGCACCCGAATACACGCGCGCCAGCATGACTCCTCCTTTTGTAAACAAATGGAGGCAGTGCAATTACCACGCCACAATTTCCGCTAACGGATTTTCAGGGAGTTACGTGGTAGGAAGTCCGCTGAAGTGTCCGGATTCCGGACACTGCGCTACGTGAGTACGGATTCCGGACACGCTGTCCGGCTTTCGGACATCCCGCCCCACCCCCTCGTCTAGCTAGACCCTCGCCGAAAAGAAGAATCCCTGGTTCTTGCTGGGGTTTTCGGGCATGAGGCGCACCGAATCGCCCCCGATTTGGCCTATTCCTGCCAGAAACGCCCCTCATGAGC
>JAUXGL010000056.1 GCA_030622135.1 Deltaproteobacteria bacterium
AGGAACTCAATATACGCGGTGCCACTATACTAGTGAGATAATTTACTTGTGGTCCTCTCGTAAGTGTCCCTTTTTACTCGGGAGATTGGGATCGACCGGAAATGGGGTGGGAGATCCGGGGATGGCTTGGGGTTGTATACGCAGTGGATCTGAAAGTTTACCAGGTGTAGCCCATGGAGCGCAGCTGCTCGACCAGGTCGGGATCTACATCCCGCACTTGGGACGAAGGACGTGCTTCGCTGATTTCCCGCTTGATGATGGTCAGAAGCCGCTGGCCTTCCTGGGTCTTTAGCTGGGGCCAGATGTTCGTCTTTTCGTGGGGATCCTTGAGGACGTGGTAGAGCTGGAAGGTCTCCTTATCGAAGGAGACCGAGGGAAGCAGTTCGGGCCGCTTGACGTGCTTCATGAAGACTTCCCGGTCGGCCGGCTGCTGGTAAATTAGCTTGTACGCGCGTGTGCGAATGGCCGTGCGCTTGATCCCGTAGCATTTGTACTCGGCGATCACGTAGTGCGGTATGGGAATCGAGGATCGATCGCGCAGCGCCCCGACGATTGAAAGGCCCCGGAGATCCTGAGGCACCTTGGCTCCGGCGAGATCGCAGAAGGTGGGGAACAGGTCGATTTGCTGGAGGAAGGCGGAGGAGTACTTGCCCGGCTTTTTCAGCCAGGGGGCCCGGATGAGCAGGGGGATGCGAATGTGGGTTTCGTAGAGGTGATGACCGTGCAAGTAGACGCCGTGCTCGCCCATGGATTCGCCGTGGTCGGCGGTGACGAAGATGCTGGCCTGGTCGTAGAAGCCCAGCCTTTTCAGTCCGGCGAAGAGATCCTTTATGTGGTCGTCGGTGAAGCGGATCAGCCCGTCGTACAGGGCGACGATCTTCTTGCGCTGGGCCTTCGTGAACTTGTTTTTGTACTCCCACTTGGGGTTGTGGATCACCTTGCCCTTGTAGCCGGGAAGGAACATGGTGTCGTAAGGTGGCTGGGGCTTGTAGGGATCGTGGGGATCGACTACGAACATGAACAGGAAGACCTTCTGCTTGCCCTTGTGCTTCTCGAGGTGTTTGAGCGCCAGGTCGAAAACCTGGTTCGCCTTGGGTAGCCCCTTCCAGTTCTTGGTGGTGTCTTCGAAGACATCAAAGCCCTTGTCCAGGCCGAAGGCCGCGGAGGCGTTTCCGTTTCCTACCACCGCCAGGGTGGTGTACCCGGCTCGCTTTAGCGCCTGGGCCACGGTGCCCACGTCCCGGGGCAGCTTGTGCCAGTCGCACTGGACCGCGTGCCGCGAGGGGATGCGGCCGGTGAGCATGCAGGTGGTGCCCGGGCGGGTCCAGGGGGCGTTGGCGAAGAAGCGGGTGAAGATCACTCCCTCATCGGCTAACTGGTCCAAAGCGGGCGTGGTCGCCCGCTCGTACCCGTAGCAACCCAGGTGCTGGGGACGCAGCGCGTCGATCACCAGCCAGATGATGGGCCGGCCGGTTTGCACTTCCCCCACCGCCCCGGCCGGGAACGGTTCCCTCGAAAAATTGGGGAAGTAACTGCCGGGAAGCTCATCCCCCGGCACAACTACCGTCTGGGCGGTGTTCAACGCGAAGATAATAAAGGCTGTGACGAAAGCAGTCATTGTCGGTACATATATATCAACGGAAGCGCGGGTTGTAAAATTTCTTCATGCTATGAAGAAATTCCCGGCGAATTGCGTGGGTTTCTGCCGACTGATTGCCTTTCTACGCATTTCCCACAGGCATCAAGGTGTTCAGGCGGGTGGCGGCGCGTTCGGCTTCTTCGACGATCTCCTCGATAATGGCTGCCATGGGTTTGATCTCCCGGCCCAGACCGATGCCCTGGCCGCAGGCCAACAGGCCACCGTCGGAGTCTTCGTCGAACTTGGACTTGGTGATCATGCCGGAGATCAGCGGGAGGAGATCCTCAAGGCCGGCGCCCTGGGATTCCTTCTCGGCGATCTGATCCGAGGTCTGGTTTTTTATTACCCGGTGGGTGTTGCCGATGGAGCGCAGCACCAAGCGGGTGGAGAGCTCGTCGGCCTCCAGCAAGCGCTTCTTGATGGACGGGTGCAGGGGCGTTTCCTCGGCCAAAAGAAAGCGGGTGCCGATGATCACGCCCTCGGCGCCCAGGGCCATGAGCGCGGCCATGCCCCGGCCGTCGCCCACCCCGCCGCCGCCGATGACCGGGATGGACACGGCATCGACCACCCGCGGCACCAGGCACAGCGTGGTGATGTCCAGCGTACCGGTGGCCCCGCCGTTCTCGTAGCCGACCACGGTCACCACGTCGGCGCCGATGCTCTCGGCCTTCTTGGCATAGCGCACTCCCACGCATTTGTGCATCAGCTTGATCCCCGCGTCCTGGATACGGCCGACGATGTCTTCGGGGGCCTTGTGGCCGGAACTCTCGACGATCTGCACCCCCTCGTCGATGATCACGTCCAGGTAGAGGTTGCAGTCGATCTGGTTGAGGGCCGGGAAGAAGTTCAAGTTCACCGCGAAGGGTTTCTTGGTCTTTTTCTTTATGTCCCGCAGAGCCTTTCGGAAGGCACCCATCTCCTTGTAGTTGGCCGAGGCCAAGACGCCCAGTCCCCCGGCCTGGGATACGGCCGCGGTGTACTCGACCAGGGCCAGGTGCATCATGGTGCCGCCGATTATGGGGTACTCGATATTGAACATGTCGGTGATTCTGGTCTTGAACACGGTTTACCTCCCCCATGTCCGTCATTTACCAATAGCACCCCGTCGGTCTGTCTCCCAAGGGCTAGATTCGTCTCTTGTCGACCACGGTCCTGACCTTCCCGGTCCGCGTGATGCGCTCGATTGCCCCTTCGGGCTCGAATACGAAGCGCAGGTGTTCCTCGACGTGAGAGAACGGATGGACCGACATGAGGCTCTTGCACTTCTCGTAGATGCCGCGTTTCACCCGATCGATCTCTCCGGCCGCGAGCGGTTCTCCTTCGATTCGAATCGTCATCCACTCCGCCTGCGTGTCGTCGCGGGTCCCCTCCTCGATTACGACCTGGTAGACCGGCGAGGAAACACCCGAGGCGTGCAATCCCGCGTCGATGTCGCCGAGCTGAATGCGAGATGCCCAGATGTTGATCTGGCCGTCAACTCGACCGTGCAGGACGAACGTTGGTTCGGAGCTGCCGCAGGCACACACGCCGGCGGTGCGCTTCCACTCCACGTGGTCGCCGGTGCGCAGGTGGAGGATCGGCATCATCCGGCGCAGTTTCGAGGTGACCACCGCCTCGCCGTCGACGATCTCCATGTGGACGTACTCGGAAAGGAGGTGGTGCTCCCGATCCTCGCAGTGCCGGCACTGGTATCCGATGGCGCCCGCATCGACGGTTGCATAGCCGGCGGAGAAGAACCGTTGCGTCTTCCACGCCGCGGCCAGCAGGTTGCGGGCTTGACCGTTGAGATGCTCCCCCGCGTAGCACACCACCGGGATGTCCAACTCGATCCCGGCTTTGCGCGTTTCACCGGCCAGGTCGATCAGGCGCGACGGCACGCCGAGCGCGACCTTGGGCCTAAACTCCCGCAGCCAGGCCATGATCGCCTTGGGGTCAACCATGCCGCCGATGGGCAACTGTACCGCGCCGCACAGGGCCAGCGCCCGCTCAATGGCCATGAACGACGACCACAGGTTTCCAGCGACGAAGAGGTTGGCACAGACGTCGCCGGGCTCGATGCCCTGGCGCGCAAGCCCCTTGGCCAGCATGCCGGCACCGCGGTTGAACTCCGCGGTCTGGTAGAAGCAGTACTTCGGCTGTCCCGACGTACCTCCCGAGGAGAAGATGTACCCCTCGCGCCGTTCGTGGCGCAGCAGCGCCGAGGAATGGACGAGCGACTCGGACGCCAGTATCGAACCGTCGATGGGGATGAACTCCGAGGTTGCCGCCACGTGCTTGCCGGCGTAGAGCCGTCGATAGAAGGGTACGTGATCGATCGCATCGTTCACGAGATCGATCACCGACGCAACTGTCTCGTCTCCGACCCAGCGCGTGAGCTCGGCCAGGGAAAACCTGCCATCGTGCGGAGCGCCGTCGAGCGCATCGAGGACGTGCCCGATCGTGTTGAAACGCTGAACGCCGACCCCGGCAAGCGCCCTGAGCAGCGGATCGCGCTCCGAGCCCGTGGCGAGGTAGCCACAGGACTGCAGCACACCGGCATAGGGACGCACCTGCGCACATAGATCGGCGACGTCTTCGAAGCCCTTGACGACGAGAGTGCGATTCAGCGCTGAGGGCCGTAGCCCCGGGCTCGGATCGAAGTGCAGGAGCCAGTCCTTGCCCTGTCGCATGTGACCGCCCTCGGTGAGCGACGTGAGTTTGCCGCGGAATCGCTCCTTCAGGATCTCGACCTGTTCCTCCGCGTCGAGGGTGCCCCGGGGGGCGGAATAGCCGTCCATCGCGGCGCCGATCGCGTCGAGCAACGGGTCGATGGGTGTTCCCTTCTGTACGAACAGGTTCTGTGGAGAGGCACACGCCGCCTGGTCCCAGGTGCAGACGTCGCGGGCGATGCCCTGTGCGACCTCGTTCAGGGAGTGTTCGGCAAGGGCTTTGGCGGTGATCACCTGGAACGAGAGCTTGGGCCCGTGCTCGATGAGCCGAACCGATGGACCGAGTCCCTGGCGGTAGGACTCGAGCATCTCCGCTCCCCCGAACGCGATGATGGCATCGACGCCCTTCTTGAAGACGGCCTCCACCTCGGCATCTCCGCCGTGCCAGTGAACCATCGCGAAGGAACTCGCAAGGGCCCCGCGCGGGTCGGCCTCGCGAATCGACTCGGCGAACAGACGCGGGAAGACCAGGTTGCGCGAGCTGAGCTTGAGGATGGAGACGTTCTTCGTGAGGAAGCCGAGCAGGAGGGAGTCCACGCAGCCTATGAATACGTTGCCCGCGGCCACGTGGAGCACGACGCCGAGCGGCACGGCCATGACCCGGCCGGCGAAATGGTCGCGTTGGATGAACGTGTCGAGGATTCCTGGCTCGCCGAACGCGGCCCGCAGGCGCGCGACGATCGAGGGGCGCGCGTACAGGCGATGCACGATGTCGAGGGTGGACTCGATCATCGGCCCACTGAACGGCACCTCCTCGGCCACCTCGTGCACGGCCCGGTTGTAGAACGTCGAGCCGGGGATCCACAGGCGTCCGACGGCGTCGAGGGTGTCGATGATCGACTCGATGGGCGTGCCGGCCAGGCGCTGGCCTCGCTCTGTGGCCTCGGCGATCAATTGCCGAGCACCATCGGGCAGGAGCGGCCCGGTGGAGCTTGCAGATTCGAACGTGGACGGCATGGGGTTCTCCCGTGGCTATTCGAGGTGAAGCTCGGCCGCCTTGACGGCGCAGCCCTTGTGCTTGGAAACGCCGGCGCGTCCGAGAAGCTCGAGCGTCTGGCCCGCGAGGCCGCACTCGCAGCGCCCGAGCCGTCCCCAGTCGGTCGTTAGGAGACTCACCGACGGGCAGCTGTCGTTGTAGCAGCACATGAACTGGACGAGGCCCGACTCACCCTCGGGGAGGGCACCGAGGGTCCACGGTGATCGGATCCACACCCGCGAGTAGTTCGAGATGTGCAAGTGCCCGAGCCGGCAGTCGCAGTACGGCACGCCGTGCTCCACCATGCCGAACATGTCGCGGATGTTCTCGACCGGGATCCCAAGACGCCGGGCGACGAGCTTACGAAAGAGCGGCTTAGGCACCTGCTGGTCCTCCAGGTTTTTCCAGCCGCCGCCGGTCTCCACCATCGAATGGGGGCCGAGGTCGAGCGTGAAGTCGCTCTGTTGCAGGATCTGGTAGAGGAATGCCGGGAAGCCGAAGATGCGCACCGGCAGCCCTTCCTGCTCGAAGCGCTTCAACGTCTCGACCACGAAGTCGACGTCGAACACGAAGTCGTGCTTGTCCTCGCTCCACCGGAGCGCATAGGTGACCGAACGCACGGGACTCATGCTGGTGACGAGCTGGCTCGTGTAAGCCGTGCCAAGATCCTTGGCCGCCGCCGGGTCGTAGACGAAGCACAGGTAGTTGGCCTCCTCGCTCGACGTCATGCCAAGCGATTGGTGGATCTTGAAGGCCAGCCGCTTGACGCGATCGAGTGAGCGCTGGTTCAAAAACATCCGACTCTTCTGGCCGGTCGTGCCGGAACTCGTGAGCGTGAGCACGAGATCTTCCGGAGGCACCGAGACGAGCGTGCGCTCCTTGAACAGGTGCACCATCAGAGGAGGCACGTGCACGAGGCTTTCCTCGTCGACCAAGTCGTCGGGATGGATGCCTGCGTCCTGCCAGAACGCCCGGAAAACGGCGTTCTGGCGGTAGTGCTTCGCCGCCGTCTCCCGGAAGCCATCGACGAAGAGCTGCCGATTCTCGGCGGAAAAATCGAACGGATCGGTTTCGAACAAGAGGTCGGTCTTATCCATCGGATGCCCTCGGTGAGTGTGGATCAAACATCGAGCAAGATGGGCCCGAGGGCGATATTCTTCCACGCCTCGAAGTATTGCATGAGGTACTTGTGGTTGATTCCGTCAAGCCGGATGTCGTGGAAATCGAGGATCTCGAACGAACGACTGAACACTACGAAATCGTAGCGGCGGTCGTTCGAGAGCTGCATCGCGGGGAAGTAGGCACAGGGGATGAAGCCCGCGTCGAGCGCGCTCGAGATCCTCTCGGTCTCGTCCGCCCGCACAACGAACTCGATGTAGCGGGTTGCGAGCGCATCGTGCAGGAGCCTGCATGCCAGTCGGAGAATGTCGGGATAGCCGATCTGCGCCAGGTCGCGGATTCCGAGCAGAACGCAGTACTTGTCGCTCGCGGACACATGCGCGAACACCTCGACGCTCTGCTCCGGGTTCGTGAGAAGCACGTTTGGCCGCAGGAATGGGAAGAACCAGTGGTGACGCTCTACCGTGGATTTTTCTACCCGAAACCTGTGCTGCGCGAAGCGGTCGGCGACGATGACCTCGAGGTCGAGTCGCGCCGGCTTCCGGGAGGCGGCAGACCCGCCCGCGCCAACCCCGCTCGGGACAGTCGCCACGTCCAAGGGCGCCAAGCCACACTCTGCGCGTACGATGTCGAACAAGGGGACGATCTTCGGATGAAGCGCGAAATCGGTGTGTCGCTTATCGAGGACCGAAGGTGCATAGAACGTCGACAGGCAGTGGGTCTCGAACTTGTCGGTCCTGTGCACGTTCGGGAAGATACCGAGGCTGCGATACCCGAGGCGAGCCGCGATTTCCTGTGGGATCGTCGAGACCGTCCGGGTGGTGGCGTAGACGATCTCGATCGGGCTCGGCATCGTGGAGAGTTCCGCCCACCCCGCAACCAAGAGGTCGCGGGCGATATTGGCTCCGCGGTAGGCGGGCAAGACGACCGCGCCGAACGCCTTCGCCAGGCGGTTTTCTCGGTCGATGCGATAGCTCACGGTTCCGGCGACCAGCTCCCCGTCCGTGGCGATCATGCAGCAGTGCTGGTCGGACGAGAGGGCGCTGGTGAGCCGGCCAACCTCGGTCATGAGCGGATCGGGATAGGTCCCACTGTAGATATCCTGGTAGATCCGCAGAATGCCGTACGCGTCGGCGGGCGTGGCTCGGCGGACAACGAGTGCGTTCGTCATGGTTTGTAATCTTGGTGAAAGATAGGCATTCCAACGATCCTTATCCGATCCCCCCCGAGGATCCATGATACCTCCAAAGTGGAATTCGATCACACGATACGTCTGTTGTCAATCCCGACGGGTTCCGCCGAATAGCGTGGAGGGGCCACGCGCATGCGCGTGGGGCTCCACAAAATTTGCAGCCGGGCCGGATATCTATGTAACATTACCGTCAACATTACCGTCGGGAGGCTTGAGCAGATGAAACTTTATACTACCGACCCCGAAAATCTCCGCGGCCCGCGAAGATTTTCTGAGTACCGCGCGGGTCATTGGGTTGCGGCGGAGCCGCGCTGTGGTTTTTTAAGTCTGGTTTGCATATTGGCTTTCTTCGTTTCTTCGTGCGAAGCGCAGAAGAGTGAGCAGCAGATCGAGAGCGAGGCGCACGCCAGTGCCATGGAAGTCAAAAAGGCCATACGGGAGAAGAACTACACCAAGGCCTGGGAGTTGTTCTCGATACTCCGGGTGGAAGCGGAAAGCCCGGAGGCGGCCGAGATCAAGAGGCTCAAAGCAGACGTGAAAGAAAAATACATTGCCTTTCACCTGAACCTGGCCTCGAACCTCAAGGAGAGCGGCTCGCTGGAGCCGGCCCTGAAACACATATCCAAGGTGCTGGCGATTGATCGGGAGAACCCGGTGGCGCTCAAGCTGCGGGACGCCATCAACAAGGAAAAGTCAACCGGTGTGAAGATCGAGGTCGAGGAAGAAAAGCCCAAAATAGAGAAGCTGCTGGACCTGGGCAGGGACCAGTCCGCAAACAAGAAGCTCACCGAGGCCATCGAGACCTACCAGAAGGTGATCCGGCTCGATGACCGGCACTGCGACGGTCACCTGGAACTGGGCGTATTGTACGCCCGCATGGGCAAGATCAAGAGCGCTTCGAAATGGTACCGGAAGTTCGTCCAGATCTGCCCCAATCACCAGAAGGTGCCCCAGATCCGCCGGGTGCTGGGGGATTTCAAGGGGCATGACTAGGCCCCAATCTCTCATTGGTGCCCCTACGTTTCGTAACTTCAATAACCCCGGGGAAAACGAGCGAAATACGCGGTGCTACCGAAACGGTGTTACTCAGGGCGTCTCTGCTTGCCGCGCTGACGGTTTGGCTGTGTCGTTCCAGTGGGGATAGTCGAACTTGAGCTTCTCCATCTGAAACTTCCACTCGATCCACTCGATCAGCTCGGGGGTCAGGTTGATGTCCCGGTTGTGGTGGGGGGCGGAGAGATCGAAAACCCTTTCTTCTCCGTCGGGGGCCTTCAAGGTCAGCCGGCGGGGCAGGCCGTAGGCGCCTAAATCCACGGCCTCTGAGTCGTAGTGCTTGGACTTCCTGGCGCCGTAGGCGGTGGCGTAAGTGACCGGGTAGGCGTCGGCCATCTTGCGCGCGGCCTCGATGGTGGCCCGCCAGCCTTGCGGGTGCGCCCACCGGATCTGAACGTTCAGGCCCCAGGCCCGGTTCATCCGTTTGAGCTTGCGGATCGCTCGGCGCACCCCTGGCCGGGTCTGGAGCTTCGAGAGCGTATAGGCGCCGTACATCAAGTAGCCGCGCTGGCGGTTGCGCACGGTGGTGTACAGGCCCACCTCGCACCCCTGCTCGCGTAGTTGCCGCAGCAAGGAGTCCACGCGCTTGGCCAGGGTGCCCGAGGGATTGGTTTTCTCCAGCGCCGCCAGCTTGGCCTGGTCTCCCACCGGGTTTTGGTAGCGGGTGACCCAGTTGGGCCCGAGAGGATCGCCGTCTTTGGCCGGCGACAGCTCGGGCTGGGGGACCGGCCTGTCGATGGCCAGCTTGCGCTCCGGTTTTCCGTAAACCCGCGGCCGGTTCTTTCTGAAGACGTCGTCCGGGTGCACCAGCAGGCCGGCGGCGCGGGCCCGTCCGGGCAACACCCACACCTGCTTTCCGCGCAGGCCCTTTTTCCCCTCCCGGAGCACGTCGTCGAGGAAGTAGACGAAGTCGTCCACGTCCACCGGGATTCTGAGGTCCTCGCGGACGACGCGGACGAAGGGTTCCCCGGGGCTTTTATTAGAGATGGCAACCAGCCGGGGCCCGTCGATCTCCATGCCCGACACCACGATGGTCCAGTCACCCAGGAGCTTGCCCGCTTGTCGGTATAGCCCGCGCAGCTCCTTGCTCGGCTTTATGATCTCCAGCTTGCGGTTGGTCTTGATGGTAGTGGCCTCGCCGGCGGCGACCGTCTGAGCGATCAGGCAGAGAACCAGCAGTGTCCAGCAGTAGCGAGCCAATTTCATCTCCTGTCTCCATTAATAGCATAATTGTGACAGGCGGTCAGATTTTGGTTATAATGAACCGGTCGTGAAGCCCGTCTACAAGCGCATGCTGAAAGGCATGCAGAAAAAGCGCCGCCGGAAAAAGGGGGAGCCATGGTTCCTCTACATCATCGAGTGCAGCGGCGGATCGTTCTATACCGGGGTTACCAAGAACATTGGCAGAAGGCTTCAAGAGCACAACGCCGGCAAGGCCTCCAAGTACACCCGCCTACGCCTGCCGGTGCGCCTGCGCTACACCGAGGAATGCGCCGGCCGGGCCGAGGCGCTGGTGCGCGAGTGCGAAGTCAAGGCGCTGTCCCGGGCGAAGAAGGAAGAACTGGTTCTGTCTGTACGAGAGGCCCTGACCGAGGTGTTCGCTGACAACCCCGCCGGCGCCACTAACGTGAACGTGAACGAAAAACGCATCCCGTGGATCTTGTGTCTGGTTTTGTGTGTCTTGGTCTTCGCCTGCAACGGTGGGGTGGATGTTGTCGAGGAAGAGGCCGGCGACACCGGTGATGCTGGGGCCGAGGACGGCGGCTACGACTACGACTACGGAGATGACGGTGGTCCTGGGGATGATGGTGGGACTGAGCCCGACGAGGGTCTGGGGGACGATCTCGGGTTGCTGGTGCCGCCGGGGACCTGCGCGTGCGGCAGCAATGGCGTTGGCCTCGGGGCCTTGGAATGCAAGGGGCGGATCTGCTTCCGGCCGGGGCTGCATCGTCTGTACAAAGACCGACAAACGTTCGAGGTGGATCTGATCGAATCGGTGGAGCTGGGGCCGGAGGCGGTCGCGGCCGAACCCACAAGCTCGGGCGTTTTCACCGTCAGTCCGCCGCCGCAGCCGGACGGGGACTACTCGTTCGTGTTCCAGCAGGAGTTCACCGCGCAGGGGACGCCGTTCGCGTTCTCTCTCAAAGTGACATTCCCCTGCGAGAACTCGGAGCCCACGGTCGGTGTAACCACGCTAAACGATGAAGGCCTCTGCGATCGCCTGTTCTGGACCAGCGCGACCTGGGGCGATACGCCCATTTACCTGGGCCCCTGCCAGTACAGCCTGTATTACTGCGGCATCATCCGGTTCCAACTGGAGGGCGGGGATGTCTTGAAGGTGGAGACCTGCCATTACTGCCCCAGGGATTATGAGTGCAAGGCCTCCATGGCCGGGATGCGACGGGCCGAGTTCACAAGCGGTCAGGACAGCCGTTACCAGGGCGACTACTTCGGCCTGGTCCATTCCATGCGCCACCACGATTGGGGCAGTGACAGCCTGGCCCGCTTCGACCAGGCCGTCGGCTCCGTGCAGGCAGTCTACATCGGTACGAACCAGTACCCCGACCACTTCAATTACGCGCAGGCTACCTACCTGGACGGCAGTCTCGACGTCCTCGAGACCTGCGGCGTTACCGGCGTCGAGTACTTGAGCGAGTGGTGACGCCTACTTCTGCGGCTGGTCGACGCGTTTGAGCAGGAAGGCGGCCTGGGCGGCCCAGGCGGCGCCGTAGACCAAAAGCAGCACCAGGGCCCCGCGGATTACCACGGTGGGTGTGTGCTCGGCGAAGAGCAGGACCAGGGTTCCTATGACCGCGGCCATGGCCACCAGGCCAGTCATAACCAGGTTGAAGCCGTTGTAGATCCGGGCCACGGCGGGGAACTGGTGCGTGTTGGTGCGCTTGTCGATGATCACCGCGTGGGCGCCGTATACGAGGCCTCCGCCCAGGAGCAGGCCGGCGCCCAGCCGCATCATCTCCTCGCGGACGTGGTCGTTGATCAGGCCGAAGATCAGGCAGAAGGTTCCCACCAGGACGACGTGGTAGGCCAGGGTCTTGAAATAGTACAGGGCGGCCTTGATGCCCAGGTGGGGATCGGCCGGGGTCTGCTCGCGGTACGCGCGCCACCGCAGGATCAAGTAGGCCACCGGGAACAGCCACAGGAAAGTGTACAGGATCCAGATGGAGCTCGTGGCTCCGAATAGTATCGAACCGTAGGACGACATGTATCCCTCCTTGTTTTCGTTTGCACTCAACCAGGGACCGTATCTACAATGAGGCCGAACTGCAATCGGGAGCTTGAAATGGGCAACGGGACGGTGAAGAAACATTCCCAGGAACTGAGGCGGGCGGTGCAATGGGTGTCGGAGCGGCGGCAGGAAAACCCGGAGATCTCCCTGGCCCAGCTTCTGGCCGAGGCCGGGCCGAAATTCAACCTGACCCCCAAAGACCAGGAGGGCCTGCTGCTCCTGCTGCGGGAGGAGAACCGGCGATGAGAGCGAGATTGTGTCTCGGGTTGATAGCGGGGCTGCTATACGTGGTCCCCATTCCCATCGAAAACAGTACCTTCCGAGTCGCGTGCTCGTCGATCACCACCCGGATTGTCGCAACCGGCCGGCTTTAGGAACCACTACCCCTTCAATACCAAGTGATTTGATGGTATTCTATAACGTGTGAGACTCCATACCGACGGAAAAACAGTGGTGCTGCTTCACCCCAACGGGCGGCTCGAGTGGAAACCCAAGGGCAAGCCCGTGGTGAAACCGGACACCGGCAAGAAATCCATCACCAGCCACCAGAGAGACGGCATCCTGGCCATCAGCCCGTCCGGCAAGACGGATTTCACCCCCCTCCTGAAACCTCTCCTGAAGCCTCTCGGCGTGATCGACGCGGTGGCCCTCGACGAAAAGAGGGCCGCGGCGATTCTGTCGCGGGACAAACGGACGGTGCTCGCCATGGGCCGACCCCCGGAGGATCCCGACTCGGAGTGGGAGCGGGAGATCGACCTTCACCAGGTGAATCCACCAGCCATCGAATGGCCCCGTGGACTGATCTGGAGCGTGTCGGCCGAGGTTCCCTTCGGAAAAGGCAAGGGCTTCCCCGATCGGGGAAACGCCTCCACCACCCTGGGCGCCAATCGATGGGGCCTGGCGGTGGTGTCGAGTCAGACCGGCAACCTGGCCGTGGTTCGACCGGGCGACGAGAAAGTGGAATTCTCCGTCCGGGTACCCACCCAGGACGAGGCCTCCATCTTTGCCGAACCCACCAAGTCCGGAATGCTGGTCACATTGGTTGTCGAGGGCCGCAACGCCGCCGTGCTCCACGTGGGATCGGACGGAAAAATCATCGGCCACCACGAAGCCCTGGGCTCGCCCCCGGCCCTGCTGGCAGGCAACGGAGTCCTGGTGTACGACGACGAAAAGGGCCAGGTGCAGTACCTCGACCAGAAACTGAAGCCCAAGACCAGGTTGAAACTTCCGTTTCATCCCTGCGAGGGAGCCGCCTCGGCCGACGGCAAGGTATTCGCCTTCGCCGACGATTCGACTCTGCTGGCGGGCAAGGTCACCAAGGCGGGCAAGATCTCCGTCTGGGATACCTTCGACTACGTCAGCCACATGCAGACGCTGCGACGAGCCCGCCAGGTCGAGGAAGCCAAGTTGCGTTACGACCCCCGCCGCGGGCACGGCGCCCCGTTGGTGGGTTTCCCGGTGGGATGGAAACCGGCGCCCTGGCAAGCCAAGGCGGGAAAGGCATTCGTACTGGAACTGAGGGTGCGCAGTACCGGCGGACCCGGTAAGGGCCTGATCGTGGGATTGTCGGGAAAAGCGCTCGGCGCCGTCGATTTCAGCCGGGTCGAGGTGGGCCGGCGGGGCGCCAAATTCGAAAAGCTCCCGGCCGGCGCCGGCCTGCGCGCCGAGGTTTTGGGGGTCAAGCTTTCCAAGGGCGTGGTCATGCCGCTCGATCCCGCACCCAGGACCGATCCGCACAAGGGACTGGCCCAACAGATGCTGGAAGAGACCCACATCACCCTGCGGCTCCACGGCAAGGCCCGGACAACCAGCAACGAATTGTTGGCGGTCTTGGTCGAGGCTCTTTCTTCCGACAAGCCCCCCATGAAGTGGATGCGTCCCTTCCTGATTTCCGGGTGACGAACAACCCGATTCACTCTGCCGGGATGGGGTCGGGTAATACCACATGATACATAGATTCTCTCGTCTTCACTTGTATAACACGCTAGAAATATGGCACTTTAAGTGTCAAGTGGTATTACCCGACCCCTTTCCGGAACGGACTTCACAGATTTCCCGGCAAACAGCGCCGCGGCTACGGTTCTTTTTTTCCTTCGCCGGATTTTAGCAAAGCCCAGCGGAAGGCGACCGGGCCGAAGATTTGGTTGATTACTACGGCGCCCACGACCAGGTCGGCGATGTAGGCGCCGGGTTCGCCCAGGGATTTGCGGGCCAGGGCGGCCAGGCCCAGGCTGACGCCGGCTTGGCCGATGAAGCCGGTCCAGGCCAGCTTGCGGACCGCCGGGGGATCGCGGGCGATGGCGGCTCCGGCTCGGGTGCCCAGGTAGGTGAACAGGCCCCGGATCCCGATGAAGATGAGCACGATGTGCCAGACGGAGAGGAGGACTGCCAGGTTCAATCCGGCGCCGGTTTGGCAGAAGAAGATGAGGAAGATGGGTCCGGCGGCGCTCTCCAGGCCGGAGAGAAAAACCTCTCCCTGGCGCGAGAAGTTGCTTACGGTGAACCCGACCGCCACGGCCATCAGCAGGTGGTCCAGGTGAAAGGTATGCGAGAGGTGGATGGACAAGAAAGCGCAGGCCACCATGAAGAGCATTCTCTGCTTGCCCACGAAACGGAGATAGAGGATCATCAGCAGACCGAACGCGACTCCCATGCAGAGCGAGAACAGTACCTCCAGGAGCACTCCTCTAGCCGAGGAGACGCCGGGCCCGCCCGCGGCGGAGAAGTGCACCAGCGCCATGCTCATCACCAGGCTGAATCCCACCAGGACGACGATGTCCTTGAGAACGGTGGTGCCCAGCACCGTGTCGGTGATGTCGCCCTTCGAGCGAGCCTCGACAATCACGGCCACGGCCGTCGACGGCGAGTTGGCGGTGGCGATCAGGGCCAGCACCGCGATCACCGAGAGCACCTGCGCGCCGGTCAGGTCGTGGCAGAAGGTCAAGAGCGGGCGCAGTAGCCACAGGACCAGACCGGTGGCCACGAAGACCAGCGCGGTCTGCACCAGAGTAATCGAAGCGATGCTGCGGGCCCGCGCGCGCAGCCGAGAAGTCTTCAACTCGGCGCCGGCGGTGAAGGCGATGAGCGCCAGAGCCAGATCGTCGACCAGTCTCAGGTGTTCGATCACCTCCCGGTCCACCAGGGCGAGCAGCGAGGGGCCGCAGGCCATGCCCGAGAGCAGATAGCCGGTGATCCGCGGGATTTGGCGCTTGGCCGCCAGCTCCCCGACGACGAAACCCGAGAGCATCAGAAATCCGAAGACCAGCGCCGCCCGGGAGCCCACGTCCTCGGGGATTCCCGAGTGAAGCCCGCAAAGCGCCACCATGACCAAGAAGAACAGGCTGACCAGCAGCAGTCTCAAGAAGCCTCTCCTTCGTGGTAAAGCAGGCGCTGGAGGGTCAGGGGACCGACGAGCGCGGCCACCAGGACGCTGGCGACGGCCGCGCTCAGGGCGAGGTCGCCGAGAGCGCCGGGAAAGAACTGCTTGACGTTCAGCGCGATGACCACCGCCATGCCGCCATGGGGAACCAGGCCCGGACCCAGGCCCAGCGAACTTCTGGTGGCGAGCCCGGCCACGGTGGTGGCCAGGTGACCTCCAACAAACTTGCCGATCAGGCGCAGGAGGATGAAGAGGGGTACCAGCGCAACCAGGGAAGCGGGCGGGCAGGTCCACATGGCGCCCGCCAGCGTCAGCAGCACCAGGTAGATTGGTTTTTCCACCGCCAGTAAGGAGCGCAGGATGCGCAGGCGCTGGGGAGACCGGTTGGCCACCACCATCCCGGCGATCATGTTGACGAAGAGGGGCGAGAGCCGGAGATAATGGGCCGCTCCGCCGCAGAACACGGTGAGCCCCAGGACGATCACCAGCAGCTGGTTATCCGTGTAACGGTAGAGCGTGATCAGGTGGAAGAGGGCGCCAAGGGTCAGGCCCAGCCCGCAAGCGGTCGCTACCCAGAGCCAGCCCGATCCCAGAACGCCCGCGTCCGCCGGGTGCAGTGGCGAGAAGCACAACCCGACGCCCAGAAGCACGATGGCGGGGACGGCATCCACGCTGGAGATCAGCCGGATGGTGTCGGTGATCGGCCCCCGGGGCCGGGTGTCGTGGACGATCTGCTCGGCAATGGTGGGAGAAGTGGTGGAGGCAACGATGGCCAGGACCCCTACGGTGAGCCACACCGGGGCGGCCCAGGGACTGAGCCCCACCGCCGCCCACATGCCGGCTCCCACCACCAGCATGGTGAACAGCGACTCCACCCCGGCCCCGAGATAATGACGGGCGGGAAACCGGCGCAAGTCCCTGCGGTAGAACTGCAGGCCGAACAGCAGGCCCACCCATCCGACTCCCAGGTTGACCACCACATCGAGGCTTTTCTGGTCCCCGGCGTCGAGGAGATTGGTGGCGTAGGGACCCAGCAACAGTCCGACCAGGAAGAACCCCAGTCCCGAGGCAATCAGCGCGCGCAGGGAGGGGGGCAGGCCGGGGATCTTGAACAGAGCGGTTCCCAGGTAGGCAAACAGAGCGATGACGATGAGCCCCAGGATGGTGGTCAACGGATTTCCTGGGCCAACCCGCGGACGTGGGCAACCGCGACGGTGAAGAGAATGCCGGAGCCGGGCACGTCGAAGTTCCCCAAAACGTCCTCGATCAGGCGAATCACGTCGTCCCGCTTGCGCTTGTCCAGCACCGAGAAGATCAGCGAGCTGTCGCTGCTGCCCCGGGGGAACAGCGAGCTGAGCCCCGCAAAGATGGGGACGTCCTTGCCGAGCACCTGGGCCATGCCGTGGGCGTCCACGATGGTGGCGCCAGTTATGCCGAGTTCCAAAAAGCCCTCGAGGATCATGTCCCGCTGGCGGTAGTCCTTGACCACGCAAAACAACAGTTCGAGCTCAGGTGCTCCCTCAGACATGCCGGTTGTCCTCGGCGTGGATGATTTCGTACAGGCCGGCGGCGTCCTTGGCCTGGTTCATCTTCTCGATGAATGCCGGGACCGAGCAGAGTCGGGCGATGCGGGCCAGAGTGCGTATATGAGTGGCTATGTCCTGGGGAGAGCTGATTAAGACAAAGGCTATGCGCACCGGGCTGCCGTCCATGGCTCCCAAGTCAATGGGTTCGGCCAGCCTGGCCACCGCGCAGATGGCTTTCTGTACGCCGGGGACCATGGCGTGCGGGACGGCCACCCCGCCCTCCAACCCCGACGAAGATTTCTCCTCGCGTTCTTGCAACTTGCTCAACAATACCCGCTGGTTCAACTCGGGGTGCTGCCGGCATATCCTCTCGGAGATCGTTACCAGCAGGTCCCGGCTGTCGGCTGCCCGCAGGTCATAGACGACCAGCGCGGGATTCAGGTAATCGGTGAGTCGCATGAGAGCCTCCCTGGTTTTGTCCGCACGATAGCGAAAAGCGGGGAACGGTGCAAACCCCGTAAGAGGTGCCCCAATACGCCACCGGTGCCCTTGAGATCCGGGTTAACCAGTTGACGGCGCAAGAAAATTAAGTGCTTTTCCACTCACAAATGAGTCTCTTTCAACCCAATATAATGCGACCCGCCTTGAGATTGATGCAAGGTACCTTCAAGCGTTTGGCGATACCTTCCAGGTGAGTGGCCATCAGAATGCTCTTGCCTCGCTCGGATGCCAGGGAAGCAATCAGGGCGAGCACTTGTTCGCGGGCGGAGTCATCCAGGCTGGCGGTGACTTCGTCGAGGAACAGGGCCTCGGGGTCCAGCACCAGGGCGCGGCCCAGGGCCACCAGCTTGCGCTCGCCGCCGGACAAATCGTTCGCCGGCCGTCCGGACAGATCGGAGATGCCCACCTGCTGCATCACCGCCTCGGCCCGCTCCCGGCGCTGGGTCTTGGCAACGCCCCGGATTTTCAGGCCGTAGGTCAGGTTTTTCAGAACCGATCGGCGAAACAAATAGGGGTCCTGGAAAACGAAGGCGATTTTTTGCCGCAGGCTCTTGGGCGCGGGGGCGCGGCCCTGGTGGAAAGATTGACCAAACAGCTTCACCCGCCCGC
This sequence comes from Deltaproteobacteria bacterium, assembly GCA_030622135.1. Taxonomy (GTDB): domain Bacteria; phylum Myxococcota; class B64-G9; order B64-G9; family B64-G9; genus JAUXGL01. The sequence continues at coordinate 17,950 of JAUXGL010000056.1, forward strand.
TCTGGAGATCCAGGAGCCCGGCCGAAGCGAGAAGCAGCGTGGTCTTGCCCGCCCCGTTCTCCCCGAAAACGACGGTTACCCGCCCGGCGGAGGCTTCCAGTTTTGACACCTCAAGCACGGTCTTGCCGCCACGGGTCACCCGCAGATCTTCGAGCTGCAGAAATGCCGCGCTCATGCCCCCGCCCTCCCGCGGTACTGCCAGACACCCACCAGCAGGTTCACCGCCAGGGCCACCACCAGAAGCACCACGCCCAGGGCCACGCCCAGGGCGAACTCGCCCTTGCCGGTCTCGAAGGCAATCCCGGTGGTGATGTTGCGTGTGTACCCGTGGATATTGCCGCCCAGCACCATGGAGATACCCACCTCGGCGAACACGCGCCCGAAACCGGCGGCCACCGCGGTGGCCAGGGCCGAGCGGTTCTCGACGGCCACCACCCAGGCGGCCCGCAGCCGGCCGGCGCCCAGGCCCAGCATGGTCTGCCGCACCCGGGGATCGGCTCTTTCTACCGCGGCGGCACAAAAGCCGGCGATGATGGGAAAGGCCAGGATCACCTGGCCGACCACCATGGCTGTCTGGGTGTACAAAAGCTCCAGCGATCCCAGCGGCCCGCGCCGGGTGATAAATGCGTACAATATCAATCCGACCAGCACGGTGGGCAAGGCCATCAGGGTGTTGAGCAAGCTCATTACGACCCGGCGGCCCCGGAAACGCCCCAGCCCCACGAACAAACCGAAGGGCAGGGCCAGGATCGAAGCAATGCCGGTGGAGATCAGCGCCACGGTCACCGACACCCGGATGGGGCCCCACACCTCCGGGTCAAAGCTGAGCAGCAGCCCGAACCCTGCTTGGATTCCTTCCCAGATCATTCTGGGGACAATGCGTCCGGATGAAACAGAATCTTGTCCTTCACCTTGAATTCACCGATGCGCTTCTGCCCCTCGGCGGAGGTCAAGAACCCGACCAGGGCCATGGCCTCGACGAAGGCCGCCTCCGGGTAGCGGGCCGGGTTGACCGGAATGATGCTGTAGGGATTGTGCAGGCGCCGGTCGCCCTCGACCAGGATCTCCAGATCCACCCGGTCCTCAGCGGTGAGAAATGTTGCCCGGTCGATAAAGCAGTAACCTTGTTTCTCGTCGGCCATGTTCAGGTTAAGCCGCTGGCCGCGTCCCGACTCCAGGTACCATCCGCCCTCCGGCTCAATCCCCGCCGCCTTCCACAACCGCAACTCGGCCTTGTGGGTACCCGACTCGTCCCCCCGCGAGACAAAAATCGATTTTCCGTCGGCGATCTTCTTCAAGGCCCCGGCGACCTCGTCTCCCTTCGCACCGGCGGGATCGTCCGGCGGGCCCACGATCACGAAGTCGTTGTGCATAACCGGCGTGCGGTGGATGCCGTAGCCGGATTCGACGAAGGCCGCCTCGGCGATGCGATCGTGGACGAACACCGCGTCCACGTCCCCCATCTCGGCCAGCTTCAAAGCCTGGCCGGTGCCCACCGCCAGCACCTGCACCTTGATCCCGGTCCTCTTCTCGAATGGCGGCAGAATAGCCTTCAGCAGCCCGGTGTTGTCCACCGAGGTGGTGGACGATACCTTCAGGATCCGTTCCCGGCAGAGGCAAGTCTCCGCCGACTCCCGGCAGCCTACCCCGAAAAAAACCATAGAAAGGACAAAACCGGCAATGACCGTTCGCATGACTACTCCTGTTCGTAGTTGACCCGAACCGGCAACACAGTTGTTGCCCCGGCCTTCCCCACTGTGGATAGATCGCCGGTGGACAGAAGTCAAAGACTCCCTAAAAGAATCTACACTTTTTTCAAGACTTCGCTTGGAAAAAGTGTTGGCTTATATGATTGGGTTCTGACCCGGACATCGCCGGCACGTATCGGCGCGCCACCAGGGTTGACGGCTCCAGTCCCTGGGGCTACAATGCCTGTCCCTGAAAGAAAACGAGGAGGAATACATGTTCGGAAAAACCAAGGAAGATCTGAAGAAAGAGATCGCGGAGATCCGCGAAGGTGGGTTGTACAAGGATGAATGGGTAATCACCTCTCCCCAGGGAGCCGAGATCAAGGTGGAGGACGGCCGGGAAGTCTTGAACTTCTGCGCCAACAACTACCTGGGGCTGTCCGACAAGCCCGAACTGCTCGATGCGGCCAAAAAGGGCCTGGACACCCACGGCTACGGCATGAGCTCGGTACGCTTCATCTGCGGCACCCAGGACATCCACAAGACGCTGGAGAAGCAAATCTCCGATTTCTTAGAGACCGAGGACACCATCCTGTACTCCTCTTGCTTCGACGCCAACGGGGGCCTGTTCGAAACTATTTTGAACAAGGAAGACGCCATCATCTCCGACCAACTCAACCACGCCAGCATCATCGACGGCATCCGGCTGTGCAAGGCCGAGCGCCACCGCTACAAGAACGCCGACATGGGCGAGCTGGAGGAGATTTTAAAGAAGACCCAGGACAAGCGCCGGCGGATGGTGGCCACCGACGGGGTCTTTTCCATGGACGGCAACCTGGCGCCCCTGGACAAGGTTTGCGACCTGGCCGAGAAATACGACGCCATGGTGATGGTGGACGACTCCCACTCCACCGGGTTCATGGGCAAGCACGGCAAGGGCACCATCGAGCACAGCGGCGTGCTGGGCCGCGTGGACGTGATCACCTCAACCCTGGGCAAGGCCATGGGCGGCGCCTCCGGCGGGTTCACCTCCGGGCACGCGGAGATCGTCGAGATACTGCGCCAGCGCTCCCGGCCCTACCTGTTCTCCAACACCCTGTGCCCGGTGGTGGTGATCGCGGCCATGAAGGCCTTCGAGATGATCTCGGCAACCACCGAACTGCGGGACAAGCTGGAAGAAAACACCATGTACTTCCGCAAGAAGATGACCGAGGCCGGCTTCGACATCAAGGCGGGCGTGCACCCCATCGTACCCATCATGCTCGGTGACGCCCGGCTGGCCTCGAATATGGCCCGGGACATGTACGCGCGGGGCATCTACGTGGTGGGCTTCTCCTATCCGGTGGTTCCCAAGGAGCAGGCTCGCATCCGCGTGCAGATCTCCGCCGCTCACGAAAAAGATCAGATCGACCTGGCCATCGCCGCCTTCATCGATGTGGGCAAAAAGCACGGCGTGATCAAGTAGCGCATCGAGGCTACCCATGAACCGCTTGGCGGCCAGCCTGGGGGGAATACTGTTGATCCTCCTGGTTTCGCTTCCGGCCGCGGCCTCCGAAAGCGCCGCCATTGGTGAGGACCTGTCGCTCTGGTGGGTGGCCTTCTTCGTGGTAATGCTTTTGTGCATCGCCGTCCTGCCCCTGACCGCGCCCAAGTGGTGGCACTCCAACAAGAACAAACTGATCGTCTCGGCGGTGCTGGGCTTGCCGGTAATCGGAATGTTCTTGCACATGGACTACCACTCGGTCCTGCACATCAGCCAGGAGTACATCTCCTTCATCGTCCTGCTGGGCGCCCTGTTCGTAATCTCGGGAGGGATCTTCATCGAGACCGACCTGCGGGCCACGCCGCTGGCCAACACGGGCTTTCTGGCCCTGGGCGCGCTGCTGGCATCCTTCATGGGCACCACCGGCGCGGCCATGCTGCTCATCCGCCCGGTCCTGGAAACCAACAAGCAACGTACCAGGAAAACGCATACCATCATCTTCTTCACCTTCCTGGTGGCCAACATAGGTGGGTGCCTGACCCCCCTGGGCGACCCGCCCCTTTTCATGGGCTATTTGAAGGGTGTGCCCTTCGAGTGGACCTTCAAGCTGGCCCCTGAATGGGCCGCGGTGGTGGGCTTTTTACTGCTGGTCTACTTTGTCCTGGACACCGTCTTGTACATGCGCGAGCCCATGGCGGCCATCGAGGCCGATCGGCTGGAGGTCAAGCCCGCGCGGATCCTGGGCCACTGGCACAACGTCCCGCTGCTTTGCTGTGTGGTGCTGTCGGTGGCTTTTTTAAACGAGAACTACCTGCCGTTTGACGCCTTTCCCCTGCGCGAGGGCGTCTTGATCGCCCTGGCGGCGGTCTCCTGGATCGTCACGCCCCGGCACGTGCGCCGGGCCAACCACTTCACCTTCTACCCCATCCTGGAGGTGGCCGCGCTCTTCGCCGGCATATTCGCCACCATGATCCCGGCCATCCTGATCCTCAACGCCCGCGGGGGCGAGTTGGGGGTCCAGACCCCCATGATGTTTTTCTGGGCCACCGGCATCCTGTCGGCGTTTTTGGATAACACGCCCACCTACGTGGTTTTCTACGCCCTGGCCGAAAACCTGGGTAGAAACCCGGAGATGGCCCACCTGGGCACCACGGTGGCCCAGACCGGGGTCCACGAGGTGATCCTTACGGGCATCAGCCTGGGCGCCGTGTTCCTGGGCGCCATGACCTACATCGGTAACGCGCCCAACTTCATGGTAAAATCCATCGCCGAGCAGCGGGGCTTGAAAATGCCCGGTTTCTTAGGCTATATGATGTGGTCCATCGGTATACTGGTTCCGGTGTTCGTCGTCGCATCGCTGATCTTCTTGTAATGGAGGACTGGACATGAAATTCGCCGAGCGTATGAACAGAATAGGAACGGAAACCGCCTTCGATGTGCTTTCGGTGGTCAACCAGCTCAAGGCCCAGGGCCGCGACATCATATCGTTCGCCATCGGAGAACCGGACTTCGACACGCCCCAGAACATCAAGGAGGCGGCCAAGCAAGCCCTGGACGACAACTGGACCCACTACAATCCCTCCAACGGCCTGCCCCAGTTCCGCGAAGCCATAGTCGCCGACACCAAGAAGATGCGCCCGGGGTTCGACTGCTCAATCGACGAGGTAGTGGTCACTCCCGGGGCCAAGCCCATCATGTTCCACAGTATCCTGTGCATCGTGGAGAAGGGCGACGAAGTGATCTACCCCAACCCGGGCTTTCCCATCTACGAATCCATGATCAAATTCGTCGGCGCCAAGCCGGTGCCCTGCCCACTGCTGGAGTCGCGGGGCTTCTCCATCGACACCGAAGATTTGAAGAAACGGGTCAACGAAAAGACCGCCCTGATAATCATCAACTCCCCCCAGAACCCCACCGGCGGGACCCTGCTGCCCGAGGACCTCGAAGTGGTCGCCGACCTGGCCAAAAAGTTCGACTGCTGGGTCCTGTCCGACGAGGTATACAACCGCATGGTCTGGGAGGGTAAGTTCCAATCCATCGCCCAGCTCGAAGGCATGCGGGAGCGCACCATCATCCTCGACGGCTGCTCCAAAACCTACGCCATGACCGGCTGGCGCATGGGCTGGGGCGTAATGCCCACGTCGCTGGCCGCCAAGATCACCCGCATGATAACCAACTCCGACTCCTGCACCTGCTCCTTCAGCCAGCTGGCCGCCATGGAGGGCCTCAAGGGCCCCACCGGCGAAGTGGACCAGATGATGAACGAGTTCCGCGAGCGCGCCCCCATCGTCGTGGATCTCCTCAATGCCATCGACGGCGTGACTTGCGTCAAGCCCCGCGGCGCCTTCTACGTCTTCCCCAACGTCACCGGCGCCTGCCGAAAGCTGGGCCTGCCCACCTCGAAGGAGCTGGCCAGCTACCTCCTGCACGAAGCCAACGTGGCCGTCCTGGGCCGCACCTGCTTCGGCGCCCGCAACCAGGGCGAAGACCAGGAGTACGTCCGCCTCTCCTACGCCACCGCCAAGGACCTCATCCGCGAAGGCCTTGCGCGCATGAAGGCAGCCATCGAGAACCCCAAAAACGTGGAAAAGTACCGCTCCTAGCGAAAGTGTTTCATTTAACCACGCTAAATGATATTGACACTTGCATTTAGCCATGCTAAGTGCAAGTTATGGATACTTTGGTGCTCCAAACTATCCAGGCCGACAACCCGTGGTTGAGTGATCCCGCAACCTTTCCGACTTCCGCATTGCACCGTATCCCGGATCCGTTCATCCACCGCCTGGTACCCGGGGTTGACGATTGGCCGGTTTTGAACAAGGCCCACGTCGTTATCGGTGCGCGGCAGGTGGGAAAATCCTCGCTGTTGTGGCACTGGTTTAAGGAACGCGAACTGGCGCCCCTGTACATCAACGCCGAGGAACCATCCGTCCGTAACTGGTGCCGTTCTCCCGCTCTGCTTCTTCGTGACATCTCCGGGCTGGCGGATCCGGGCACGCCGGTATTCATCGATGAGGCCCAGCACCTGGATGAAGCCGGGCTCCTGGTCAAGGGGCTCGTGGACGGCGGCCTGTCAAATCCACTCTTCGTAACCGGTTCGTCGGCCTTCCACCTCCGGGCCCGTACCCGTGAGTCCCTCGCCGGAAGGGCGGTCCGCACGTCGTTGCATCCATTCAGCCTGCGGGAACTCTCAACGCCTTTTCTAGAGTTACCCCAACTCATTCGCTCCGAAAAGATCCGCGAGACGGCATACCGCCAGATGCAAATCGGCGGCTACCCCGAGATCTGGCTCGGAGAAGAACCGGAAAAGGCTCTTGCCCGTCTGGTGGAGGCGTTCGTGATAAGGGACGCGTCCGATCTGTTCCACATACGACACCTGGATGCCTTCCGGCAGTTGATGCGGCTCGTCGCCGGGCAGGTCTCCAGCCTCGTCAACGCTTCCGAATGGGCGTCGATATGCGGCATCTCTCGCGGCACGGTCATGGAATATCTCTCGCTGCTGGAGCAGACCCAAATCATTCACCCGGTGCATCCGTTCGCCGGGGGCAAACGCGCGGAAGTCGTTCACCGGCCCAAGCTCTACTTCTGTGATAACGGAATGCTCAACATCATAACCCGGCAGCTCGTACCCTTCGGCGAGCTGGCCAACCGGGGCCCCTGTCTCGAGAACTGGGTCGCGGGAGAGATCAGAAAATGGCTTTCGCCGCTGATCCCAATCGACCAGATCAGATACTGGCGCAGCAAGTCGGGCGCGGAAATGGATTTCGTCATCGAACGCCCCGAGGGGCTGGTGGCCATCGAGGTGAAAGCCTCGGAAATGAAGCGGCCCCGCCTATCGCGCTCCGCACGAAGCTTCATGGAAGCCTACTCGCCATCCCGCCTCATCGTCGTCAACCTCGGAATGACCCACGAGCAAGAAGAAAAAGAGACCCGTATACAATGGGTCCGCCCGGAAGCCTTCGCCGAACAAAATCCCCTGGGCCTATTGACCTGACAAATCGACTGCACTCCCTAACGCGAATCTCCAAGGATAAGCTCAACAACCTTCGCCGATTATCCGCTGGATATACATTCCGGGGTCTTGATGGATTGTGAACGCGAGCGATGTAGATCGAGCTACTTCGGACATGGGTCTCGATGATGACGGGGGCGCCGAGGTTTGCCTCCCCGGGGCGTAGTCGATGGCTGCCG
>JAUXGL010000258.1 GCA_030622135.1 Deltaproteobacteria bacterium
TCGAGAAGGAATAGCTCTGGATTATTTGTCCAGGTAGGGAGCCACCGCGTCGGCGTCCAGGGTGGCGGAGACGGCGCGGCCGACCAGTTCGATCGAGACTACGATCTTGCGTTTCTGGGTTGCTTCCACCACGCCGATTACGCCGCGCAGGGGGCCTTCCATAACCAAGACCAGCTGTCCCTTCTCGGCCGTCGGGCCCCGCCCCCAAGGTGCCATGGAGACCGTGAGAAACCGTGACCGGTTTTCGACCCCGGTGTCCGGATTTCGGACACGAGGCCTGTTGAGCCAGGCCTCAGTACTTTCGAGTCCGGTTCTGTAACCCATTGTTTTGGAATGTATTCGGGTAAGGGCAGTGATTTGTTGCCCTTTGGCAAGGTGTTTGCGTTCTGGGCTTACGAATTCTATGGCACCTCGTTGGCACCTCGTTGGCAGGGGACTGTGTTAGCCGATGACGAAGTTTTCCTTGCGGGTTTCTCCGTGCTTGAAGCGGCTCAGGGCGTAGGTGTGGAAGATCCGGTGGTCAACCTTGCGCAGGATCCACTCGGCGGCGATCTTGCCGATGGCCGGGGCCAGCATGAAGCCGTGGCCGCCGAAGCCGTTGAGCTGGATGAAGCCGTCCAGGGGCTCCACCCGGCCGAGGATGGGCTGGCCGTCCGGGGTCTCGTCGTAGTAGCCGGCCCACTGGCGCAGGATCTTCACCCGCGAGAGCCGGGGGAGGAGCCGGATCATGGAGCTGCACATGCGCGCCAGGAAGCGGAAGGAAGAGCCGGTCTCCATGCTGGAGGGCTCGTCGGGATCGGAGATGCCGCCCAGGATCTCACCCCGCATGGTCTGGGAGAAGTACATGCCGTTGGAAAGATCGGACAGCATGGGCTCCAGGAAGGGCTTGAGCGGCTCGGTCACCAGGATCTCGTGGCGGTAGGGCTTGTTGGGCAACTCCACTCCCGCCATGCGGGCGATCTGCCAGGACCAGGCCCCGGCGGCGTTGACCACGCGTCGGGTTGCCACCGCCCCGCGGTCGGTGACCACCTTGACGACCTCACGGCCCTTCACGTCGATGCCGGTCACGCGGGTGTGGGTGTTGATCTGAACGCCCAGCTGACGGGCCACCGAGGCCATGCCCCACACGGCTGGCCAGGGAAACAGCACCCCGTCGCTGGAATTGTACGAGCAGGCTTCAATCCCCTCCGTGTGCAGGCCTGCAACTAGCCGTGCGGCCGCGGCCGGGGAGATTATCCGGGTTCCGACGCCCATCCGGTTTTGCAGCTTCACCGTTTTTTCCAGTGCGGCCGCCGTCTCCGCGTTCCGGGCCAGGAACAAGTACCCGCCCTGGCGGAACCAGATGTTGTGCCCGATCTCCCGGGACAGCTGCCTGAACATGCGCACGCTCTGCTTGGCCAGCAGGATGTTTTCCTCGGTGGACCACTGCTGGCGGACGCCCCCGCCGTTTCTTCCCGACGCGCCGAAGCACAGGTATCCCTGCTCCAGGACCACCACGTCGGTCATGCCCATGCGGGCCAGCTGGTAGGCCAAGGAGAGCCCGACGATCCCTCCGCCGATGATGACTAGTTCGGCGCGATCCCTCATGTTCCCTCCATTACTGGATGTTCCCAACGTGGGTGCACCTCGGTGGCCGCTGTTGTCGGCGCCGTGCCCTTTGGTGCGGCGCGATCTCTCATTTGCTCTCCTCGTCGAGCAGCTCGACGGCGCGGGCGAAGTGGGAGGCCGGGGTGGGGTGGAGCAGCGGACGGGTCCTTATGGGATCGGCCACGGTGTCGTCCCCGCCTTTCAGGGCGGAGAGGAACCGGGCGGCGTGCGCGGTGCAGCACTTGCCCTGGCAGAATCCGGTGGAGAAGCCGGTGTATCGCTTCAAGGACTCCAGGTCGCGGTAGCCTTCGGAGAACGCTTGGTTCAGGTCTTCGACGGTCACGTCCTCGCATCTGCAGACGATGGTTCTGCCCATGACGGTTACCCCTTTTGCATCGATTCCAGGCGCCGGCGCACCTGGGCGTCGTCCTTCAGCGACAGGGCACAGGCCAGGCCCGCTCGTTCTCCCGACTGCGCGGCCGCGTCCACGGAGTCGGAGCCCGCGATGTGACCGGCCGCGAAGATTTGGCCGTGGGTGGTCTGCCCTTCGTCGTTTACCTGAACCAGGTAACCGCTTTGCGAGGAGAAAGACACCCGGCAGCCGGCATGATGGGCCAGCTCGTAGGCCGGGGCCGGGGGAGCTTCCACGACGCACGCCCGGCAATCCAGCACCAGGTCGGATTGCTCCGAGCTTCGGTGGGCGAGCTCCACCCGATCCAGCCATTTGCCGCCCAGGGCGCGCACGATCCGGCGATCCTGAAAAATCTCCACGTTTTTCCGCTTCAGGCTTGTCAGCGCATCTCCCTCCGTGCGGGTGGTCACCACCCCGGCCAGGGTTACGTTCAGTTCCCGAAGCCGACCGGCCAGGCGGAGGGTTGCGTCCCGCTCGCCGACCACCAGCACGGGTTCTGCCGGCACCACGGAGTAGCCGCAGACCAGCCGGTCCATGGCGCGGGGCCCGAAGATGCCCGGGAGATCGTTGTTTTCAAACAGCGGGATCTGCTCATAGGTGCCCGTGCAGACGATCAGCCGCCGGGCCGAAATCCAGAAGGTCTTACCCTCGTTGCCGGCCACCACCTGGAGGGTGTCGCCTGGGTAGACCGCCAGCGCCGGTGTCTTTACGTGAATCTCGATCCCGGCCACCGACTCGATCTCCTCCTTGAAATCGCGTATTCGCTCCCACCCGTTTTGGGTGGCACCGTCGAGCAGTCGTCCCCCGCGGTGCTCCTCGGCCTCCAGCAGGACAACATTGTGTCCGCACCCTGAAAGGGTCTTGGCCGCCGACAGCCCCGCCGCCCCGGCTCCGATAACCACCGCATCGGAAGAGAAGCGGGAGATCGGTACCGGAGTCTGGGGATCGGCCGTGGGGGGGGCGCCCAGGCCCGAGAGCTTGCGGACCACATAGCCGGCTATGCGGTTGAGCACGGAGCTGGCGGTGAACATGCCGTGATGGTCCAGGCGCTCGCCCGAGAGCAGATCCACGGCCCGAAAGAAATCCAGACCGGCGCTGGGCCAGCCCGTTTGTCTCTCCACCACCATTCCCGAGCGACAGGGCGTCTCGCAGGTGCGTATGTTGGCAACTCCGTTGACGCGCATCAGGCAGCCGGAACAATGGCCGTGCAGGCACACCGGACCGCGGGGGCGATGGTACTTCAGGCTGCGGCCGAACACACGGACGCCCGCGGCCATCAGAGCGACGGCCAGAGGCTCGTGGTCATAGCCTTGAAGCGAGCGTCCTTCGAACTGGAACCGCACCTGCTTGCCCCGTTCGAAGGGATTGCCTTCGGGTGATTTAATCCTGCGACCCTGCGCCATGGGCTTCTAGGTATCCGATGGACCGGATGATGTCAAGGCGAGGAAGCTCTTAGCTCTTAGCGTTTAGCTAAAGGCTAACAGCCAATGGCTAATGGCTGAGTCTTCGATAGACTCCCGTGACCACGCCCAGAATGGAGGTGGGCGCGAAGTCTTGCCGGTGGATCACGATGGGTTCGAAGTTATCGTTGGCCGGCTCCAGGCGGATGTGGTTCTTTTGGCGGCGGAAGGTCTTGACCGTGGCTTCCCCGTCCAGCAGGGCCACGACGATCTGCCCGGAATCGGCGCTCGGCTGCGATTTGACCACGACGACGTCGCCGTCGAGGATGCCCTTGTCGATCATCGAATCGCCTCGCACCCGCAAGGCGAAGAGGTTGCGGTTTGCCGGCAGCAGCGAACGGCCTAGGCTGATGGTGCCTTCGAAATTTTCGTCCGACAAAATCGGTGCGCCCGCGGCCACTCTTCCCAGGATGGGCACCGTCACGACGGGTTCCTCCGGCTTGCGCGCGGACGTGCGCTTCGCGGGGATGAGCAATGAGATGGCCCGCGATTTCAAGCCCGCGCCTCTGGCGATATAGCCTTTCTTCTGCAGTGCCTTGAGGTGGTCGTTGACCCCGTTGGTGGAGCGGATGTTCATGTGGTCGGCCATCTCGCGGATGGATGGCGGAAAGCCGTGGATGCGTACATGGTCTTCGATGAACTCAAGCAAATGCCGCTGCCGGCCGGTCAGTCCTTTCATGCAATCCTCCCGAGTATTCTGGCAGGATACTGAACATACGTACAGATGTCAAGCCCCAATCGAGACCCGTGATCTCCCACCCCGTTAAATGAAAATACCTCATTGTTTCCCGGAAACCGGGATGTTAGAGTTGTGGTATCGACCAACAACCTTCACCAATGAGGTGATCGAAATATGCCACA
>JAUXGL010000146.1 GCA_030622135.1 Deltaproteobacteria bacterium
ACGCCAGATCGTTTTGCAAATCAAGGAGCTGCGCTGAAGTCGAGCGGAGGCGTGGTTCGTAACGTCGAGCATCGACTTCGGTGCTGCGACGCGGAGTTGCAAAACGAGGTGGTGGATCGGGTTTATTCAGGGGTTGACATCAAGGGGGCCAGCGAACAGAATATGGGGTCGTTTGTGGCAGTACTCTACTCGTACAGTAGGTAGGAGGAATAAATGGAGTTTATATCCGGTACAAAATGTTCGTTGGCCTTCGCCGTCTTGTTCTCGATGACCCTCGGGGCCGCGGGTTGCACCGAGGAGCAGAGACCCAATCTCTGCAGCGGTGTGACCTGCTCCGGCCACGGCGAGTGTACCGACATGGACGGAAAACCGTTTTGCCAGTGCGATTCGCCCTACAAGACCTCCGCCAGCGGCAAGGAATGCGAACTGGCCTGCGAAGACGTCGCCTGCTCGGCCCACGGAACCTGCACGGAGCCCGAGGGCCAGCCGCAGTGTGTCTGCGCGGCCGGCTACGTTCCCACTACCGATGGCAAGAGCTGCGTCAAAGACGGCGATCCTTGCGCCGGCATCGATTGCTGTGACGCCGGCACTTGCAAGCTGGACGGCCAGGGGCAACCATACTGCGAGTGCACCGGCGGTACCGCGCCCAACGACAAGAATCCCCTGTGTTGCACCACCCCGTGCGAAGTGGTCGACATCTGCATGCGTCCCACCGCCGCGATGTGCAAGCAGGATAACGACTGCTGCGGGTTTGGAGTGTGCAAGATCGATGAGGATGGGGACGCCTACTGCGAGTGCGAGTATGCCTACCGGATGGATCAGTTCGACCGGACCTGCTGCATCCGCACGGGCGAGCCGCTGGAGTCGGGCCAGATCTGCTCGAACGGCACCGACTGCAAGACCAACTTTTGCATAATGTACGGCGGCGAAGATACCGGCTACTGCAGCAGGCGCGGTTGCAACACCAACTCCGAATGCAAGAACCACTCCGGCGACGGCAAGGCGATGTGCTGCAATGACATCGGTGGCGAGAACTACGTCTGCTTCAAGCTGGGTTCGGGTTGCAACTGCGGGGACAACTCCGGCGGATGCGGCGCCTCGTGCGCCTGCCAGTCGGAAACCGCCTGCGGCCAGAACTTCATCTGCCTGGCCAGCTCCGCCGCCGGCCTCGACGATCCCAACGCTTACTGTTCCAAGCAGTGCAACACAGAAGGCGACTGCAACGAGTGCGATGATCCCGACGATCCCAAAACGACATTCAGATGCGAGGCCATCGGCGGCGGCCAGAAATACTGCCAGCCCCAGCGGGACGATGGTTGCACCCGGAGCGGGGATTGCCGGGGAACGGAGGTTTGTGCCCCCTTCCCCAACGACGACATGACCGGTCTGATCGGCCTTTGCGCCACCCTTGGCGATTTGCCCACGGGTTCGGCTTGCGACACCAGCTCCGATCCTAACAACCTGCCCGCCAGCGAGCGTTGCGCGGGTTTCTACTGCATGTCCGGCCATTGCTCGGAGATCTGCGAGTTCGACTCCGATTGCCCCGAGGGGATGCGCTGCGCCACCATGAGTTTCCGCATGGACGATGCGGGCAACGTTGTTGCCGAAGTCGGCATGTGCCTGGGGTTTGAAGGCTCGCTGCAGGATTGTGGCGGGTACCCCGACTGTCCGGACGGTGAGTTGTGCGGTTACTATGTGAACTCAAACGACGAATTGAAAAAATTGTGTATCACCGAGAATTGCGACCTGGAGGCCCCCGATTGCTCCCCGCCGGGGACCAAGGGCTGCGGCGATGACGGCGCCGATCCCTGCTGGGGGGATATGTGTTTACTCGCAGCCGACGAGACCAGCTTCTGCTCTATCGCCTGTGAGTCCAGCGAGCACTGCCCCGAGGGCACTGTCTGCATCTGTTGCCTGGGTCTCACCGATACGCATTCCATCCCCATTTGCTTTCCCTTCGAGGGATCGGCCAACCCCTGTACCGCGGACCACGAATGTCCCGACGGCGAGATCTGTACCTACAATCAGGGCGTGGAGGGCATCGAATCTATCTGCAAGGTGCGCAACGATCCCGGCTCACCGTGCGGTGCGGAATGCGGGCAGGGGCTGCCGCCCTGCTACAACGACCTCTGCCTGACCGACGGAGTTGACTCCTGGTGCTCGGCGGTCTGCGAGGAAAGTGCCGACTGCCCGGATGGTTTCATGTGCGGCGGACTGTCGTTTCAAGGCGATCCCAACATCTACGGCGCCTGCTCCCCGGCCGCGGGCTCGGGCGATCCCTGCGGAAGGGACACCGATTGTCCCGCCGGGGAGGCCTGCACCTACAACCAGACTCCTTTAGGCGCCATCGAGGCCGTGTGCCTCCAGGCACACGATCCATCCGGACAGCTCGGCGATGTGTGTGGCGAAGGCCAGCCGCGCTGCTACAACGATCTGTGTCTGACCTCCGGCGGCGGACCGTCCTTCTGCTCGGCGGTCTGCACCCATCACGCCGATTGCCCGAATGGTTGGCTGTGCGGCGGCCTGCAGTTTAGCGGCTCCGACGATGTCGTGGGCGTTTGCATCCAGGCCGACGGTACCGGAGCCAACTGCCAAACCGACGCGGGCTGCACCACGGCGGGAGAATACTGCCACCTGGCCGCGCCGCCGCCCAATCAGCCGATGGAGCCCATCTGCCTCACCGGCACCGGCGGCGCCCCCACCGATGCCTGCGACGGGCAGAACCCCTGTCGCAACGACTTGTGTGTCGACGGTGCCTGCTCGGCCGTCTGCGACACCAATGCCTACTGCTCACAGTTCGCCATGGACTGCGTTTGGCACGCCGTGGTGACGGCCTACGGCCCCGCCTGCAAGCAGCCGGACGCCACGTCGCCGTTGTGTAGCCTGTGCGCCGTGGACGCCGATTGCGGCGGCGATTCCAAGTGCATCGAGAGCACGGCCAAGCCCGGGGAGAAGTACTGCGGGTTGCCCTGCCCAACAGGGGACGAGTGCGGAAGCCTGGTGCACCCCATGGGGTCGTTCACCTGTACGGATGTTGGGGGTGCGGTGAACAACTGCAAGCCGGATGGGGACACTTGTAATCCCAGTCCTTAGCGCCTGCCCGTCCTAGAGGCCTTCGAAGAGAGTGTGGAGAGAAGTATTCAAGGCGGTGGCGATCTTGCGTAGCGAGATCACCGAGGCGGCGGATTCGGCTCGTTCTACCTGGCTGAGCAGGCTGACGGAGAGGCCGGTGCTCTGGGCTACCTGGCGCAGGGTGAGTTTCCTCTGCTGTCGAACGGCCCGCAGCCGCGAGCCGATGGCGAACAAGAGTTTTTCACCCGGTCTTTGCATAAGGCCTTTTTCCTCGATGATGTTCTTGACCGCCGTCAGCAATTTGCGGATGTCGGTGGGTTTCTCCACGTAGTCGTACACCCCGCTCTTGATGGAAGCCACCACCGACTCCACCGACGGCGTCGAGTTGAGCACGATCGTGGACATGTCCTTTTGCCTGGCCTGGATCTCCCCCAGCACGCCAATTTCCCCCGCACCCACCAGCTTCAAATCCAGGATGAGGATATGGAACCGGCCCGCCCCGGCCAACTTCACCCCAGCTCTCCAGGAGGTGGCCACATTAACCCGGTAGCCCTCCTCCTTGAGGGCATTTCGTAACACCATCCCCGCTTTCGGATCGTCGTCCAAAACGAGGATTCGCACAGCCAAACTTTTCATGACGCCCCCCAAGAGCGTGGAACGGCTCTCCTTTTCAGTTTCCCAAAATCAAGCTATCACCCCGCTAAAGATTCCGTCAAGTTATTCTGGGCCTCCAAAAACCGGTTGCAAAGCCCGGCCAAACCCCCTAATCTTGGTCGAATCGGAGAGAGAGATGGCCCGCATACTCCTGGTCGATGACGTCAGACTTTTCCGGCACCTGGAGGCTACGGTGCTGGGTAGCTACGGGTATGAGATCGAGGAGGCTTCCGGCGGGGAGGAAGCGCTGGAGAAGATCCGGGCCAACCCGCCCGACCTGGCTTTGATTGATATCAATATGCCCGGGATGGGCGGGCTGGAGGTTTGCCGCCAGGTCAAGGGGGATCCGGCCTTGCGGTCCATTCCTATTATCATGGTCAGCTCGTCCAACCGGGAGCAGGACATTCTCAGCGCGGTCGAGTTCGGGTGCGACGAGTACCTGACCAAGCCACTGGACGACGCCGCACTTATCCGCAAGGTTGAGGTTTTGCTGGGGCGGGTGGGCCAGCGGCGGTTTCCGCGGGTGTCTACCTCAATGCAAATCTCCTTCGAGAACTTCAAGGGGATCTTTTTCGAGTACACGCACGACATTTCTCGCTCGGGGGTCTTCATCGAGATGGATCACCCCTTGCCGGTGGGCACCCGGCTGCGGCTGTCTTTTTCGCTGCCGCCGCCGTGCGGAGATCCGATCATGGCCTTCGGGCGGGTGATGCGCACGGCCGAACCCACCGAGGACCGGCCCGGGGGGATGGGGGTAAACTTCATTTGCTTAGACGAGCAGTCGGCCGAGGTGATCGACGAGTTGGCGGCCTCGACCGACTATGAACGCGGCCGCGGGGTCTTCAGTCGGCTGAGCTACCGGGCGGAGGAAATGAGCCTGGAGACGCCCTCGGCGGAAAGCGCCAAGATTACCTATCTAAAGGAAGAGCGCGACCAGTTGAAGGCATCGCTGGGAAACCTGCAGCAGGAGCACCTGCGACAGTCGGCCGCGCTCACGCTTTTGGAAACCCTGCACGCGGAGCGCCGGCCCAAGCAGCTGGTGGCCGCGGCCTTGGATATACTCAGCGACCTGATGGGGGTGGCCGCCTCGGGCATCTTCCTTTTCGATCCGCAGAAGAAGCTCCTGGTCGTGACGGGCTCGCGCGGACTTCCCGCGTCCGTGGCGGAACACCTGCCGCTGCAGGGCCCCCTGCAACAGGCGCTGGCGCAATGCGCCCTGCAGGTCCCCGATCAACCCTGGCCGATCCCGGGCATCGCCACGGAGCTTCTGGCCGTCACGCCCGTGCTTTACCAGGGCCAGGCCTTGGGCCTCGTCACCGTCAACCGGCTGTACCCCCAGAAGCCCCGCCTGGACGGCCGCGATCGCCGGCTGCTCGAGCTTTTGGGCCGGCACCTGGGCTCGGCGCTGGGGGACGCGACGGCCCGGATTCAGGCGGGCGACCGACTGGCCCCGGCCGACATATTGAGAGCCGTATTGTAGAATGGCGGTTAGCCCTCTGAAAAACGAGGACTACCGTAGAAATCGGTGAGCAATGGCGGTTAGCCCTCTGAAAAACGAGGACTACCGTAGAAATCGGTGAGCAATGGCGGTTAGCGGTTCTGGCGCTTCCAGTCCTCGAACTGTTGGACGATCTGGCGGACCTGCGGTGCCTGCATGTGTTTGGGGCAGTACTCCAAGAACTTCTTGTAGTAGACATAGGACTTCTCGCGCTTACCCCAGCGCGCGTAGAGTATCCCGATGCTGACCAGCACGCCGCAGTTGCGTGGCTCGATCTTCAGGGCGGCCCTGAAGGCGGAAACCGCGTCGGCGTAGCGCTTGGCGCGCACCGCTTTCTTGCCCTCGTCGAGGAGTTTGGTCAGCTCCTTCTTCCTGGAGAGCTTGGTCGCCGGGGGCTTCTTCCGAATCGTCGTCGGTTTATCCGCGGTTGCCACCGCCGCCGGCTTCTTCGCCACCTGCACCATCCGGTTGATTTCCTTCCTCAGGTTGATGGCGTACATGTTCTTCTCGTTGACGATGAATACCGACTCGACGTGCTTCAGGGCTTTGTTCGGCAGGCCGTTGTCCATGAACTGCTTGGCCTTGTTGAGGTGGAAGGAAATGTACTTTGTCCGCACCTCGGGCTTGATGATCTCGGTTTCTTGGGCAAACACGCTGTCGGCCGGAATCTCGGCGATGAACTTCCAGGCCGCGTCGTAGTCCTTTTTGGCAATGGCCGTCTGGACCTTCGAAAACAACTGGGAGTTTTCCTCCTCGGCCCGGGCCTTTTCGATCATGGTCCGCCCGCCGGGGTATTTTGGGTTCTGCTTAAGGGCGGCGTTGAGGGCGATGATGGCGCCTTTGAAGTCATGTCGGCCGAGCTTGGCCTCGCCTTCCTTGAACAACGGCGCCGCGGGATCCTCCCGGCTCGGCTCGACCATAGGAACGGGCTCGGACTTTGTGACCACCACGGCCGGCTCCTCGCCGGGATCCTCACCGGGCTGGGTGAAGTGGTAGATGCCGAACGCGATCAGGACCACCAGGGCCACGCTTCCGGTGATCAGGCCGATTTTCTTCCCGGTGGCCGGCTTCTCCAGCCGCTCCTCCACAACCAAGGTATCCAGCACCTCCGTCTGGATCTCCTTGGACACCATCTCGGCCGCCTGATCGGAGGCGTACTGGTAGACTTCTCCCGGTGCCACGTAGCGGATGCGGACATGGCCCAACTCGATGCTGTCACCGCGGCGCAGGTCCACGCGGGCGTATTCTTCCCCGTTGACCAGAACGCCGTTGGCGCTGTCCATGTCGATGATCCGGTAGATCCCGCCATCGTAGACAATCTTGGCGTGCCGGCTGGAAATCGATCGGTGGGCGAGCGCGATGTCGTTTTCCTCGGTGCGCCCGATAAGCATCTCGCTCCGGGTCAGGGGAAACTCCGAGCCTCCCAGATCGGTGCTGGTGATTACCAGCCGGCCGGCCTCGTTCTCCGGGATGGTTCGCACCCGCCCCCGCTCATCGGTCTTATCGTCCAGCGGAAGCTTCAAGACCGCGGTGGGCCCGTAGGCTTGGATGGGCGCGCGGTCCTCGCGGTCCTGGGCCGGCGGCAGGGCCGGAGGAGATTCGGGCTTGGAAATTGGAGGTGTCCCGGACGGAGTCGGCGGAGGAATCTGCTCTTCGATCCATTGCAGAGCGAAGTGGTAGTCGCCGATCTCGATCAGGTCTCCCTCGCGGACGTTGGTCCGGGCGGCGATCTTGTCGCCGTTGACCTTGACCCCGTTGTAGCTGTCCAGGTCCTCGATGAAGACCGTTCCGTTGGACTTGAGCAGTCGGGCGTGGTGCCTCGATACGTTCCGCTCGGTCAGCCGGATGGTGTTGCCTTCCTTGCGGCCGATGGTGATTTCCTCCTTCACCAGCGGTACTATAGTGGTGTGTCCCTCATCGTCTTCGATGATTAGCTTGAACAACCCGGCCTCCGAAAAAGGCGACACCTTGATTATCCCGCCAATGTCCGCAGAAAAAAACAGTTATCACGAATGACGTTAGACTTCAAGCATATTTCAATCTCCAGGATCTCTATAGACGTTTGGGTTCTTTCCTTGGTTGCGTAGGACAATGTAGGAGCCGGGTACACTCTCGCCTCACCTGATCTTCTGTAGATTGATGCCGGCCACCGGCCATTTTTTGTAGGCCTGGTTGCGGCGAAGAAAGGTATCCAACAACTCGTCGACGACTCTCTGGTAGCCCGAGCGCGCCGCGTGCCGCAGGTAGCGCTTGCCCCGGCGCACGACCACCAATCCCTGGTGGGAGATCCGCACCGGCATGCTGCGGTAGTCGATCCGCACGACGTTTACGATCGTGCCGGCGGGAATCCGGGAGGCGAGCTCCCGGGCGCGATCGATGGGAATAATCGGTAGGCGGAAGACGCCCGCGGGAACCTCTCCGGCGTCCAGCTCCGGCCAGCCGGCCTGTTTGCGCCGCCGTTTCCACACCTCGGCGTCGAGCCGCTTGCTCGCCACCGCAACCGCGTCGCCGCCGATCTTTCGTGTGATGTCGGTGATGAAGCCGGCTTTCTGGTTCAGGGGAATCCACTGGGCCATCATGAAGTGCTTGCGGTGCCGGTAGCCGACTTTGCCTTCTATGTAGCGAATCTCGTGCAGCACTTTCTGTGCCTCCTCCAGGCTGGACGAACGAAACATGGCCATGGAGGTCTCCAGGAAAGTGGTGCAATCCGCGACATCGAAGCGCATGAGGGGATCTTCGTCGGGGGTGTTTCCTTCTCCTTCTCCCAGAGGAGACCAGGCGTAGGGTACCTGGAGAAACATCCGGCTGACTTTCAGCAGGCGCCGCAGGCGGTCGGGCTCGTTTTTGGTCAATTCCGTCAGAAAGGCATCGATTTCCCCGGGGCTCATGACGGAGAAGTTCTTTGGGGGGGCCGCCAAAAACACCAGCAGGAGGATTTTGAATGCCGTCGCAATCACCTCTTCAATACTACCATCGCGCACCCCGGCACGGCCAAGTTTTTGCAAAACTCCCGCCGGGGAGAGTACTGGAAGGTTATGGATCCGGGCATCAGCCCTTAGGAGGCGTTTTTGCCGCTGGAGTTCTTTTCGGACGGTGGGGGCAAACCCGAAGGTTTGGAAACCGGCGGCTTTTGCTCACTCAATGTGCTGGCGGCGGGGATCGCGTGCATGCCCGCCGGGCCGGGCATCGGCGCGGTCCGCGGGGACGGGGAAGAAAAGCCGGCGTCACTGCGCACGGTGCCGATCCGGGCCCGGAAGATTCTTCTGCCCTCGAACCCGAACAAGACCAGCAGGAAGATCCAACCGCCCGATACCACCGGGATTACGAAAGACAGCGTCATGCCCATGCTGGTCTTTAGGAGCTTGGGCGCATTTTCGTAGTCCCCGTCCGGTGCCAACCGGGCGAACCGGTCCCCGGCCAGGACGAAGAAGAGAACCACGGCGCCCGCCGACAGAGCTACCGCCGCCCAC
Source organism: Deltaproteobacteria bacterium (assembly GCA_030622135.1). GTDB lineage: Bacteria > Myxococcota > B64-G9 > B64-G9 > B64-G9 > JAUXGL01. Next base: position 8,695 of record JAUXGL010000146.1, read on the forward strand.
AGAGCCCGGTCTTGCCGGCGCCGGCACAGGACATGACCGATCTGGTAGCCCACCACCGCGGCGATCAGCGATCCCAGAAGCATGGCCACTCCGATCCTGGAGGAGGCTTCCTGGGCCGGGAAAAAATACAGCGTGCTCCAACCCGGATGGCTGTAGAAGAAATATCCTCCCAGGGGCAACAGGACCAGCAACTCGAAGATCAACAGCCCCGGAAGATAGGGCTCCCGCCACTGCATGGCGCCTCGGCGAATCTGCTGGCGGGCCGCCTGAGCGACGCTCAGTCCGGCCAGCAGGCTCAATAACGGCAAAAGAATTAAAATGACTTGCCTCCCGTCTACGGTTGGCGATTATCTCACATGCACAACCTCGTAAAAAAGGCTTTTCTTTATAAAATCTCTCACTTGTCACCTTTCGCGGCAACTCCCATTGCTTTGCGGCGGTTACTCCGAATCACGGAGATTTCCAAAATTCCTTGACAGCACGAGAGCCTATCTGATAAAAACTTTTTCAAATCATACCCTTGCGAGGTTCGTAGCGGTGAAAAACAAACTGGTATTGATTGCTGCATTGCTGGCCGTTCTTCTGGTCATCTCCCTGGGCTGCGGTCCGGTGGAGTCCACCTCCCTGATCGTGCAATCCGACACGGCATTGCAGGGCGCCAAGACCGCCGATTCCGAGAAGAAGTCCCCCTACGAGTACTACGCCGCCGAGCAGTACCTGCACAAAGCCCGGGAGAAGTGGGGCACGTCCGATTTCGAGTATGCCATCGACTACGCCAAGGACGCTCGGGACCTGGCCAAAAAGGCGAGCGAGCGCTCGTTGAAAAGAGAACGCGATTAGTTTGTGGCTTGGTGGCAAGGGAATAGGAGTGCTTTCATGATATCCGTCCGGAGTCTCGCAGTATTTTTGTTTGCAGTTGGTGTTTTCGGTCTGCTCATCTCCGCCTGTGTCTCCGGCTCCAAGATCCGCACCGATGCCGAGGTAGTCAAGCGGGACATCGCCAAGGCCCGGGAGAGCGGGGCTTACAAGTGCGCCCCCAGGGACCTGGCCATCGCCGAGACCAATGTCCGTTTCTGCCTGGACGAACTGGACCAGGGCAACTGGCTGCGCGCCGATGAGCACGTGAAGGTTTCCATCGCGGCGGTTAGGCGGGCCATCGAGGACTCCAAGGACTGCGGCCCCAAGAAGGTCCTGGTCAAGGTTCCCCCGAAGATCGTGGCCCCGAAGATCGTGGCCATCAAGAAGACCGATCGCGACGGGGACGGCATTCTCGACGTGGACGACAAGTGCCCCGACGATCCCGAGGATAAGGACGGCTTCGAGGACGAGGACGGCTGCCCCGACTTCGACAACGATCAGGACGGCGTTCCCGACATCGAGGACAAGTGCCCCAACGTGCCCGGTCCCCCGGACAACCAGGGCTGCCCGGTCCAGGATCGCGACGGGGACGGGATTCCCGACAACGTGGACAAGTGTCCCGACGAGCCCGAGGACAAGGACGGCTTCGAGGACGAGGACGGCTGCCCCGATCTGGACAACGACCAGGACGGCATCCCCGACACCGGCGACAGGTGTCCCAACGATCCGGAAGACAAGGACGGCTTCCAGGACGAGGACGGTTGCCCCGATCCCGACAACGACGGCGACGGCATCCTGGACGCGGAGGACAAGTGCCCCAACGAGCCCGGTCCTCCCGACAGCCCCCAGGGCAAGGGCTGCCCGCGCAAGTACTCCCTGGTCAAGATCAACCGGGACAAGCAGCGCATCGAGATCAAGCAGAAGGTTCACTTCCAGACGGCCCGGTGGCGCATCCTGCCCAAGTCCTACCGCCTGCTCGGCCAGGTGGCCCAGGTGTTGAAGGACTACCCCAAGATGCGCGTATCCATCGTGGGCCACACCGACAGCCGCGGCTCCGACTCCTCCAACCAAAAGCTGTCCGAGAACCGCGCCCGCTCGGTCCGGGATTACCTGGAGCGCAAGGGGATCGATCCCGGCCGGCTCGGCTCGGTGGGACACGGAGAGGCCCAACCCATCGCCTCCAACCGGACGGCCCGCGGAAGGGCCTCCAACCGGCGGGTGGAGTTCAAGATCGTCGGTAAATAGGCCCAAGTGAGTGACGAGCAATTCCTGACCAAGCACATCGGGACGGTGTCCGGCCTGACGTTGCTCAGTCGCGTGGCCGGGCTGGTGCGCGACATGGTGTTCGCCTTCCTGTTCGGCGCGGGCATGGCCGCGGACGCCTTCAACATCGCCTTCACCATCCCCAACGTATTCCGGCGCCTGCTCGCCGAGGGGGCGCTCTCCATCGCCTTCGTGCCCACCTTCATTGCCTACAAGTCCACTCGCAGCGAGAAAGAAAACCGGCATTTGTACAACGTGACTTTTACCCTCTTTACCATTGTACTATTCGTCGTGACCGTCGTCGGTGTGTTGGCCTCTCCTCTGCTGGTGAAGCTGTTCGCCCCGGGGTTCGAAGCCGAAAAGTTCGAGCTGACCGTTTTTCTCAATCGCCTGGTGTTTCCCTATCTCTTCTTCATCGGGTTCGCCTCGTTGCTGATCGGCATCTTGCATACCCACCGCCACTTTGCCGCGCCGGCGGCGGCGCCGGTCTTGCTGAATGCGGCCATCATCACGGTGGTGCTGCTGCTCTCCGGGGTGGTGCGGCCCCCGATCGCCGCCATGGTCATCGGCGTGCTGGCCGGAGGCCTGCTGGAGGTGCTGCTGCAGCTACCCTTCATTCACAGGAAGGGAATCCGCCTGAGGTTCCGCTGGGATCCCGGCCACGAGACCGTGGGGAAGATGCTCAAGCTCATGGGTCCGGCGGTCTTCGGCATCGCCGTCTACCAGATCAACATCCTGGTCTCGCGCGCCTTGGCCTCGCTGCTTCCCGAGGGAAGCGTGACCTACATCTATTACTCGGATCGTTTCTTGGAGTTGCCGCTGGGCGTGTTCGCCGTGGCCGTGGCCACCGTGGCCCTGCCCAGCCTCTCCGAGCACGCCTCGCTGCACAGAATCGACAAGCTGAAAGAGACGCTGGGCTTCGCTCTGCGGCTGACCATGTTCGTCTGCATTCCCGCCATGGTGTGGATGGCGGTCTGTCGGGTTCCTCTGCTCAGCACCCTGCTGCAGCGGGGAGCCTTCACCCACGCGGACACCCTGGCGACATCCCGGGTGTTTTTGGCGGCATCCCTGGGCATCTGGGCGGTGGCGGGCATCCGCAACCTGGTGCCGGCCTTCTATGCCCAAAAGGACGTCAAGACGCCCGTGGCCATCGCCTTCGTCGCCTTTCTGGTCAACGCCGGCATGGGCGCAATCCTCATGTGGCCCATGGGGCCGGCGGGATTGACCCTGGCCAACACCGTCTCTTCCACCCTCAACGTGGTCCTGCTGTTCTTCTACCTGCGCAAGAAGATCGGCCCGCTGGGCGGGATGACCGTGCTCTCCTCGGCCTGGCGGGTGCTGGCGGCTTCCCTGTGCGCGGGCGCGGCCGCGTTTCCCTTCAGCCGCATGGACGTCTGGGCCCAGGACGGCCACCTCTTCGACAAGGTGCTCTACCTGAGCCTGGCGGGCCTCTGCGGCATGACGGTCTTCTTCGCAATCGCGGTAGCGCTGCGGGTACCCGAGCTTTCGGTGTTCTTCCGGCGGCTGCGGGAAAAACGGGGCTCCCCGTCCCCCCAATCCCAATAAGTGGTTTACAGGGTCCCGCCGAGCAGGAAGCGCCACGCCGGCACGACTTCTATCTTTCCGCTGTCGACTCTTACCTCTTCCTCTTCATTCCGCGTTACAATCGTTCCGGTCTTCAGACCTAGCTCGGCCATGGTTTCGGCCAAGGCCGTTACTTCCCGTTTCCTGGTTCGAGGCTCGGCCATCGATTCGCAAACCTGGACCAACATCCACGAACGGTCCTGCATCTGCGCGATGAAGTCTACTTCCAGGCTACCCTTCGTCTTGCAGTAGTAGATATCGGGAGATACACGTCGAAGCGCCGTGAATACGAGATTTTCCAGCAGATGCCCGAAGTTGACCAGGATGCCGGGAGACACCGAAGTGACCAGGGCATGATCGATACAGTAGATCTTCTTCGGGTTGGTTTTACTGCGAGCCAGGGAGGCGTCGAATATCCTCACGGTAAAAAGAAAATACGCGTCCTCGAACCATTCCAGATAATCCGACACGGTCGACTTGGGAACCTTGTGACCCAATGATTTCAGATATCCCGTAAGGCTGTTGACGGAATAGAGCGAGGCGGTGTTGTCCACCAGCCGGTGGGCGAGGTCCGTCAGTGCCTTGGGATGTGAAACATCATGGCGCTCGATCAGGTCCCGGAACAGGACGGCGCGAAAGTATTCCTGGTGGATCTTGATTCGCAGGTGCCGGTTGAGTCCTGCGACTTCGGGGAAGCCTCCGGTTTCCCAGTACTCTTCAAATGCCTTCTGTACGAGAAGCCGCTTCCTTGTCGACAGGGGACCTGTGCTTTCGACTCCCCTGTAATCCAAGAACTCCCTGAACGAAAAGGGAAATATCTCCCAGGACAATGCCCGCCCACGCATTTGCGTGGCGATCTCCCTTGAAAGCATCTGGGCCGACGAGCCTGTGATATAGACTTCACACTGCTCGGTCCGCATCAGACGATCCACAAAAGGTTCCCACCCTTCGACCGCCTGGATCTCATCGAAAAAGCAATAGACCGTTTCCGTGTTTTTCTTCTCCGGATAGAGCGAATAATAGGCCTCGGTGATCACCCCCAGGCCTCCTTGCCTGAGATCGTGGAGGCGGTCATCGAAGAAATTCAGGTAAAAGATGTTTTCACGCGGTACGCCGTCATCCAGGAGCCGTTGAATGACCTGGAACAGGTAGGTAGATTTACCGCCGCGGCGAACCCCGACGCAGACGGTAGCCTTACCGGGGACCACCTCGATCCGCAAACGCCTGGGCACCCCGGTCGTAAATCTAACCTCTTGAAAATCCAGGATGATTGACTTTATGACTTCGATCATGTGTCTTCCTTCTGGTAATAAATCTGTCCAGTACAGCTAGCAACTGGCAATAAATATAGCCAGTTGAGCCGTATCTGTCAAGTAATATTCCCGGACTGACGGAGTGCGCCTTCCCGTCCCTCTACATTTTGCTACGGCGTCAGGATCTGGTTGGATTTTGCCCTGCCAGACTCAGTTTTCCCCTCTGGGGGCCCGACTTCCGGCTGCCGCCAGCATCCTTTGGTTCATACCTTCGGTCCTGACCACC
>JAUXGL010000262.1 GCA_030622135.1 Deltaproteobacteria bacterium
GTTTCCCGAGGAAGGCCAGGAAAGCACCTTCATGACCCGCATGACCGGCTTCATGGAAAACCTACCCACCACGGTGCTGGTCAAATCGGTTAATATCGAGGATATCTTCAGCTAGCCAATGCACCACACGGCCAAGCCTCAGTCAGTCAAAGGCCAGAAAAGCATCGGCCTCGGGAATGATCTGCTTCAGGTACTCCAAGAACCTCTGTTTCAAGCGCCGCTCCACCTGCTGAACCCGCTGGCGGGTAATGCCGTACTCCTCTCCGAGTTCCTGGAAGGTCCGGGGCTCTTCGGTGGCGATGCGATCGTCCCATATGGCCCGCTCACGATCGTCTAGCGTTTCGCGGAACGACTCCATGGCCGAGCGCGTACGCTTGCGCAGTTCTCCGGAGGCAACCATCTCCTCGGGGCTGTCGGTGGGGGTTTCCAGGATGTCGTGCAGTGACTGGCCGGTGACCGGGTTGGTCGCTTCCAGAGAAGCCTCCCGCTTGGAAAGCCTTTTTTCCATCTCCACGACTTCCTTCTCCGGAACGTCGATGCGCTCGGCCAGCAGCTTGGAGTCCGGAGTGAAACCCTCCTTTATCAGGCGGTCCTGCTCCTTTCTCAGGCGATAGAACAGCTTTCTCTGCACCTGGGTGGTGCCGATCTTGACCAGTGAGAAGTTCGCCAGAACGAACTTCAAGATGTACGCGCGAATCCACCACTGGGCATACGAGGGCAAGCGCACCCCCCGGTAGGGATCGAAGCGCTTCACCGCCTGCATCAGACCGATGTTGCCCTCCTGGATGAGATCCAGCAGATTCTGGTAGTAGCTACGGTACTCCAAGGCGATCTTGACCACCAAGCGCAAGTTGGCCGTCACCATCTGGTAGGCGGTCTGCGGGTCCTCGGCCTGCTGGTATTCCACCCCCAGGCGATGCTCCTCCTCCGGAGTGAGCAGATCGAACTGCCCGATCTCGTTGAGGTAACTCTGCAACGAATCCAGCGGGACAAGCGCAGACCCGGGTCTTTTCTTCGTTTTCTTTTTGTTTTCCTTACTCAAGCAGCGAAGATCATACACGATTTCTCTTTTGGGTCAAACCCCAATCTCCCACTGGTGCCCCTACGGTTCGACATAACATATTGACTTCTCAGGGGGACTCAATATACGTGGTGCCACTGTACTAGTGAGATAATTTACTTGTGGTCCTCTCGTAAGTGTCTCTTTTTACGCGGGAGATTGGGATTGACCGGAAATGGGGTGGGAGATTCTGGTCAAACCGGTTCGATTGACTTTTCCGGTTGAGTTACCTATTGTTGGTCTGGAAAGTGCGTGGATTGCCAAGAAGGTGGGACATGTTCAAAGTTAGCGGGGTTGTTTTCGGGGTCCTTCTGGCGTTTTCGCTGGTGTTGACGGGTTGTGAAGGGACCAAGTGCGAACCGTGCGAAGATGGTTGCCCCTCGTTCCTGGGCGAATACTACGGCACCATCGAGTCACTCAACGAAACCTGCGCGGATGTCGCGTTGCTCACCGGCGACAAATACATCAAGGTCATCGCCCAGACTCCGCTCGAGCTCGAATCGAGGGACAACCTGGGGCGGTGGTCCGTCCTCACCGGCACTCTCTGCGACACCACCGACAAAAACGATCCGAAAAACTATTCCTTTAGCGCCTATTATTCCCCCGATACCACCGACAGCGATTATACCCTGAATTACACCCTGGCGGGTTTTTTCACCGGAGAACACCAGGCAGAAAAAACCGACTATCCCGCCACCGTGACCGCCACGCTGGACCTGCACTTCGTTTTCGACGACGGGGAAACCTGCACGCTCGCAGGTGATGTCCAGCTATCGAGAGCACTGCCTCCCTGACTCTCTCTTTCAGGGAACGTACAGCTTACGTTCGCGGGAAGCGGCGGCGCCTTTGAATTGCCGCTTGGCGGCCTTCTCGATGGCCGCTAAAGCGCGATCGTCGCGGGCGGGCTCGTGGTGGAACAAAAGCAGCTTTTTCACGCCGGCGGCCCGGGCCACCTTAACCCCCTCCGTCCAGGTGGAGTGCCCCCAACCCTTCTTGCCGCCGCGGATCTCCGCATCCGTGTAGGCGGCATCGTAGATGAGGATGTCCGCCCCCTCGGCGTGCCGAACCAGGCGCTCGTCGATCTTGGAGCCGTGCTCGGTGTCCGAGGCATAGACGATGGCCCGGCCGCCGTATTCGACCCGGTAGGACATGGCCCGACCGGGGTGGTTGAGGGACTCGGTCCGGATCACCGCGGGACCTATCTGGAAGGTGGTCTTGGGACCCACCTCGCGGAAGTCGAAGCGCGCCTGCATGGCCTCCAGCGGGACCGGAAAGTAGGGCATGGCCATCTGGCCGGAGAGGATGTCCTTGATGTTCCGCGAACCCCGGGGCTCCCCGTAGACAACGAAGTGGTTGTCCGGGCTGAAGGCCGGGCCGAAGAAAGGAAATCCGTGAATGTGATCCCAGTGGTAGTGAGTGAACAGGATGGCGGCCCTGACCGGCTTGAGATCCTTCTGTAGCTTCTTGCCCAACGAGCGGATCCCGCTGCCGGCGTCGAAGACAAGAACCTGATCTTCCACGCGAATTTCCAAGCAGGGGGTGTTGCCGCCGTACTCGTTGGTAGTGGGCCGGGGCGCGGGCAGGGAACCGCGAGTACCCCAGATTTTGAGCCAAAATGGACGTTCCTTGGCCACCAAGCCGTCTCCTGGAGCGGGGAGGGTCAGACACTTGCACTTTGCATCTCCTCGGTTGTTCTCCGGAACTTCAAAATGCAAAGTGCAAGTGTCTGACCTCCTCGCTCCTCAGAATTCGCGCGGGGGAGTATCCGTGTCGAGAAACTCCTGAATGCAGACCTGTGCGCTGATCCCGTCTCCCACCGCCGCGCCTACCTGCCGTGCGGATCCGACCCGCACGTCGCCGGCGGCGAAGATGCGCGGGTGGGAGGTACGCATGCGTGCGTCCACCACCACGAACCCGTTCGGATCGAGATCCACGGCCCCCTTGACAAAGTCCGTGTTGGGCAGCAAACCCACGAAGACAAACACCGCGGAAACTTCAAGCTCTTGCATCTCCCCGGTCTTTCTGTTCTTCAGCCGCACCCCGGTCACTTCCTTGTCGCCTAGAATCTCCTCCACCTGGGTATCCCAGATGAAGTCGATGTTTTCGGCGGCCATGGCCAGATCCTGCAGGTACTTCTCCGCCCGCAGCTTGTCACGCCGGTGAACCACGGTGACGTGCTTGACCACCTTGGAGAGGTATATGGCCTCCATCAGCGCCGAGTCGCCGCCCCCCATCACCGCCACCGGCTGTCCCTTAAAGAAGGGACCGTCGCAGGTGGCGCACACACTCACCCCGCGGCCCATCAGCTTCCCCTCTCCGGGCACGCCCAGCGGCCGGTGCCGCGACCCCGAAGCGATCAGCAAGGCCCGGGTCTGGTAAGTCTCCGATCCGACCACGTTGACAAACTCTTCGGTGGCCTCCACCTTCTCTACCTGGTCGAAGGTAACCGTGAGCCCAAACTGCTCCATCTGCTTGCGCATGATCTCGGCCAGCTGCGCCCCCGACTCGAGGTCCACCACCCCGGGGTAATTCTCGATCCGATCGATTATGTTCATCTGACCGCCGCCCCCCATTCCATCCAGCACCACCGCACGACGTCCCGCGCGCCCCGCGTAGATCCCCGCCGCCAACCCCGCCGGCCCGGCGCCGACAATCACCACGTCGTACATCTTGTCTTCGCCCACAAAATCCTCCCAGCGTGGCTCCGCACCCAAGGGCACACCAAAGGGCGCTGCCTCGCTTCACTCAGCTGCGGCAAAAGGCGCCGCAACGTGCGAAAAAGTTTCGAACCAAGAGCCTACCCGTCGTTTCTTACCAATTTAGGCAGTAGTCCTCTTTTCAGAACAGCCACAAATAAATGCCGCTGTTCGTTGAAAACACCACTTTCCAACGTGCCTCACGATTTTCACCACGTCAATGCTGCCGGCGAGAAATGAGGGCTTGAACACATACAAAATTATACTTTCGGACGCAAAATGCAAGCTTTGTCGATCAACCCCAATCTCCCACTGGTGCCCCTACGTTTCGATCTAACCTGTTGACTTCACCCAGAAAACGGGTGCTGCAAAAAGCGCAGCCCAAAGGAACTCAATATACGCGGTGCTACTA
>JAUXGL010000177.1 GCA_030622135.1 Deltaproteobacteria bacterium
AATCAGTCAGGGCGTGCGGATCCGTTGCCGAGGGCGAATCCGGGGCCTAGTTGGAACCGGAACCGTTGACCAGGGGCCAAGATCGGGTGCGTTCAATCAGGGGGTGGGAGATCCTGGTCGACTTGACTTCCTTGACGGACAAGCATTTTCTCCTTACAATTCAAGCATGTCTAAATTTACCATAGTGAAGCTTGTTCTCGTTGCCTGCATTTCGATCGCGTTGGTCGGCTGTACCCAAGCAGTGGTCAAAAAGACGCGCGTGGAGAAAGAAACGGAGGCCAAACTCGAGCCTCCGAAGCTCCGTCTGGGTGATGCCGCGGAGCCGCTTCGGTACAAAGCAGACTTGACCATCGTGCCCGAAAACGAAACTTTCCAGGGCTCCATTGATATCGATATCCGCTTCAAGCAGGCAACTCGCGTCTTGTGGCTCAACGCGAAGGACCTCGAGGTTGAAAGGGCCGAACTGAGAGTTGGAGCTGAAGCCCAGGCTGTTTCCATCGTAGACGGGGGTGAAGATTTCATGGGTTTCGCGTTCGAGGATTTCGTCGGTCCAGGTGAGGCCAGCCTGCACGTCCGGTACCGCGGCAAGCTGAGAACAGATCGGGAAGTATATGGCGTTTTCCGCAGGAGAGGCGGTGCCGAATGGCATTTTCGCCATGGAGAATCCAGGTCTGATCACATTCGGGTCCAACTCGATCCTGATGTCGAAGGACCAGGCCACGCTCAGATCGAAACAACTATGTGCTTATTTAGTCGCCCACGAATTTGCTCACTTGTGGGTGGGCGATTTGGTCACGCTGGCCTGGTGGGACGACCTTTGGCTCAATGAAGCCCTGGCCACATGGATGCACTTGAAAACATTGGCCCGTTGGAATTCCGATTGGGCCACGGATTTCTACTCATCCGTGAGACGCACGGCCATGAGAGCGGACAGCCTGATGAACGCCAGGATGATCCGCCAACCCATCGAGACACACGATGACATCCAAGATGCCTTCGACGACATCTCCTACGAAAAGGGAACCCTGGTGGTTCGGATGTTCGAGCATTGGATCGGACCCGATGTCTTCAGACGGGCCCTATGCAAACATGCATGGGTATTACCGGTTCGTGCCGAAGGGCGATCTGCTCGCGAATTTGGGGACGTACTTTCTAAAGCTCGGTCTGGAGGAAAAGCTGGGTCTGATAGGCAACCTGGAGGCGCTGATGAACGGCGGGCAGGTCGAGGCCCGGGACGTCTTGGAGACTATCACCAAACTGGCCGGTGACCCCGATCCCGTGGTTGGCAAGCAAGTGGCTGCGTTCATTGGGCGCCTGCGGAAATACCATGTCGGCGAGAAACTGCGGTCCGGTTTCGAGCGATACATCCAGAAAGTGTTCGCTCCACGCACCGAGAAACTGGGCTGGATTGCCGGTATTGAAGATGAGCGGACTCGGACGCTGAGGACGCACCTCCTCGGGCTGATCGTCAGGCACGGAGGAAAATCGAAGATCAGGGCAGAGGGTGCCCGCCTTGGCAGAAAATGGCTAAAGAAGCTCAAGGGATTGGACATCGATCTGGCAAAAGTCGCCCTGGACGCAAGCGTTACCGAGGGAGACCGAACGCTATTCGATCAGATCCTTGATGAGGCGAGAAAAACAAAGAATACCCAGGTTAGAAGATTGTTGCTATCTGCGCTGGGTGGCTTTGTCGAACCGGAATTAGCCAAAGCCGCCCTGGACGTGTTGGCGAGTGGTAAGTTTAAATTTATTGAGGCGGTGGGAATTGTCGGCAAGCAACTCCGCGAACCTCGCACCCGGGAGATTACATACGAATTCTTCAAGGCAAACCAGGATAGGGTTCTGAAAGTCTTTCCTCCGATTATAGCGAACTATTTGTTCCGGGTGGGTGGTCATATATGCGGGGAGAAGTACCTGGATGATTTCAAAGCAGCCTTTGGAGAAAAAGCGGCGGCGATTCCAGGTGGTCTACGAGCCTTCAAGACGGCGCTCGAAACCATCCAGCTCAATACGGAGATTCGCAAGGCACACGCAAAAAGTGTAGCCGCTTTTTTTGAGAAGTACTAAGGACACCACGGAAATCGGGGAAACGCTTGACAAAGAGCAGTCTTGGGGAATATTATGCATGGCAGAGATGATGCCGCGCCTGGATCCTTGTGCGACCGGGACCGGTAAATTTGGTAGTTACCTTTCCTGGCATTTCCCGAGGATCCTGCGGCCGCGGTTAAAACCGGGGGTAGTGAGGATAGGGATATGCGGCTGTCTATGTTCAAGTCAAAGATTCACCGCGCTACGATAACCGAGGCGAATATCGACTACGAAGGATCTCTGACCATCGACCAGAATCTGCTAGACGCCGCCGACATGCTGGCCTGGGAGCAGGTGCATGTCTGGGACGTCGACAACGGCGCTCGTCTGATTACCTACATTCTTCCCGGTCCGCGGGGCAGCGGAGTGATCTGCGTCAACGGAGCCGCCGCCCACTTGGTCGAGCCCGGCCACAGGGTAATTCTGGCTACTTACGCTCAGTTGGAGGAGCAAGAAGCCCGCTCCCATAAGCCCAAGGTCGTACTCGTCGATGATGACAACCGGATCCGCAAATCCCACCACGAAGAACGCCCGCTGACTATCAGCGCCTGACCGATTGATTGAATGATCGACATCCACGGAATTACCAAGGTTTACCGGATGGGCAACACCGAGGTCCACGCCCTGCGGGGAGTCGATCTAAGGGTGGCCGGCGGCGATTCCATTTCCGTGGTGGGTCCGTCCGGTTCGGGCAAGTCCACGCTCATGAACATCGTTGGTTGTCTGGACACCCCCTCCTCGGGCACTTATCGCCTGGACGATACGCTGGTTTCCGAGATGCGCGACGACGCCCTGGCCACCATCCGCAACCGCAAAATCGGGTTCGTTTTTCAGACGTTCAATCTCCTCCCGCGGCAGTCGGCTTTGGACAACGTATGCCTGCCATTGCTGTACGCGGGGGTGGGCAAGCGCGAGCGCAGAACCCGGGGGCTGGAGTCGCTCAAACGGGTGGACCTGGATCGTCGGGCCAACCACCGGCCCTCCGAGCTAAGCGGCGGCGAGCGTCAACGGGTAGCCATAGCCCGGGCGCTGGTCAACCGGCCCTCCATCCTGCTGGCGGATGAACCCACCGGTAACCTGGACCAGAAGGTGGGCAAGGAGATCATCTCCCTCTTTTCACGACTCAACCAGGAGGAAAACGTAACGCTGGTTATCGTCACCCACGATCACGAGATCGCCGCCATGGCCCCGCGCCAGGTCGAAATAATCGACGGTTCCATCGTCTCGGACAAATCCTGAGGCAGCCATGCAGATGGTTGCAGGATGCCCCGTGGCTAGCCACGGGGAGCTTCACTTTATTTCTTCACTTTATACTTCGACACCAGCCGGTAGAACGACTGCCGTGGTAGGCTGGCTTTCTTGGCGGCCCATGACATGACTCCGTTGCAGCTATCCAGCACGGCGGAGAGATAGGCCTTCTCGTAGTGCTCCTTCAGCTTCTCCTGGAACTCGCGGAAGGACATTTCCAACATATTGTCGAGGAAGGGTTCCGCCTCCGCCGGGGCCTTGCTGTGGCGGATGGCCGACCCGGGACTCTCGGGGAAGAGCAGGAGACGTTCCACCACGTTGCGGAGCTCCCGGACGTTCCCGGGCCAGTCGTGATTGAGAAACATGGCCGTAACCTGGTCGGTGACGACCTTGTTGGGATCCACATCGGGATAGCGCTTGGTGATGAATTCCCGGGCCAGCAGGCCGATGTCATCGCGGCGATCCCTTAGCGGCGGCAGCCGGACGCGAACCACCGACAGGCGATAGAAGAGATCCTCGCGGAAGCGCGCCTGCTCGACCTCGTTGGTCAAATCCCGGTTGGTGGCCGCGATGATGCGTGCCTTAGCGGAGCGATAGCGGTTCTCCCCCACCCGCTTGACTTCGCGCTTATCTAGAAACCGCAGAAGCTTGGGCTGGATGGAAAGGTCCACCTCGCTGATCTCGTCTAGAAAAACCGTGCCCCCGTTGGATTCTTCGAACGCGCCGGCCCGTTCACGGTCTGCACCGGTGAAGGATCCCTTGCAGTGCCCAAACAGCTCGCTCTCTATCAGCGTAGGGACAACCGCTCCGCAATCGACTAAGACGAACTGCTTATTCTTGCAGAGCGAATGAATGTGGATGTTTTCCGCGGCCAGCTCTTTTCCGGTGCCCGACTCTCCCTCCAGCAGAATGGTGGCATCGGACGGCGCCGCACGTTCCAGAACGGCGAAAACCTGACGCATGGCCACGCTGCGGCCCACCATGGTGCCGAAGGACGTCTTGTCGGAGAGCGGCAGCTCTTCGTGTTCTTCTAGGGTCGAAAACAGCAAGGTGGAATGGCCGATCTCGATTTTCTCGTTACCGAAAAGCAGGGCTTCGCCCACCCGCAGGCCGCGGAGAAAGGAGCCGTTCATGCTGCCTAAATCGCGGAAGACGTAACCGTTACCCGAAGGGCCCAACTCGAAATGCCGGCGCGACACCGACTGATCGCTCAATACCAGATCGCACTTGGACGACGTGCCCACCACCACGTGCAGGTGATGCACGTCTTTCGAGAGCCCCTTGTCCGGGCCCCGGATCACCTCCAGGCGCGCCCGGCGCACTTGCAGGGTGTCCAATTGGCCCGGTTGCTCCACCACCCGGGTAACATCCGAAGCGGAACGAATCTGGATCTTGGTGTTCTTCTCGTGCTTGGATTTGAACTTGACCATCGGCCGAGAGTGTATCACGAGTGAGACACGCGAACCAATATTTTTACGGCAATATGCCAGAAAAACCCATGTTTCCGGTAAAATCGGCGCATTGTAACAAAAACGGACACTTAGAGCAGCTACGGTTTCCGCCCTGGTTGTTCGGCACATCCAGCGGTTACCCAAACGCAGAAATACACAGCGCGGCTCCGCCGCAACCCCAATGACCCACGCAGTACTCAAAAATCTTCGCGGGACGCGAAGATTTTCGGGGTCAGTAGTACAGTCGAGGGCTACGACATACAGGCGGTAGGCTATTTCTTTTCCGCGGGCTTCTTCTCCGCGGGCTTCTTTTCCGCGGGCTTTTCCTCTACGGGATTCTTTTCTTTCTCTTTCGGCTCCGGCTTGGCTTCTTTCTCGCCATCCTTGCCCGAAGAGGGTTCGTAACCCCGGTGCTTGGCGTCCTCGGGGGGCGTACCCACGTGGCTTTCACCGGGTAGGCCCTTTTGATCGAATATTTTTTCCGTTCCGGCCTTTTCATAGTCTAGGACTACGGGCTTCTGCTTGTTGCAGGAAAACAGCAAGGCTACGGCCACCAAGGCCAGGGCGATCCACAGACACTTCTTCATGACTCCTCCGGTTTCACGCAACGTCTGGACGCGTAGCTAATCGCGAACCCGGGGATTTGTCAAACAAAATCAAACGGCAAAGTCGACGGCCAACGAACAAGACCTTGATCAAAAGGAAACCGGCGTGATAGGGTCACGGCGTGGCGCGCGAATTTTGGCGGTTGGTAGTATGTAATTCGAACTGACGGAGGTAGAACCATGACTCGCCCGAATATCGTTCTGTGCGTATGTATGATGGTCTTTTTTACCGGATGCTCCGACGATGCAACCTCGTACACCTCTTGCACCACCGACGCCGAGTGCAAAACCGGCGAGGCTTGTGTCGGCGGGAAGTGTCAGCCGGCCGGCGGGTGCAGCACCGACGCGGACTGCGCCATGGGCGAGGAGTGCGCTCCGGAAGGCTACTGCAGGGAGAAAGAGGAGGTCACCTGCTCAGTGGACACCGAGTGTCAGCAGGACGAGCTGTGCCTCGACGGCACATGCCAGATCCCGCCCAGTTGCACCGAGGACGCCGACTGCCCCACGGGCACGCTGTGTGAGGATGACCGTTGCGCCCGGCCTTGCACGACCGACCAGGACTGCGGCGGTTACGGCTACGTGTGCCAGAACGGGCACTGTTTTCAGCGGTGCTTGAGCGACGCCAACTGCCAGGAGACCAACACCATCTGCGAGAACAACATGTGCGTCCCGGCCGAGTGCATCGAGGACGCCGACTGCACCGGCCAGCAGGTACACTGTGAAGACGGACGCTGTGCAGCCTACACCACCTGCACCACCGACGCGGATTGCGCGCCCAACTACGAGTGCCTAAACAACATCTGTGAGGAGTTGCCCACTTGTGCAATCGACGCCGACTGCGCCCAGGACTGCCAAACCGCGGCGTGCATCTGTAAGGACGGCCACTGCCACGAGGCCGCCACCTGCGCCACCGAGGCCGAATGTTCCGCCGAGGAAGACTGCGTCGGCGGGATCTGCGTCCCGCACCTGTGCCGCGGCCCGGATGATTGCCAGGCCGGCGAGATCTGCGTCGCCGGCGCCTGCGTGCAGGGCGGCAATCCCGCCCAGGTGTACGAGGTGATCATCCTGACCCCGGGTGGCCCCATCCGCTCGGGCCAGCAAATCCAGTTGGAGGCTTTGGCCCTCAAGCAAAACGGCGACGAGGTCCCCGGAATCGGGTTTGATTGGAACTCCGCTGCGACCAACAACGTCAGAGTCGATGCCGGCGGCGTCGCCAGCGGAGAGAGCGTCGCCGGTGATGCCGCTATAACCGCCACGGCCCAGGGCACCAACCCGTCGGTGGTCAGCCTACCGGTGATCTTCACCAACGTCCTCGATCCCACTAGCAACACCGTGCGCGTGACCGTGGTCAACTCCTTCAACCGGATGCCGGTGGCGGGCGCCATAGTCGTGCTGGACGACGGCACCACCCGGGAGACCGGCACCACCAACGCCTCGGGCTCGGTCGAGCTTGCAGATCCGGGTAACCTGGCCGATGTCCACGTGTTCTCCGACGACCACGACTACGTATCCGTGCTGGGCACCATCTCCAAGGACCTGCTGGTCCCGCTCCCTGACCGGAGCAAACTGACCAAGGCCGGCGGTTTCTCCGGACAGATGACCTTCGTCGGCGATGGTGAGGTATCCATAGGGCTGGCCGGAACCAGCATCGCGGGACAGCTGATCGACATGAACTTCGGGCGTCTGCTGGGTCAGGTCTTCAACGTGACCATCAGCATAGGCGGGTCCAGCACCGAGATGCCGTTGCCCGCCCAGATGGTAGCCAACGCCTCTGTCCAGGGCATGTCCATTCCCATCAAGGACACCTACTACGTGGTGGGTCAACGCGGGCTCCGCGTCGCCTGGGCCATGGGTGGCTTCATAGATATGAGCGTGCTCATGGGTCTCCTTCAGGGCGGTAACATCAACGACGTGCTGATCGAGTTGCTTCCTTATTTCTCGCTCTTCAAGCACGGCTTGATGCCAATTTTCGACGTTTTCCCCCAGGATCTGGTAGTTGACGCCAACGATCTGGACGGGGACCAGGACACCACCGAGATGCGCCCGGACTGGGGCGGCGCATTGCCGGATCTGGATCTGGAGCCGTCCCATTCGCAGGACATTTACCTGAACGTAACCCCCCCCAACACACCCACGCACGGGGGCCAACCCATCACCACCGTGGTCTACGTCTCCGGAGCAATGTCCTCTCTGGGATTCACCCCTCTGGGGCTGACATCCGACCAGGCCGTCAACAGTGTGGCCGATCCCATGACCATGAAGATGGCTCCGGCTTACGGTGGGTTGGAGGTTGGAGAATACGCCGTTATGGTAATGGCGGTTCCACCGGCTTTAAACAACCAGATGCCCGCAGACGTCGCCATGGTCTTGTACGTCGACAAGAATCTCCCCGCAAGCGTCTCCTTCGACCACGGTTTCCTGGCCTTTCCGGAAGACGCCGTTTTCACGACAGCGAACCGGGAACTGACCGCCTCGGCAGTCGCCGGGGCCACGCTGTACCGCAGCACCATCCAGACTGACGAGGGGCGGTGGATCGTATACCTGTCGGGAAGCGGTATGCTTGCTTACACCCTTCCCGCGGTTCCGGGAGGAATGGACAACCTCGGCGCCGGCGACGCGATCACCTTGGATCCCATCGCACTTTCGGAAGGCCTCACTTTCGAGGATTTGGTGACCTTCAACGGCGACGATCTGGACCGGATCAACAACTTATCAACGGCATTTACGCATCACCAATTGTAGCTGTAGCCCGTTGGGCGCGGCTTGCCGCGCCCAACGGGCTACACAATTCATCCCATATTATATTAGGCTATACAGCAACGGCCAATTGGTGGGCGTGGGTGAGCATGTCCAACCAGCGGGCGATAATCCGCTCGGTTTCGAAGGGGATCTCCTCGAAGCGGGTGGACACTCCGACGTGACCGCTCGAGGGAACCACCCGGACCACCCGGGCCCGGATCTTCACTTCCTTGCCCAACCCCAACAAAATGATCTTCACGTCCACCTGTTGACCGACCATTGGAATTTCGTCAGTTTCGAAGTAGAAACCGGAGATATCCAACCGGCCGTGGCGCTCGACGTAGCCATCGTTCCGGTTCTTGACGAATAGAGGAACCTCGAACATCGGCGACTCGCAGTGGATCTCCACCGACTTCTTTCTATTTCTCTTTATCTTCTTCATGTTCGACCTCATGTCTTTAGCTCGACAGAACATCTCGCACCGCCCTCACCGACCTTTTTACGGTTCTACCTCAGAAATAAAGCAAGTCCTGTGCCACCAAGCCGCCCCAATCCGCAAGCAGGCGGCCCCATGCGAAATGACATTGTTTCCAACAAGTTGTCGTACGATGAATCTTGTGAGCGGAATCACATGCCCTAAACGAATACCTAGAAACCTGACATCCGTGACATGAACGTCATGAGTTGCGTGCAAAAAATGAAGGTGATGGCTATCACACCAAAAGGCGGACCAGAATGGCCGGCAGGCGCCAGAGCAGGTTATCCGGCGCCGATATTCCGTTCGGGCTGCCGCGCATGGCCCGCACCAGTCGATCCACCCGGCGGGCATTCAGACGCGAGAGCAGTGGGGAGAGCCATCGCATTTTCTGCAGCCAGCCCTGGGAGGTCGCTTTTCTCCAGTTGTCGTGGTATTCCGGCAGAGCGTAGTGACTTCCCGCCAGCAGGCGGTTGACCGCACTACCGGCCATGGCACCCATGCTAATCGCGCCGGATACGCTGGCCAGCCCGTAGGTGGCCAGCGCATCCCCGGTCATGACTATGTTGTCCCTAGAGGATATTCCCAGAGGTTCGTACAAACGAACGATGGCACTCCGGGCGGCCAGCGGGCGTCCGGCGCCCAGCCTCTCGGTCTTGTCGATCAGCCGCTCTTCCAGATCTCCGGGAACCTCGCGCGGTCCGACTATTTGGATCACGCTGGCCAAGTATTTCTCTCCCAGCGAGAATGCGCAGAAAAGATTGCGGTAGTCGTCAATCTGCACGAGCAAGGTCTCTGCGGGCACATCTAACCGATCGAGCTCCACCTCGCGCTGGAACAGCACCCCAATTTTCTCGCGGCGCAATGCCATACTTCGAACCACCATGCTGTTCACACCATCGGCACCGATCAGTACCCGGGCCTGGTGCTCCTCTTCAGTGCGTATCCGGGCCTCGCGACCGTCTGTGTCCACTTCGCGCACGGCTGCTCCGACCCTGACCTCCGCGCCCTTCTCACGGATTCTATCGAGCAGTGCACCCTTCAGGCGGCCTTCATTGAGCAGCAACAAGGGACGTCTCAGTTGGAAGTCGATCCGCTCCCGCTGACCGCGCAACTGCAGCCGGCTGAAACGTTGGCGCAGCCCGCCCTCGATGAAGAGGTCGAGCGTCTTGGAGTACAGGTTTTCACCGCGTACATCGATCCGGTCACCTATCGGCAGTAAGAACCCCAGGCCTCCGCGGTGCTTGGCCACCACGTTGTCATGCTGCTCCAGCACCAGGAGTTTGCGTCCGGGCAACTGAGATGCCGCCGCCATTCCCGAGTAGCTGGCGCCGACGATGACCACATCGTAACGTCCCAATGCTTTGCGCCCCGTCAGGATCCCGACCGGGCCGGAAACCGGTTTTCGAGATCCTGGGTGATGGCCCGATGTACGGCGTTGATTTCTTCACGGCCGTCTACCAGTACGATGATTTCGTCCTTAAGCATGGATGGTAGCCGGCGGTAGGCCTCTTCCAGTTTTTGCTGCACGGAGTCTTGCTCGTACAGCTCTTCGGATGTGCGATCTCGCCTTCTCCGCTCGGCGGCCAGGTTCGCGGGCAGATCCAGAATGTAGGTGACGTCCGGAGTCCGGGCGTTGGAATTCAACTCGCGGATCCACTCCAGATTCCCCTGGAGGGATTGGTAGGTGAAGCTCGAGTGGTAGTAGCGGTCGGAAACCACTTGCACACCCGCTCGGAGAGACGGGAGGACTTCGCTGTCCAGGTGATCGACTCGATCGGCGGCGAACAGCAGCGAGATCGCGTCATTGCTCGGCGTACGCTCCCGGCCCGACAGAATCCGCCGGAGCAGCAGCCCACTCGGACCCTGACTGGGCTCGCTGGTAAACCGGCACATGCGATT
>JAUXGL010000135.1 GCA_030622135.1 Deltaproteobacteria bacterium
GCTTCCTCGGGTGTAGCTTCCTCGGGTGCAGCTTCCTCGGGTGCAGCTTCCTCGGGTGCAGCTTCCTCGGGT
Source organism: Deltaproteobacteria bacterium (assembly GCA_030622135.1). Classification (GTDB taxonomy): domain Bacteria; phylum Myxococcota; class B64-G9; order B64-G9; family B64-G9; genus JAUXGL01. Next base: position 73 of record JAUXGL010000135.1, read on the forward strand.
GTAGCTTCCTCGGGTGTAGCTTCCTGGACTGGCGGCTCTTTAGATGCAGGTGCGGTCGGCGGGGAATCCCAGGTAGGCGTCTCGAACAAAGCGACTTCAGGCTCCGCAGGAGCCTGCTCCGGTGGAACGGGCTCTTCGGAGGCAGGTTCCGTCGGAGCAGTCTCTGGGGATTGCACCGTCAGGGATCCCCAGGAATCGTCTGCCTGGACCTCATGGGTAAGAGGCTCGGGAACCGGAGGCTGAGGTTGGGCCTCATCATCGGATCCCCCGGGCTGGTCGCCCCCCAACAGATCTCCCGAATCCCAGGACTGCCCCGGGCCGGCCGGAGACTCCTCGGGCGTAGGCTGAGACGCGGCTTCAGTCTGCTCGGGTTGGGCCGGAGGTTCCCCCTCGGGTTGCTGCTGGATCAGTACGTTGGTCCCCGGCTGAACCAGATTCAGAGGCACCTGGCAAGCCGGGCACATAACCGGCGTGCCCTGCTGAAGCAGCTCCGCTCCTATCTCATACCGCATACTGCACTGTGGACATACCGCTTCCATAACTAAGACCCCTCAAAATAATCCCAAAGAGGGTACGAACATGATATAAAAAAGCATAAATCGTACCGGCTTGCATACGCAAGAAAAAACTAAAATACCGAGATTTGGCCCCACGCTTGATTTGACGTCCTGGATACATAATAGTTCTGGTATGCAAACCGTCGTTATCGGCACCGCCGGACACATTGACCACGGAAAGACCACCCTGGTCAAGGCTCTGACCGGAATCGACACAGACCGGCTCAAGGAGGAGCAGGACCGGGGCATCACCATAGAGCTCGGCTTCGCCCATCTGGACCTGCAAGACGGACTGCGGGCATCCATTGTAGACGTTCCCGGCCACGAGCGGTTCGTCAAGAGCATGGTGGCCGGCACCACCGGAATCGACATGGTACTCATGGTGATAGCGGCGGACGAGGGGATCATGCCCCAGACCCGCGAGCACCTGGACATCTGCAACCTGCTGGACGTGGAGCACGGGGTGGTGGCATTGACCAAGGTCGACTTGGTGGAAGATCCCGAGTGGCTCGACATGGTCACCGAAGACCTCCGGGCGGAATTCCAAGGGACTTTTTTACAAGACTGCCCCGTGGTCCGGGTTTCCGGCCGGACCGGAGCGGGGCTCGATCGGCTCAAGAACGTGCTAATCCAAACGGCCGGCGGCGTGGAAGCCCGATCCGCCGACGCCCCTACCTTTCTGGGAATCGACCGGACTTTCATCATGCACGGCTTCGGAACCGTGGTCACCGGCACGCTGGTCTCCGGTTCTCTGAACGTGGACGCCAGCGTGGACGTGCTGCCGGATCCGACCGGCAAGCTCGCCGGGCTGAAGGTCAGAGGCCTGCAAGTGCACAATCGCGAGGAAACCAAGGTCTCGCCCGGCCAACGCGTGGCGGTCAATCTCTCGGGCATCCAGCGATCCATGCTCACCCGCGGACTGGCGCTGGTGCATGCCCAAACACTCCGTGACGGGCGAGATTTCGAATGCACCCTACGGCTGGTTCCCGGCGCTAAACCCATGGGTCCACGAGCCGCGGCGATCTTCCACGTGGGCACCGCGAAAAGCAACGCCAGGCTCCGCCTGATCGGCACCGCCACGCTACAACCGGGGGAAACCGCCTACGTCAGCATCCATTGCGAACAACCCCTGGCCGCCTTTCCCGGGCACCGGTACATCCTGCGCGGTTTTTCCAACATACCCGGCCGCGGCACCACCCTGGGCGGCGGCCGGATCCTGTCCATCCTCGCGCCCCGGCGCCGGCACAAGGACAAAAGCCGGTGGCTTTCCGATCTGGAGGTACAAAAGAGCGGCACCGCGGGCGAACGCATTGTGGTTCTGCTGAGACAGGCAGGCCCCCAGGGCCTGGACTCGCAAACCTTGAGAATGCGCTCCGGCCTGGGTACCCGATCCCTCGACCGGGAGTTGAACAAACTGATGGCCGAGAAAAAGATTAAGAAATTCGACCGCGAACGGGGAAGCTTCGTTGAAACCGGACTGCTTGCGAATCTGCACACTCAGACCCAACAGCTGCTGGAAGCCTTTCATGAAGCGAATCCCTTGCTCCCAGGCATGCCCTCGGAAGAACTGCGGCACCGGCTGGCCGACGGGCTGAATCCACGCCTTTTCAAGCTACTGCTGGACGAGTTGACCGGCAGCGGTGCCGCGATACAAGCCGGCGAAGCGATCCGCCTGAGTCGTCACCGGGTCCGGCTCGACGAATCGGGCGCGGAGCTGGAGAAATCCGTGCGCCGGGTCTACCAGAGCTCCGGCCTGACCCCGCCCCGACTTTGCGAAGTAGCCCGCAAAGTGGATCGCCCGCAGCCGGAAGTGACCGAACTGGTCCACCACATGTCCCGGACGGGGTCGCTGGCCAATATTTCCGGTGATATGTATGTATTCAACGAAACACTCGACGATCTCCGCCGTCGTCTGGTAACCTACTTGAAGCAGAACGACCAGATCACGACCCAGGACTTCAAGAACATGGTTGGTGCTTCGCGTAAATACGTAATTCCCCTGGCTGAATTTTTCGACCGGGAGAAAACCACGTTGCGCGTGGGAGAAAAACGAGTTCTGAGAAAGAAAAGTTCCGACTCGGAGAAAAAATGAGATGAGTTCCAGGCCGGACAAACGGCGAACGCCGCGGGTACCCATTCACTTCAAGGTGAGAGTGGAAACCGTCAGGGGTACCTTCAACGGAATGGGCCGGGACATCAGCACAGGCGGCATCGGAGTGTACCTGAAAAAGCTACCGCCCATCGGCAGCCAGATCGAGGTCATCTTCCAGTTCCCCCACACCGAGTCTCTTATTCAAATCACCGGTGAAGTCATGTACCACCACCGGGGAGGAGCCGGGGTGCGCGACGACTGGCTGGGCATCCGCTTCGTGCGCATGGATGCCGATAGCCAGTCGCAGATCCACAAGTTCCTCAAATCCAGCCACGACGGCTCCCAACCCTACACGAAGACACCCCCTCCCCTTCCGGGCAAGTAGCGTCGATTACGGAGCGCCGACCAGGGAAGCCGGGAGTCGTTGCTGTGGAATCGGGCCATGATGACCCAACTTATGGCCCGATTCCTGATCTTGGGGTAAGATTTGTCGAGAATCGGGCCATGGCGGCCCGATTCATGGCCTGATTTCACAGCAGCGAAGCCTGTCCCCTCATGATCGCACCACCTCGTAACGTGTCGCCCTCCCAGCCCCAACCATCTTCAGGAGTCCGAGTTCGGTCATCTTCTTTATGTGGTTCTTGGCTGTGCGGTTCGGCATCCCCATCGCCTTCTGGTCCTCGGCTGTTGTTACCGTATCCCAACTCAACGCGCCCGGGTCCCCAGTCCGCCCCACTCACCACCGACCTTCCGCTTGCCAGCGTGATGAACTCTTCAAAGGAACCCCAGGTCGCTGGGCCGGTTCGCGTCGATGGCTCGTACTCTCGTGTGAGGAGGTAGGGCAGAACCTCGCGTAGAACCGGCATCAGCGGCAACCACTGCTGATCCTGGTCCGGCCAGAGGACGACAGCCGGTGAGACCTGCACGTTGTCGTTGTGGACCGCCACCTTCTCCAGCGAAGCCAGGAGGGCGTCGAGGACAGTGGTCTCCTTCATCTTTTGCGCACCCCTCCTCTTCTCTTTAGACCCAAGCCGTAGAGGAAGAGATCCGAGGCATCAATGCGTCCATCGGACCGCTGGCGTAGAATGCCGACCTCGACTGAATAGTCGAGTATGTCGCGTTCATCGTCGAAGGGAGGCTTGGGGTCCCAGTTACCGCATTCCTCCAAGCGCTCCTCCACCTCGCGACGCTCGGCCGGTACTAGCAATCCGTCGAGCTCGCCATTGAACACATCGAGCCATTTCCACTCGTCTAAGGCGTGAGCGACGTGTTCTGAGGATACGCGATCAATTGCTTTTCGCAGCGACACTGGGGCCAGAATGCGCATACCACCGACTGCATTGGGGCTATCGCCCTCGATTCTAGCTGCTTCTTCGAATAAACGCACAAGCGGCCGCGGTACGGCCCGATCACGCCCGTCGCGAACATGTGCGAGAGGCCAACGGTAACTCATCCCCTTCTTCTTGTTCGAACCCATATATGGTCCCAGCATCCGCTCGATTACCGGCCGGGCATATGTCCATCGCGTTAGTGCCGGGAGTCGGCCCAGAGCAGTATCCTCGCGCCACGCAACACTGCTCCGAACACCGCTCACGTACTCGGCAAGCCGATCACTCGTGTTGGCGATGCGCCGGAGTAACATCGTGTAGAGTTGCCGATCACTCCAGGTTAACTCGACTCTGCTGGCCGCCAATTTAGCCAAATCAGCCCCCCCACTGACAGCGAAGCGCTCGAACAGGTCCGTACGAAGGAAGATCTTGGGACGAATCCGACGCCAGCGTCGCGCATAGGCTGACCAGAAGGCCACGAGTCCCCGCACCCCAGCGGCCATGGCATCCCAATCGGCTCCTCCAAGGGTGTCTAGTTCGTCATAGGCGACGAAGACATATCGATCGTCGCGCTCCAGGTTCTCGTCCAGACTATCGAGCGCCAGTAGTGGGGCATCCCCCGCAGCACGCCAAGCAGCATGTACTCGAGCGGCAGCACCCGCGGGCGCCGCAAGCAGGTCCTCCAATTCATAACGGGTTTGTATCTGATTGCTCAGCAATCGGACGAGGTAAGCGAACCAGAGATCCTGGACAGCTTGCACCTCGTCGCTACAACCGTCGACGAAGCGCCGCAGGCCGGCCGCGTCAAAGCCACCCCGGCCAAGCGGAAACCCCTTGACCCATTCCATCCGCTCTGCTGGGGGGAGCCGACGGCTACCCGCCTCCCGCGCGACGGCCTCCAGCAGGTTCGCGTCGGTGAGCACCCGAAAAATCTCCGTTTTCCCGCTTCCGCGCGGGCCCACGACGAGGATCACATCAGGGTCCAGCATTCGAAGGTGCTCCTTCACCGGTAAAAAGGTCCGAGCAAGCGTTGCGACTTCCTCCCCCTCCGCTCGTCCCCGGCTCCCCATACGAGCGAGGTCGGACAGCAGTTCCAGCCGTTCCTCTGTGCGAAGGCTACTCATCGGTTACATCCTTGAATCGCGCTGCCATGCGCTCGGCAAGCTGAAGATACTCGGGGCTTTCGGCCAGCAGGTTTGCGACATCAGCGACGTCGCGAAAGTGAGCCAGTCTCAAGTCGTAAGACAACGGAACCGGTACGTGGGGTGCGTCTTCGGTTTCGAGATCCCTCAAATCCCATAATTCATCCGACTCAACTGCGTAGTAGCCGTGCTCCGTATCCGAGAACTCGTCCCTCGCGTGGGTCTCGAAGCTCACTCGCGCACCCTTCGCGGTCTCGGTATCAGCCGGCACCATGGCTTGGACCAGAACGCAATCGCCCTGCGGCAGATCTTGCGCCACCCGACGGGCCCCGAGGCGCTCTATGACCACCCTTAGTCCCTGCCAGCTCTGCTCCGACGGTGTTCCGAAAAGCACATGCAGGTGAGCAAGCCCCGAAAGCAGAGCACCAGCAGGCTCGGAAAGCCCAGTGCGTACGTCGAGAAGAATCCATGCCGGATCCAGCTCATCATGAATCGACCGGAGGAGCGAGACCACAGGGTCAAACCCCTCGGCGTTTCGCGACGGCTCCAGATCCACTCTCGCCAGCTTGCCTGGGTACGCCGCGTCGAGACGCCCCGCAGGGAACACCAGGATTTCGCCGTTCTTATCCCCAACAACCTCTAGACGCCGGCAAGGATGGTAGTAGTCGGACAAAGGGCCTGGAGTATCCCGCTCCAGAAGGTAATCCACAGTGCCCCACTGGGCAGTGCGTCCTTCGGCGTCAGCGGCCAAGAGAAGCCCGACTCCAGGAGCGTCCAGATCAAAGTCCAGGACAGCCACGCGTTCGCCCAACCGGGCGCGCTGGATTGCGAAGGAGGCCAGCACCGTGCTGCGCCCAAGGCCACCCTTGAACGAGTAGAACACTATCACTGGCGGACCCTCGGCTTCATCCGCTCCATGTGACTGCCAGACCGGCTCTTGGAGATCCGTGAACCAAGCGCCCCGGTTCCGGTGGCGTTCGAGCAAACGCATCCGCTCCGGCAGTTCGGAGTCCGGTGCTCCCTCGTTCCAAGCCAATGCGTGCACGGGATCACCGTCTCCGGTGCCCGCCAGCCAGAGATCTCCAGACCACCAGCCCGTTGCGACGTCGGACATCTTCTGTGCGAGGTCTGTGCGCAGCGGCTCAAGATCCTGAGCGGCTCCCCAGAGGACGACGCGAATCCTCCCGAACACGTCTACCGCCAGGACAGCGCGGGCGACAACCTCATGCTGGCGAAGCCACGCTCGCAGCACGCGGGTCGCCTCGGGCCACGCTTCATCCATGTGCTTGTAGTTCATGAGATCACCCCATCCAAGATCATGCTGGCGACGGTGTCGGCGTATACCGCATCCGCCTCGTCAACCCAGGCCTGCGCATCACCAGCGGCCATTGATGGACTCCTGTAACGCATCGTCTCGCTCCATCCTGCTATGGTTGCTGTAGGAACATCACGAACGGATGGTGTTACGTATTTCGAAGTCTTGGCACCAGCCACCATGCACGCAGCGGTTACATTCTGGGCAAGCGTGGGAAGCAAATGAATCCGCGGGGCTGTTCCGGTCTCCACCTGAAGCAGGGACTTCAAGGCACACTCCACAACGTAGCCCGCCAGGTACGCGGCTCCGTCATGCCGTGCCGCGTCTACAAGCGTCCGAGCGTCAGAAAAGTGCTTCCCGGCGGCATCCGGGTAGTCGTCGCCATTCGATTGCCTGAATCTCGACATCAGAACTTCTCCTTTGCGTGTCGGGACACCTTGAAGCAAGGGAGTTTCCGCTTCCGCGCGAGGCCGTAGACGGTCTTCTCGGTAACCTTGAGGTACTCGGCAACCTCCCGGATGGTCAGGATGTCTTCGCGCACGTGCTCATAGCCCTCTTGGCAATTCCGTTCAAGGTTGTGTATGATATGCTGAGATTTTCCAAAGCTCAACCACCTGCCGACAGGCGGCAAGGGCAACCGGAAGGAGAAGAGGCTCTGACAAGTAACGTCGATCACGGAGCGCCGACCAGGGATTCCGCCGACTGGATGGCCACCTTCAGTATTCCGCCGGGAAGGATTCCCAGCGCCAGTATGGTAACCGACGAAAGAGCCGCAACCAGCTTCAGGGCCGGCGAGATACGCACATCCTCCGGATGCTCCGGGCGCATGACCATCGTGGCCACCAGGCCCAGGCTCATCACCAAAACGAGTCCCAGGCTCAAGGCGGTCACCACCGCCGTGGCGGTCCAATCGGCTGCTACCATGGCGGAAAGCAGGTAGAACCGGGAGAAGAAACCGGCGGTAAGCGGCATACCGGCCATGCACAAAACCGCCAGGCCGATGGCCACCGCCATCCAGGGATGCCGATGAGCCAATCCCGAAAGCCGGCTGATCTTGGGGTCCGATCCGTCCCCGCTCGCGATCACCTCCACGGCCACGAACAACCCGATCCAATTGATGGCATGAACCGCCAGGAACACGAGTACTCCACCGACCGCCCGGGATACCACCAGCTGCTTTCCGGTGGCTCCCATGTCCCCGATAGCAGCCAGGGTAACCAACACCAGTCCCGCCTGGCCCGCCGCCAGGTATGCCACCATCCGCTTCAGGCGCCGTTGAACCAGCGCCAAGGCATTGCAAATAAGAAGCGCCGCCAATCCTAACGCGTGCAATATCGACGTCCAGCTCAGATAGCCGAATCCCGACAACACCACCGGTTGGAACCCCACCAGCAACACCCGGATCGCCGCGGCCAACCCCGCCGCCATGACTCCTCCGGACAACAGCAAAGCGGCGGGCGCCGGCAATCCCTCCACCACGTCCACGAACCACATGTGGAACGGCACCGCGGCGACGAAACACCCCAATCCCGAAAGAACCAGACCCAGGCCGACCACCATCAACGGGTCCGAGCCGATCCAGTCCGCGGATTGAAGGTATAAAGCGATGCCCGCAAGCTGGGTCGTCCCGGTCCTGGCCAGGATCAACGCCGCCCCCAGGCCCATCAGCGCAGCAGCCAGCGCCCCCACCACCATACCCTTTAAAGCCGCCTCCCGCCCGTTGTGGCCCTTGTAGATGACCGCTATGGTCCACAGGGGAATCAATGCGCCTACGAACGCAACCAGGATGCCCATAAGATCCGAGGCCATGGCCAGCAGGGAAGCCCCGGCGGCCGCCATCAACAGCAAACCGGTTGTTCCTACCTCCAGGTTCTCGGGCGCGTGCAGTCCCATCAACAGGGAACAAACCACACCCAACAGAATGAAAACCTGGATGTACAGGGCGAAGCCGTCCATCCTGATCCCGCCACCCGCGAGTACCAATTGGGAATCCCCCGGCCACATGAGCCCCGCCAAGATCGTGGCGGCGGTGGCCGCGGCCAGCCCCAGAAAAAAGGCGATCCTCCGGGCCTGGGGAATGCGAACCTCCAACAGGGCCACCATCAGCCCCAACACCCACAATGTCCCGACGACGAGATACCCGCCGGCGCTTCCCACGGCGATCATGGCCCGGTTCTCCCGCCGCAATGCGCTTTATCCGTCGTGGCCACCAGGGGGCCAGTTCCGGTCGGGCGCAACCCCGAGATCGGGCCCGGCATCAACCCGGCCAGAACGATCACCACACACAGGAGCGCCAAGATGGCCACCTGGCGACTGCGCGGCCACCGGAACGTCGCCCACATTTCCGAGTGGTAGCTCCCCCCGGTAACTCGCCGGTACGCCCACAAAACCGACGCACCCATAATCAGGATGGCCCCCGCCGCCAGGGCCAGATGGATGATATTCCCGGACAAGCTGCGAAGCACCAGATACGTACCCGCGAATCCCACTGTTCCGGGCACCGCGGCCGCCGAGGCAATCCCGGCAAAAGCCAGTCCCGCAAACGCCGGATGAAATCGCCACAATCCGCCGATCTCCACGATGCGCTGGGTTCCCCGGGCACTGCATACCACTCCGGCAAAGAGAAACAGGCAACCGCCTCCCATCCCGGTCGCCACCAGCAACAAGAACCCACCCATGCGGGCTTCCTCCGACCCGAGCGTCAATCCCACCAGGGCCAGACCCATCTGCGCCAGAAAAACGTAAGCCAGCAACCTCTTCAGATCGCGCTGGACCACGGAGGCCAGCGCCCCGCCCAGAGCGGTAATCAAACCGATCCAGAAGAGCCACACACTCAATCCGCAGAGGCCCGGACCAAAGAGCCGCGCGAGGACATGAACCAATCCATATCCACCCAGCGGGAGCACGCCTCCGACCAGCAGGATGGCGGCCGCCGTCGGCACGCTGGCTGCCGCCGCCGGAAACCAGGTATGCAACGGAACCGCGGCCATCCGGACCAGAAACGCCGGGACAAAAAGCCAGGCACTGGAGAAAGAGCTCGGCGGTGAAGCTCCCAGGCGTTTCGCAAGCTCCCCGAGATCGAATGTGCGCGGAGCCCCCGCCGCCTCGACCAGTATCAGCACTCCGATCCACATGAGCACGCTGGAGGCCACCGAGGTAACCAGGAACCGGGTGGCGGCGGCCACGCCGCCCCGGGTGGGACCGCGCCCCATAAGGAAAAAGAAAGGAACCAGGGTAACTTCCCAGAACGCGATGAACAGGACTAAATCCCACGAGGTTACCACGCCGAGCATCCCGGCCTCGGCCAGCAACAGGCAAACAACATGCGCCCGGTTCAACTCCGGCAGCGACGGCAAGGTTCCCACCATGGCCACCAGAGCGATGAAGCTGATCATCCCGGCCATCACCAGTCCGGTCGCGTCCAGCCCCATGTGCAGACCGATTCCCAGATCGGGCACCCAGGGGAGATGAATGGAAACCAGCAGATCTCCTCCGGCCGATGCCGGCAGCACGGCCCGCAAGAATACCCAGGCAACCAAGGGGGCAACGGAAAAAAACCACCCGACGGCCCACACCAACCGTGTCGCCCGTTTTGGACAACAGCCGGCCACTATCGCGCCAACGGCCGGCGCGGCCGGAAGAGCAATCAACAGAAGATGTTCAACCCAGGTCTCCACCGCCGGTTACCTCAACATGGTGACGATCAGAAGCAAGGTAGCCAGTACAACCACCAGCGTGTAACGCTGAATGCGCCCGTTGTGAACGAACCGAAGGGTGATACCGGCACCCTCAACCGTTTTTACCGCCGTGCCGATGATGAGGGTGTCCAGCACGAAGTCCCCGATGCCGCGCCACACGATCACGCCCAGCGTCCGGACGATCATCACCGGCACCTGGACCAGAATCTCTCCGATTCCCAGTCCGGTCTCCGCTACCCGGTTCATCACCCGCTGCGTGTATGTCAAACGACCGATCCTCGCCAAAGGACGTCTTCGGACCACCACCCATCCCAGCAACCAACCCACCAGCGCCGCGCCGGTCGCCATGCCGGCGCATCCCGCCCCCACCCAGCCACCCACCACAAACTTGCCAACCGAGAAAATACCCGCGACGCCCAACCCAAACGTCAGCGCCCCCACTCCGGTCGGCGCCGCGTCCATGATGCCGGACGTAGGGGCGGTCTTGGCGCCAGGCTCTCCTGCCAGGGCACGGTGAACCCTTTGCAGAGCCCAGCCCACCGCGATAAACGATACGATCACGATCACCTGGAGGGCTGTGCCCACCGTGCCGGCCGGAAGGGAATACAGCAGTCTTCCCAAGCCAAGGAAAAAAACCGACGGCGGAAGAACCCCGGCCAGCGCCAGAACCAAAAATATGCGTCGTCGGCGTAATCCATGGGTTCCGCCGCCGGCAACCTCCCGGGTGAGCCAGCGCTCCGACAGTCCCCCGACCGCAAGAGCCAAACCGCCCAAAGCCAACGCCTCACCGGTGACCAGGATCCGGGCCGCCGCGTCGTCGCCGACTGAGAATCCGAGAAAAGCCAGGCCGGTGTAGATCATGAACAACCACCCCAGGGCCCTTTCCGGTTCTTGCGGCTGAATGCAGGCCAGCGCTCCGAGTACGACTCCCGATATTCCCACTATCCCGATCACCTCGGGAAGATAATCGTACTCCCCGATCAGAAATCCAAACCGGTCGATGAGAAACACGGCAGCCAGTGAAGAGCCCAGCCCGTGAACCAGGGCCGTGGCCGCGCCCGGACCGTAGGTGCTGTCTGGAATCCAGCCATGAAACGGAATCTGTCCGGCGCGTACGCATGCAGCCGCCACCACCAGTATTCCCCCCAGGCCCGGGTCGGTATCCAGCACCAGAAATCCCATCAGCAGCAATACGCTGGAACTGTGTTGGAATAACAGCCAGCGCATGCCCGTCCGCGTCCCTTTCTGCTCGGAGGCCCACAAACCTACCAGGAAGGCCCCCGAGAGCGCCAGGCCCTCCCAACCGATGAGCATGGCCAGCGGAGAATAGGCGATAAACAGCATCGAACCGGCAGCAATGAACAAGATCACCAGAGAGTGGAACAGGTGACGTCCGGCGTACCGGGACACGGAGAATACTCCATGTATCTGGGCGGCCAGACCGACGACCGTGCCCACCAACACGGCCCAGACCCCGGTTCGGTCCAATTCGAAAGCCATGGAGAAGAGACCGCCACCCGTCAGCCAGTCGAAGTCGATCCGGTTGCTGTACCCACCCGGCGCTCCCCAAAGCAGGTAAATCGCCGCCGCCGCTGCCTGGAGAAGGGGCCATCCAACACCGGCAATGGATAACGCGGAAAGCCACTTACGGGAAAGTTCGGATCCGATGGCCGCGACCAGAATGCCGAGCAACAGGGGCACCATCCACAACAACACGTGCAGATCGGCCATTTGTGCCAGAAAACTCATCAGTGCTTCATCCGATCGTGCTCGTCAATCAGTACGCTTTTCCTAAAGCGGTGGAAGGCATACAGGATGGCCGCTCCGGTGAGGGCAATCGCGACGGCCAGCGCCAGGAGCACCACACCCTCCACCTGGGACGGTGAGGAACCGCCGGCGGTTGCACACATAACCAACAAGATACCGTTTTGCATCACCACCACGGAAACCACAACCACCATTCCCTGGCGCCGCAGCAGCAACCCCACCAGGCCTATGGTGAACTGCAGCAACCCAAGCAACAACACATGGCTGGAGGGAATCATTCTGGGCCCTCCTCCCGATTCTCCCTCCGCCGGATACTCACCACCACGATTGTGCTTACCGCGGCAATCGAAAGAACAAAAATGGACATCCAGGCCCCGAACTCCACCTGCGGGCAGAACCCCTCGGTACACTTCTCGGCCGGCTTTACCGGGTGGCTCAACGCCCACCAGATGACGGCGCACAGCCAGATGGCCGCGAAGAACGCCAGGAACTTGGTAATGTTGTACCTGCGCCTGCCCGGAGCGCCCAGTTTCATTCTGCCCGGACGCACCAGCACCATCCACACCACCACCATCGTGCCCAGAATAACCAACAGCATTTCAAAGGCCAGCAGGGTGGTTGAAAGCAAAAACAGAAGAATCAGATTGGCGGCCATCAACGCCACCAAGCCCTGTGTGCTTCTTAGAGGCCGGGCATGCCCGACGGCCACCAGCCCAGCCATCAACGAGATCGCACCCACCACCCAGAACAGGATCGGCTGCATACCAAAACCCTCAACAAAATCCGGGGGGATCGTCTACGCGATCACCAAGTCATGTCAAGTGAAACCCCACTTCCAGAATTATCCCACCCCATTTCCGGTCGATCCCAATCTCCCGCGTAAAAAGGGACACTTACACCGTCCGTTTCACAAGTGTGCGCTTTTGTGCCGTCCGATGAAACGGACGGTATCGGACGGCGCAAAACCGCACACTTGCGAGAGGACCACGAGTGAATTATCTCACTAGTATAGTGGCACCGCGTATATTGAGTTCCCCTGGGCAGCGCTTTTTGCAGCACCCGTTTTCTGGGTGAAATCAATATGTTATCCCGAAACGTAGGGACACCAATGGGAGATTGGGGCACTTGACAACTATTATACGCAAACATATGCTGTGCTTGTATTTACCGAACTATTATAGCGAAAGGGGAGAAACCTTGCCCGATGGTGAATCCAAAAGCGGCGCGGAGAAGCGCAGGTACCCCAGAGCGAACATCATGCTCAAGGTGCAGTATCGCCACGCCAAGGACTTTCTCGCCGATTACACTGAAAACATCTCCGCTGGCGGAGTTTTCATCGCCACCGAAGAGCGGTTCGAGCAAGGAACCAAGTTGGACTTCGAGGTGTCCTTTCCCGGCCTACTGGATTCCATCCCGCTAAAAGGCTTGGTGAAGTGGTGCCGGCCGGCCAGGTCACCCGAGGAGCCCGCGGGCATCGGGATTCAGTTCGAGCAGGAACAGGCTATAAGCCAGGGGCCCCTGGCTCAATTGGTAACCAAGCTCAAAAACAGCCAATCCGCGCAGCCGACCGACGCCCCGGTGGTCTTCCGGGTTCTGCTGGTGGAAGACAACGTGGTGGTTCGCGACATGTTCCGCTACGGCATCCAGAAACTGACCACCAGGAAGAAGTTCCCCGGCACGAGCCTGGAAGTCGAAGAAGCCGAGAACGGCAAGCAAGCCTGGGACATGCTGAAGAGACAGTCCTTTCACCTGCTGGTGCTCGATCTCTACATGCCGGTGATGGACGGGAGTAAGTTGATCGAGCATATCCGCTCCGACGAGAAGCTTAAAGAGATCCCCATAATAGTCGTCAGCTCGGGAGGTCGAGAGGACCGCGAGCGAGCCCTGGCGGCCGGCGCGGACCTGTTCTTGTCCAAGCCCATCAAGCTCAAGGAAATGGTTGAAACCATCGAATCCCTAATAGCCACCAACCGACCGTCAGCAACCTGAACCCCGCGGTACAACCGGACAGCCTTACGATCCGGTCTGCAGCAATGAGGGTTAGCCATCGAAGAGGATCACGCCACGGGTCCAGACCGATTCGCGGGCGTTTTTAAGCTTTTATATGTCGATTTCCTGCTGGCCCAGGATCAAGGTGACCTTTTGGTTGTCGTTGCGTTCGCGTATGGCTTCCAGCAGCTCACGGGGCTTGACCTTCTTCTTCAAAACGATCGAGTAAACCACCTCCTGGAGGACGCCCGCCCGCACCGTCTCCACCGAGATGATGCGGTGCTCCTCCAGATAGGCGCGGAAGGGCTCATCGAAGGCCTTTTCGTGGTCGCGGTCGACCGGCAGCTGGATCCTCAGGATGCGTTCGCGCACTTCCTTGGCGAAAAGGTTGAACTTGTACAGCACCACCACGAAGGCCGACATGACCACCGAGGCGAAGGCGGCCAGCAGGTAGAAGCGGGTGCCCACCGCCATGCCGATGGCCATGGCCAGGAAGATGAACGCCACGTCCCGGGTCTCCTTCACCGCAGAGCGAAACCGGATGATGGACAGGGCGCCCACCAGGGCGAAGGCCCGAGCGATGTTGGAACCGATGATCAGCATGATCAGGGAAACCACCGTCCCCATGATCACCAGGGTGTGGACGAAGGACTGCGAGTACGACACGCCCCGGTGGGTGTAGCGATATACCGCGGCCACTACCAGCGACAAGGCGAAGCTTATAAACATAACCAGGATGATATCCAAGAGTGTAAACGCCCCGGTCACATCTCCGAATCTTTCCAGTTCTTTTAAAAACTCATCCATTTCCGAGTCCCTCCATGCCGGCAACCGGGCTGATGGCCAGGGGCATGACCCGCAGCCCCCGCGCCAACGCCACGCCGGCGCAATACTTGCTCACTCTTCGAAGTTGACACCCGTGACGCGCTAACAGCGAAGTCACCCAGTCGGGGACCGCGTCGTTGACCTTCACTTCCATGATGCTCCAGTCGGGCGGCAGAAAAAGGTGGTTTTGGGCGTTTTGGTTCACCTTCAGCCCGTGCACCCGGCAGCCCACGTCGACGTCGAAGGTGATGCGCAGGCCGGCGTCGTAGAGGCCGCCGACGAAGGCCCGGCGCCGGTAGGCGGTGATGCAGGTGGGTACGAGATGCATGGCTTGTACTATATACTGCACCTCGGAGGCCACCTGCCGGTCCAACGGGTCCAGGTCATCCCTTTCTCGCGACCCGGCGCAGAGTTGCTCGGCCTCGTCCAGGGGCAGCTTGAGACGCTTCTTTTGCACCGTCCGGTTGATGCGCTGCTTGATCTCCACCATGCCTTCTTTTACGGCTTCGATGTCCTCGCCCGGGTAGATACGCAGGCGCACCTTGCGGCGAAACTTGATCCCCTCGATCTTGTCCCAGAAAAAATCCAGCCCGGGGCTGTCGTAGTACAAGCTGACGACCCGGTAACCTTCCGGCCCCCCATGGGCATCCGGTTCTGTCAGGCTTTTCAGGTCGGCGATGATCCGATCGACCGTGGCCACGGTCACGATGTATTTGAGCTCGTAGCGGTTGAAACGCCGGATCATGGTCGCTCCGCTCCGGTGCCCGGCCTTGTCGGA
>JAUXGL010000007.1 GCA_030622135.1 Deltaproteobacteria bacterium
ATATAACATATTGACTACCCAAAGGAACTCAATATACGCGGTGCCACTATACTGGTGAGATAATTTACTCGTGGTCCTCTTCGTAAGTGTCCCTTTTTACGCGGGAGATTGGGATTGACCGGAAATGGGGTGGGAGATTCCAAGGTGAGGCCGCGCTTGACAATTTCGGTCGTCTGACCTAGAAATAGCCGGAAATTAGTTGCCCGCAATTGCAAGGGTTTTTGGCTGAAAAAAGGAGAGAGCCGATGAAGAGACTGGCATTGTTTGTCATTTTTCCGTTGATTGTGGCCGTTTCGCTGGGCGTTACGTGCTGTGGCAACGATGACGGCGGTTGCAAGGATCCGACACCGATGCTGTGCAACGACGGTGAGTGCCACGCTTGTTGCGACGACGACGACTGCCTGGATAACCAGGACATGGCCGATTGCTTGGAGGAAAACATCATTTGCAACAACACCTACAAGTGCGAGTGTGACTGCCTCCAGGATGGCGAGGACTGCTCCCGCGATCCGGGCGCCTGCTGTGGGGGCCTGGCTTGCGACATTTTCACCAACACTTGCATGACCGAGTGCACCGGCGACGCCGACTGCGCCTCCCGCGACATTCCCTTCGCCGGCGATCTGAAATGCAAGAACGGTGCCTGTGACTTCGACCATTGCAACAAGGATGCCGACTGTGCCGTCGGCAAGGTCTGCTTCAACGGCGATTGCGTGACCATCCCCGATTGCTCCGATCTCAAGGAATGCTTGGTGTTGCCGGTTTCGGTTGTGACCAAGCAGGGCACCACCGCTCAGTTCGCCGCTACGCCGTATCTCAGCAGTGGCGCCGTGGCCCCCGGATTTGTTTTTAGCTGGGCCTCCAGCGTCGGGGCCGTGGCCGCGGTGGACGCCGATGGCCTGGTGACCGGCGGCATCGACACCGGCTCCGCCACCATCACCGCCACGGTGGATGGCTGCCCCAACACCTCCTGCACCGCCGAGGTGGGCAACTATGGTCCGCCGACTGGCGGTCACAGCCGCGTCGTGGTGGTCGACGAACTTGAGAACACACCCATTGTCGGTGCCACCGTGGTCATCGGTGCGGAAACTCCGGTCACCACGGTTGCGCTGGGTGTGGCCGAAGTGGCCGTGGTTCTGGATTCCGACAGTCCGCAGGACATCACCGTATCCAAGCAGGACTTCAACTATGTGACCATGCGGGCGGTGGAGTCGAACGATGTCATCGTTCATATGGGTAAGCTGCATCACCTGGATTTCTCAGAGCAGCCGCCCGTACGGGTGGCCGGCGGGATCAAGGGTAAGTTCGACTTCAGCATGATCCGCTGCGAGCCTCCCCTGAAGACCTGCGATGTTTCCTTAGGCCTGGGCGGGTTGAGCATTCCGGGCAATCTGGTCAATTTAAACTTAGATATGCTTATCGGCGGCATGATCAAGACCCAGATCGATATGGGCGCCAACCCGATGGAGATCTCGCTACCCTCGAGCCTGGTGCTGTGCATCAACCAGACCTGCTTCAAGGAGCACTTTACCCCCACCGGGATCGTCCCCAAAAACCGCGTAGCCTGGGGCCTGGGCGGCAAGCTGGACCTGGTGGACCTGACGGAGATGTTCGGTAGTGGCGACATCGACATCAACTCGCTGGTGGTGGGCCTGTTGCCGTTGTTTGCCAACTTCCACACCGCTATGGTGCCCAACGTGGACGTGGTTCCCCGGCCGATGGTGGACGACGTCGACGACATCGACGGTGACGAGAATACCACCGAGGTTCCCGATTACGACAACTTCCTGCCGCAGGACTTGGCCCTAAAGGTGGGCATGGACCATACCATGACCTTCAAACCGCCGGCGTTGCCCGTCGGCACTTATGACAGCGTGATCCTCATCGGCGGCATCATCGTCCGCGGCGCGGGCCTGGTGCCCCTGGGTCTCTCCTCCGGTATGGATTCTCTAGACGACGAGGACGTCCCCGACGGTGTGATCGACGATCCCATCGTGATAAACGTCGCCGACGTGGCCGGCCGGATTCCCGAGGATCAGGTCAAACGCGTGGTCATCGCCCTGGCCATGAACAACGAAGCCGGCCTGACCGGCAGCACCGACATTCCCATGGCCCTGGCCGGCCAGGTGATGTACGTGGACTCATTCTCCGGCACCCACACGCTGCCCGCCTTCATGACTCCGGCCAAGGCGACCTACGCCGAGGACAGCGGCCTCTTGAAGGTGATCGACGCCGGCGCCGGCGCCGACTACACACAGGCGACTTTCACCAGCGCTGCCGACGACAAAAACTGGAACGTCTTGGGCGTGTTCGAAAACGGCGACTACATACTGCCGACCGACCCGGATCCGCAGGATCCGCGCAATCACGGCGTCAACTTCATCAACATCGACATCAAGGATGCCGGAAACTACCAGAGCCTGGTGGAGTTCAACGACGACAATATGGACAACCTGGTCGAGTCGGTCACATCGTTTTGCTTCTTGGAAGTCCCCGAGTGCTACGTGAACGACGACTGCGTGGCGCCCGAGATCTGCGATGGGACCAGATGCGAAACCCCGTAGCCCGTAACTTACTCGAAAGTCGCGGGGGGAAATTCTGTTTGACCAGGATCTCCCACCCTTATTTTTCCGGGACGCCAGATCGTTTTGCAAATCAAGGAGCTGCGCTGAAGTCGAGCGGAGGCGTGGTTCTCTACGTCGAGCATCGACTTCGGTGCTGCGACGCGGAGTTGCAAAACGAGGTGGTGGATCCGGGTTTGGCTCCGAATGGTGGACAACCCGGGTCCTCCCTGCTACACTCTTCGCACCCGTATGGAACGTAAGAATAGAACCGTCGTTACGGTCATCTCCAAGGTTGCCGAGCATACGGTGGCCCACGAGGCCGCCCTGGTTGTGATCTACGGTATGGATCTGGGCAAGAAGTATAACCTGGACAAGAAGACGGTGATCGTGGGGCGCTCCTCCAAATGCGACATCCAGGTGGATCAGGAGTCCGTATCGCGTAACCACGTAAAGCTGCTCAACAAAGACGAGGACATCGCCCTGCGGGACCTGGGCAGCACCAACGGCACCTACGTCAACGACAAGCTGATGATTACCGAGACCATCCTGTGTGACGGCGATCTGATCAAGATCGGCCGGACTATCTTCAAGTTTCTCTCCGGTGATAACATCGAAAACGCCTACCACGAGGAAATCTACCGGCTTACCACCGTGGACGGCTTGACCCAGGTGTACAACAAGCGCTACTTCATGGAGAACCTGGAGCGGGAGCTTTCCCGAGCCCAACGCTACGGTCGGGACCTTTCGCTGCTCATCTTCGATATCGATCACTTCAAAAACGTCAACGACACCTACGGGCACTTGGCCGGCGACCACGTGCTCAAGCAGATGGCCGAGTTGGTCAAGAACAACACCCGCCGCGAGGATTTCATGGCGCGCTACGGGGGGGAGGAGTTCGCCGTCATCTTGCCGGAGATCGATCACGACCGGGCCATGGTGATGGGGGAGAAGGTGCGTAAGCTGGTCGAGGCGGAGGTTTTCGTCTTCGAGAAAACCAGCATGCCCACCACCGTCTCCATAGGCGTGGCCACGGTGGACGACAGCATCTCCGAGGCTACCGAGATGATCAAGCTGGCCGATACCAACCTCTACGAGGCCAAGCGCGCCGGCCGCAACCGGGTGGTTGGGTAGGCACCTAGCCAGAGCACATCGGCAACATGTTGTCGACAATGCTGGTTGTAGCGATAACCACCGGTTAAGCCGGCACTTTTTCAGGCGAAGCCTGGGTAAGTGTAATCTCTAAGTAAACACCGTTTTCCGTTTTTTCAACAGCTCGGTGACCATTTGCTGGATGGTCGAGCGGACTTTCTCGGCCAGCTGCATGATCTTCAAGGCGTCGTCGGCGTCTTCGGGGGTGTACTGGGCCAGGGAGATGGGGCGGCCGAACTGGATCAGCCACTTGGACGGCAGCGGGATGGCGCCCAGGGGGCCCAGGAGGGGGAATGTGGGGGTCACCGGGATGTAGGGGAGCTTGAGCGTCCGCGCCAGGAAGCCCAGGCGGGCCAGCATGGGGTGGATCTCTTCGGCGCCCACCACGGCGACCGGGATGATGGGGCTGTTGGTGCGCAGGGCCAGCTTGATGAATCCGCCGCGGCCGAAGCGCTGCAGTTTGTAACGGTCCCAAAACAGCTTGCCGATTCCCTTGACCCCCTCGGGGAACACCACCACCAGTTGTTCGTTTTGCAAAAGCCGGCGGGCGTTGTCTTGGCAGGCGCGCACGCCGCCGATGCGGTTCATGAAGGAGCCCAGGAAGGGGAAGTGGAAGACGAAGTCCTCCACCAGGAAGCGCACTGGGCGGCCCGACATGTGTCGGTTCTCGACGGCCACCTTGATCATGGCGCCGTCGTACGGCAACGTTCCTGAATGGTTGGCCACCAGCAGCACCCGGCCCTGGTCGGGAACATTCTGAAGCCCGAAGAGATCCACCCGGAAGTAGTTGTCGAACAGAAACTCGAAGATTGGTTCCAGCTTCTCCCAGTAGACCGGATCGAATCCGAACGGATCCACCTCCTCCGCCCGAAACCGCATACCCACTTCCCCCAGTTTTTGCCCGTAATAGTCGGGTCTGACAAAGCGCGTGCTCTTGTACAAGAGGTTCTGAAACGGTCCCGCCTGTGCCTCGGTCCCCTCTAGAAGTTCCACCCGATCGATCTCTTTTTTTGCATCCGCGCGCGAAGTTTGCGGAGTTGTTTGCTGTTCCATTGTCTGGGGCTGTCCTCGGTTTTTGAGGACGTCCGGTGGTGCCGGTGGCGGTGGTGGTTTCTTGACTGTCTTGGTTTTCTTCTGGGGCTTCGCCGCCGTCGGCACCGGTTGCGTAAAAGGATCGCGTCCCAGCACGGGCTTGCTCATCTTGCACTCCTCATTACTGTTCCGGACGCCGCCGGCGCCTGGCTCAGGCGACTCGAGCGGACGAACTCCAGCAGCGTCTCCCGGGTGGTGAACCGGGGCGAGAAGCCCAGCCGGCGCCTGGCCTTGGTTCCGTCGGCCATCCACAGGTAGCGCAGAAAGTCCAGGAAGCTGGGGGGAATGTCCAGCGCTTGGAAGGCCCACAGGAACCCGCTCACCTTCTCCCATAAAAAGTGGGGGATGGGTATGCTAACTTTGCCACCCAGTCTCAGCACGGTGGAGAAGGGCAGCACGCCCTCGGCCACGATGTTGAAGATGCCCTCTTGATCCTGGTCCAGTGCGAGCTTGAGCGCATCCAGGGCGTCGGTTTCGTGCAGGAACTGAAACAGGGGATCGTAGCCCATCACCGAGGGGACGGTGGAGCAGGCCAGCAGCCGGGGCAGCACTCCGTCCACCCGCGGGCCGAGCAGGCAACCCATTCTCAAAACGGTGGTGTTCACCTTGGGGTGCTTATTGGCGAACTGGTGCAGCTGCTCCTCCGCTTCAACCAGGTCGTTGACGAAGGGGCAGTTGGGGATCTTTTTCAGGGGGCGGTCTTCTTGCAGGAAGTTGGGGTTGTCCGGCCGGGCGCCGTAGACCATGGTGCTCGATAGCATTACCACCTTCTTCACCCGGGTTTTTCCCCGCTGCGCGGCCGCCACGGCGTTGAGCACATGCATGGTGCCGATCACCTGAAGCTCGTGGGCGTAGGCGGTGTCGTGGATGGGGTGGGAGAGGAAGGCCAGGTGCACTACGGTGTTCACCCGGTTCGACCTAAACAGCGCGGCCAACTCGTGGCCCGCTTCGGGGGTGGTTAGATCCACCGGGCAGAAGGTAACCTTGTGCCCGGATGCGGAAGGCGCGCGTACGTCGATGGCCAGGATCTTGCGGTAGCGCGGGTCCGACTCCAGCCGGTCGACGAGTCCGGAGCCGAAGAACTCCAAACTGCCGGTGATGGCTACCACCTGCGCGGATTCGCCGTCGCCTGCCTGTTTCTCTGGCACGGTCTCCTCATCCTCCCGGAATCATGCATACGGCATTGCCTGGGGTGTGTCAACAGTGCTACCTTCTCGGTCCATGAGCGGACGCATTATCGTATTGTCTCCTCGACTGGTGAACCAGATTGCCGCGGGTGAGGTGGTGGAGCGGCCGGCCTCGGTGGTCAAGGAGCTTGTCGAGAATAGCCTGGACGCGGGGGCGCTGCGCATCTTTTGCCGGGTCCTGGAGGGTGGGCGCAAGCTCGTGAAGGTAACCGACGACGGCGAAGGCATGTCGTCGGAGGACTTGCGGCTGGCGGTGATGCGGCACGCCACTTCGAAGATTAAGAGCAGCGAGGATCTGGCCCGGATCGAGACGCTGGGATTCAGGGGGGAGGCGCTGCCGAGCATCGCCGCGGTGAGCCGGATTTCCATTACCACCCGGAGACGCGCGGACCAGGTGGGCACCCGCTTGGTTATCGAGGGGGGCCTGGAGCCGGAGCTGACCGACGCGGGGGTTCCGGTGGGCACCGAGGTGGAGGTGAAGGATCTGTTCTTCAACACGCCCGCTCGGAGGAAGTTTTTGCGCACTTCGGCGACGGAGATTGGCCATATCCAGGCCTGGTTCGTACGCCTGGGCCTCTTGCGGCCGGACGTCCACTTTCGTCTCGAGCACGGCGGAAGGAAGCTTTGCGACGCGCCGCCGGCCAGCGACCTGGCCCAACGGGCGGCCGTGCTCCTGGGCCGCGAGGTCTTCGAGCATCTCTTCGCGGTGTCCTCCGAGCAGGACGGGCTGCGCATCGATGGGTTGGTTTCCGGTCCGGAGCACAGCCGTTCCAACACCCGCTCCGTCTTTCTTTTCGTCAACGGCCGCTTCGTCCGCGACCGGTTGCTGCAGCACGCGGTCATGGAGGGTTATCGGACCGTCCTGCCGTCGGGTCGCTTTCCGGTGGTGGTATTGAAGCTCGAGCTGAACCCGGAAAGGGTGGACGTCAACGTCCACCCCCAGAAGACCGAAGTTCGCTTCGAAGATACCCAGGCGGTCCACCACGCATTCGCCGTGGCGGTGGCCGAGGTGCTCGCGAAGGCGCCCTGGATTCAGGGCAAGCCGTCGCGGACCTATCTGGTGCAGAAGACCGCTCCCGAGCGGGCCGCGGGCGTGCGCCAGGTGCTTCAGCGCTACAACGCCTCCGCCCCCAAGGCCACCCGGTCGTTTACCTGGACTCCGCAGAAACCGGCCGATGCAGAGCTACCCATGCACGAGTGGAGACTGGTGGGGACCCTGTGGGACACCTATCTGCTGATAGCCTACGGAGACCGGCTAGTGCTGGTGGACCAGCACGCGGCCGCCGAGCGGATCACTTTCGAGCGGATGCGCAGGTCCCTCGATGAGGGCCGAGTGCAGATCCAACGATTGCTGGTTCCGGCCCAGGTGGAGTTGGACGCCGGCGCGGTGTCCGTGCTCGAGGATCAGCGCGAGCGGATTGCGCAGGTGGGCTTCGAATTGGAACCCTTCGGATCGGCCGTCGTCAACGTCACCGCGGTACCCGCGCTGCTCTTGGAGGCCCCGCTGAAAAACCTGGTTCGGGATGTTCTCGACGAGCTTATGGAGGTGGGGTCGGGGACGCCCTGGGAGAAGGCCCGGCTGGAGGTGATCGGCCGCATGGCCTGCCACGCTTCCGTCCGGGCGGGCCAGAGCCTGTCCGCGGAGAAGGTGCGGGCGCTTCTCGGCCAACTGGAGGGGATCGATTTCGCCGGGACCTGTCCCCACGGCCGGCCGGTGCTGGTGGAGTTCGACAAGTCCGAGGTCGCGCATTGGTTTCTCCGGACGTAGAACCCCCCTTCATCCTGATTGTCTGTGGTCCCACCGGTTCCGGCAAGGGACGCTTGGCGCGCGAACTGGCTCGGCGAACAGACGGCGAGGTGGTCTCGGCCGACTCCAGAAAGATCTACAAGCGCATCGACATCGGAACGGCCAAGCCGACGCGGAAGCAGCGCCGGGAAGTTCCCCATCACCTGATCGATGTCTGCGGGCCGGAGGAGGTGTTCACCGCGGCCAGGTTCGTGGACCTGGCCGACGAGGCCATCGCGGGGATCCTTCTGCGGGGACGCCTGCCGGTGGTGTCGGGGGGGACCGGTCTGTATCTGCGCGCGCTCCTGCACGGGATCGCCGCGGTGCCCCCGCGGGACAAGGAGCTCCGGGCCCGGCTGCTGGAACAGGAGTCGTCCACGCCGGGACGGTTGCACCGCAGACTCAAGCAGGTGGATCCCACCGCCGCCGCGCAGATTCCTGAAGGTGATCTGGTGCGCACCGTCCGGGCCTTGGAGGTCTACGAGCTCACCGGTAATCCCATTTCCAATCACCAGAGCTCCCATGGTTTCGAGCCGGTCCGCTACCGCGCCCGGCAGATCGCCCCCGATTGGGATCGGAAAGAACTTTACCGGCGCATCGACGCCCGGGTGGAGAAGATGATCGCCGCCGGTTGGTTGGAGGAGGTGCGGGCCCTGATTCAAGACGATCTCGATCGGAGCCCCGCCTTCAAGACCGTCGGCTATCCGCAGTTGAAGGCGCACCTGGGCGGTGGGTTGACGCTCCCGGAGGCCGTGGCGGCCATAAAACAGGAACACCGCCGTTATGCCCGGAGGCAGCTGACCTGGTTCCGCGCGGTCGCTAAGATAGAGTGGTTACCCGCCCCCATTGATGTTGATACTTTGGTGGAAGAATTCGAGATGTAATGGTGTGCCCTTACTTGTATTTCCAGCCGACCTGGGTGAAGAAGCCGTGGTACAGGTCCGAGGTCTCGCCTATGTTGTCGTCATTGATGGTGAACTGGAGCGTTTCCCATCCCACGCCGACATGGAGGCCGTTGTACAGGTCGTAGTCGAACCCGGCGCGGACGGTGAACCCCGAGCCGTCGCCGCTGAGGTCCTCGGACGGCGAGACCATGAGGAGGTAACCGGCGGATACGTTCATTGTCAGGACGGGCTTGTAGATCGTCAGGTGGATGTCCAGAGCCGCGTAGGGGTAGCTGTAGCCGGCGCTGAGTGCCAGGGCGTGGTCGGTGTCGATGGTGCAGGCGGTGGATCCGTAACCGACTTGGAGTATGAACGCCGGTTGCAGGATCACGTCGTTGAACGCGATCCGGTACAGCAGCTCACCGGCCCACTGGGTCTGGGCGGAGTCCCAGGTGTCACCGCCGTCGATGCCGTACTGCAGGCCCAGGCTCATGTTGTACATCCCGCCCAATCCGATGTCCTTGATTATGTCGTCGTTCAGAAAGGCCCCTAAGAAAAAGTGGCCGTCGATGCGTACCCCGGGGAAAATCCCCGATTTGTGGCGGGGGTGCAGGCCTTCGCGCGTGTTCACGTTCAGGCCCGCAAAGATGGAGATCTCGGGCACCGCGCCCGCCTTGAGTTTTTTTCGCTTCTTGGTCCGCGAGGCGGACTTGGCCTTCTTCGAAGTCGTTTTTTTGCTGGACGTGTCCGCCGTGTCGCCTTTCCTCTTGTCCTCCCGGGCCCAGGGCGGCAAGAAGGCGTCGCCGGTTCCGCCTTCGGTCCCGGTGTCGCCGGTGCCGGTAGCTACTTCCGGCTCGGGCGGGGGCTCGGGCTCGGCTCCTCCACCGCCTCCCAGTTTCCCCAGTACCAGGCGGGCGAACTTGTTGGCCACCGAGGAGGGGAAGCGGGGGCGCTTTAGGCGGTAGGTTTTTTTAATCAGCCGGTTTCCGTTGGCACTGTATGCGCTTACGGTGACGATGTACCTTCTCCCGCGTTTCTTCACCGATCCGGTGACCACCGCGTCGAGATTCATCTTCCGGGAAAGGAGCCTGATGGACCGGGCCCGGAGCGATCTTTTCGCACTGATGCGGGCCCTCCTGGCCTTGCGCAGGTACTGCTTGTAGGAGACCAGGCTGGCCCCCTCGGCGCTGAGTGCCTTGACAATGGCCGATCGCGCCGCTCTGCCTACTTTTTTCGTCTTGCGTGCGCCCGAAAAATCCGCGACCACCAGGGTCTGTGCCTGGGATTTGGAAGGCACGGCGGTCAGGATGAGGGCGAGAAGTGCGAGGCAGGGAAGGAACCAGAAGGTTTTCCGAGACGCAGCCCCAAAACGGATCGGGAGTTCCATGTTGTCCTCCGGGATTTCGTGGATGCTCTACTTCGAATTCCATTATTTCCACGCTCCGGCGACCCTGTCAAGAACCGGGACCGGCAAGTGCCCGGGAAAAAATCCAGAGTAGTTGCCAAAGGGGTTGGTTTTGACTATTCTCCACCGAACTAAACCAGGGAGAGCGTGCTAGTGGAGCCCAACGGCAAACGGTACAGGCGCATCACCATCATCGGCACCGGCGCCGTCGGTTGTTCGGTCGCGTGTTTGGCCCGGGGAATGGTGGACGAAATTGTCGGGGTGGACCAGGCCGAAGCCCACCTGGAGATGGCTCGGCGATTGGGATTCATCGACCGCGGAGAGGTGGATCCAGTTCGGGGCGTGCTGGGAGCGGACGGAGTGATTTTCGCGGTTCCACTGGACAAGATATTCATGCTTGCCCAGAAAGTCGGTGCGGATATCCGGCCGGACGCAATGGTGACGTGTACGGCGGGTACCACCCTGCGGTTGTGGAGCCAGTTGGTGGCCGAGGTGCCGGAGATGACCAAGTTCGTGCCGTCTTTCCCCCTGGTTTACTCGGCTACTCGTGGCCCGGGAGCCGCATCGGCTTCCTTGCTGCAGGGCCGGCGTTGCATCGTGGCCAAGAACGACAAGTCCTCAAGGGAGGCGCTGCAACGGGTGGCTTCCTTCTGGAGGGCGCTGGGGACCCAGGTGGACGTACTCGAAACGGATTCCTTCGAGTGGTATGTGTCGGGATGTCATTTCTGGCCGCATATGTTGATCGCTTCCGTGGCCAAGGTGGCGGAGGGCCGTTCGCTCCGGGTGGAGGGTACGATGCTTCAACAATGGTTAGACGTAGTCGAGACCGAGGTAAATCCGCAACGGTCTTGTCAGCTTTACTCTTCCAATCTCGCCATTCTTATGGATGAGTTGATCCAGGATCTTTCGAAGATTCGGCGGAAATTGGGGGGGAAACCCGACGATACCTAACCGGCCCCGTGTCGCTCGATGCCCTCTATCGCCCTCGAATGAGGGTCGCGCCACGGCACCAGGCCGATTCGCGGGCGTCTGGAGACTTCGATGAAACTTGACTCAAGTGCAAAGATCACGGCGTCTCAAGTGCCTGGAGAGAGACCGGTGGTGGCTATCGATGGCCCGGCGGGATCGGGCAAGACTACCGTGGCCCGGTTGGTTGCCGGTCTGCTGGGGTATTCCCTGGTGGACACCGGTGCTCTTTACCGTTGCGTGGTGTTGGCGACGCGGCGATTGGGGGTGGATGCCTTCGACGGGAAGCGGGTGGGGCGGGTGGCTGCGGGCATGCAGGTGCATTTCCAAGACGAGCAGGATGTCCAGCGGGTAATCCTGGACGGCGAGGACGTAACTGTTGCCATTCGGGAGCCGGACATATCCCAGAGTGCGTCGCGGGTTTCCGCTCATCCCGAGGTACGCAAGGAGTTGCTTTGCAAACAAAGAGAGTTGGGTCGGCCGGGCGGGGTGGTGATCGAGGGCCGCGACATCGGCACGGTGGTGTTTCCGGATGCCGAGGTGAAGATATTTCTCACTGCGTCTGCGCATGTCCGAGCCTGCCGTCGGTTTGACGAACTGAGCGCCAAGCAGATTGACGTGACCCTGCAGCAGACCCGGGACGAAATGAATTCTCGGGACGAGCGGGACGAAATCCGGGAACATGCTCCCATGAAGCCCGCCGCGGATGCCGAGATCGTCACGACCGAGAACCTGTCGGCACAGCAGGTGGCCGATCTGATCGTCGAGCGGGTCCGGGTGTTTCTGCGGGGAGTCGAGCCATCCGAATAAAAATTATCAAAGCCAAGCACGCCGGGTTTTGCTACGGCGTTGGACGAGCCAGCCAAATTGCCCTGAAGCTGGCAGCCGAAGGGGAGCATCCGATATATACGCTGGGGCCGCTGATGCACAATCCCCAGGAAGTTGAGCGGTTATGCCGGCTCGGTATCATGCCCCGGGATAGCATTGACGACTGTGTTGGCGGCCGGACCCTGATACGTACCCACGGGATCGGCAAGGAGGAGGTGGCGCGGGCACGCCTTTTGGGGATTGACCTGGTCGATACGACCTGTCCCCACGTCAAGGTGCCTCGCCGCCACATCGAGGAGTACGGCCGACAGGGGCGGGTGGTGTTTCTTCTGGGGGACGAGGGTCATCCGGAGGTGCAAGCCATCCTAAGCTACCGGACCGGATCCGTGGTGGTTGTGTCCGGCCCGGACCAGTTGCCCGAACTGGACGCGGGCACGCCGGTGGGTATCGTGGCTCAGACAACCCAGTCGAAACAGGTGTTTCAGCAGGTGGTGGACGCGGCCCGCTCGAAATATTCCGACGTGGCGGCGGTGGATACCATATGTGACGACACCGCCCGCAGGCAGGCGGAAGGGGTGCTCCTGGCCCACAAGGTCGATTTGGTGGTGGTGATCGGGGGACGCAACAGCGCCAATACCCGCAGGTTGGCCGATATCTGCCGAGCCATCCAGCCCCGGACCTGTCATATCGAATGCGCCGAGGAGCTTTTTGGGGTAGGTTTCGATGAAGTGTCGAAAATTGGGATAACCTCGGGGGCTTCCACGCCGGACTGGGTCATCTGGGAGGTAGATGCCGGGTTGGCCCGATTGGTGTAGTTGTCAAGGGTGGGGGGCAGGGATGAAGTTGAATTGCAAGTGAAAAATCGTTTGACAAGGTATGTGAAAACCAGTATGTTGTGCTCCGTTTTTCGGAATCGGTGACAGGAATTCGACTGAGAGTCTTTAGGTGAGGAGCTGGTGAGGAGCTAATGAATAGTGAACCAATAAAGGGTAAAATAGATACCGAAGCCAAGTCCGAGGGCGTGGCCTCTCCCAATAATAACGAGATTCCAGAAGATGAGAACTTTGCGGCGCTTTACGAAGCCAGCTTGAAGGATCATCATCTCAAGGAGGGAGAGATCGTGAAGGGAGAGGTGATCCAGCTCCTTCCCGATCATGCGGTGGTGGATATCGGATATAAATCCGAGGGCACCATTTCAATTAGCGAATTCGGGAAGACCGAGGACGGGAAGCCCGGTGTCAAAGTAGGCGATCGGATCGACGTGCTCTTGGAGAGTTGCGAGGATGAGGACGGCCTCATCGTTTTATCCAAAGAAAAAGCCGACAAGCTCAAGATATGGGACGAGATCAGTGAAGCCTGCCAGAAGGACGAGCTGGTGGAGGGCACCATCGTTTCCCGGGTCAAGGGCGGTCTGAGCGTGGACATCGGCGTGAAGGCGTTTCTCCCGGGTAGTCAAGTAGATCTGAGGCCCATCCGCAACCTGGACAAGCTCATCGGGCAGAAATTCCAGTTCAAGGTCATCAAATTCAACAAGAGACGCGGCAACATCGTTCTCAGCCGCCGGGTTTTGCTGGAAAAAGAGCGGGAGGCGATGAAGTCCGATACGCTCAAGAAGCTCAAGCCCGGAGCGATTCTCCCGGGTATCGTCAAAAACATTACCGAGTACGGCGCCTTTGTGGATCTGGGCGGCATCGACGGTCTGTTGCACATCACCGACATGTCCTGGGGACGGGTGAACCATCCCAACCAGATCTTTTCGGTGGGCGATGAGATCAATGTGATGGTCTTGAAGTACGACTCGGATTCGGAGCGGGTATCGCTCGGATTGAAACAGATCAACGAAGATCCCTGGACGCATGCGGACAGCAAGTACCAGGTCGGCTCCCCGGTTAAGGGTAAAGTGGTTTCGTTGACCGACTACGGTGCGTTCGTGGAACTGGAAGAGGGGATCGAGGGTTTGATTCACATCTCCGAGATGTCCTGGACCAAGCGGGTCAAGCATCCCTCCAAGATGGTGACCGTGGGGGACGAGGTGGAGTCAATTGTCCTGGACATCGATTCGGCCAACAAGCGCATCTCGCTGGGCATGAAGCAGGTCGATCCCAATCCCTGGACCTTGCTGGAGAAGAATTACCCGCTTGGTTCCGTCATTCGCGGCCGGATTCGCAACATCACCGATTTCGGCATCTTCATCGGCATAGAAGAGGGGATCGACGGATTGGTACACATCTCGGACATCTCCTGGACTCAGAGAATCAAGCATCCCAGCCAGATGTACAAGAAGGGAGACGAGGTGGAGGCGGTGGTTCTCCACATCGATCCGGACGGCGAGCGCTTCTCGATGGGGATCAAGCAGTTGTTGGAAGATCCCTGGAGCACCATTCCAGAAAAATACGCCCCGGGCACGCGGGTCAAGGGCAACGTCATCAAGGTGACCGAGTTCGGCGCCTTCGTGGAGATCGAAAAGGGGATCGAGGGTTTGATCCACATATCGGAGTTGAGTCAAGACCGGATTGAGGATCCCCGGCAGGTGGTGAAAGAGGGCGATTCGATCGAAGTCATGGTACTGGATGTGGATCCGGACGAGAGAAGAATTGCATTGAGTGTCAAGAGTTTGCAGCTTTCCAAGGGTGAAGAGGATTACCAGGCGTACCTGCGCCAGCAAGGGGACGGCACGGTGTCCCTGGGCGAGGCGCTCAAATCCAAGGGTATCGATGTGGCCGGTGTGGACGCAGCGGAGGTCGTTGCGGACGAGGAAGATAAGACGGCTGAGGTCGAGGTTCCCGCGGAAGTGATCGGCTCGGTGGAAGAAAAGAAGGACACTGAAGAAAAAGAAGAATAGAATAGAACAGTTCAGGTTTTTCAACGAGAGGAGATCCCGTCGTGACAAAGAGTCAGCTGATTGAGACGGTGGCATCGCAATTGGAGAACGTGTCCAAGAAGGATATCGAGATCATCGTTGAGACAATCTTCAGCTGTATGACCGACGCCCTCACGAGGGACGAACGCATCGAGATCCGTGGTTTCGGGAGTTTTGTCTCAAAGATCCGGGATGCCCGGGAGGGGCGAAATCCCAAGACCGGCGAAAAGGTATCCGTACCGAAAAAGCGCACTCCGTTCTTCACGGTAGGCAAGGAGTTGAAAGAACGGGTCAACTTAAAGAAACATCTGAACTCCACCAACGGTTGATGCCCCTTAAAATCTCCGAACGCTGGTCCATATGTCGCCGGTGAAGCGCATCTGGGCGCCTTGGCGCATGCGCTATATCAAGGGGCCCAAGAAAGATGAGTGCATCTTCTGTTTTGATCCCTCCCTGGACGAGGAACGGTATGTTCTCAGGCGGGAGGAATTTGCTTTCGTCCTGCTGAACAAGTACCCGTATACCAATGGCCACCTGCTGGTGGTTCCCACCAAGCACGCCAGCCATCCCAAGGATCTCGACGACCGGGAATACCAGGCTCTCACCGCGTTGCTGCTTTTTAGCATGACCGCTCTGGAGAAGGTTCTGGCTCCCCACGGCATGAACGTGGGTATGAACCTCAAAAGAGCGGCGGGGGCGGGCGTGGACCAGCACTTGCACTTTCACATCGTTCCGCGCTGGGACGGCGACCACAACTACGTGGCCGTGCTGGGTGAGGTGCGGGTGATCAACGAGCACCTTCTTGAAACCTACCGGCAGCTGAAGCCGGCCTTCAAGTAGCGCCCGTCTCAGATTCCTCACCGTACCTACAGCGAAGCAGTTCTCGTTTCTTGAGTGACGCAGAGCACCAGTGATTCCCTTGCGCAGTCAACGGGTTAACCCGGATCTCAAGGGCACCGGTGGCATATTGAGGTATTTCTTGAACCTTTACAGGGGTTTCTCGGTTTGATAGCGTGTTGGTTTGGGGAGAGGGGTTGTTGTGGTGAAGCGGTTGAGTAGTTCCAAATCGGTCAAGCAGACGCCCATGATGCGTCAGTACGTGCAGGCCAAGGCTGAGTACCCCGACTGCATCCTTTTTTTTCGGTTGGGTGATTTCTACGAGATGTTCTTCGAGGATGCGGAGATTGCGTCCAAGATTTTGGACATTGCGCTTACCTCGCGCACCAAGGGTGAGGATTCCTACCCGATGTGCGGTATTCCTCACTTTTCGGCCAACGGGTACATCGCGAAGCTGGTGGAAGATGGTCACAAGGTGGCCGTATGCGACCAGGTGGAGGATGCCAAGCAGGCCAAGGGTATTGTAAAACGGAAAGTTACCCGGGTGGTATCGCCGGGAATGATCACCAATCCCGAGGATCTGGATGCCCGCGAGTCAAATTTCCTCGGCGGGATAGCACTGGACGAGGAGCATCCCGGTGGCCCGGTCGGTTTTTCCATTTTGGACGTTTCCACCGCCGACTACCGGGCAACCCAGGTGCCTTCTGCCGATGCATTGATGGATGAAATCGCCAGGGTTCGGCCCCGCGAGCTTCTCCTGCCCGTTTGGTTCGAGGGATCGGATCTGCATGAGCAAATGGAGAAGCGATTCGCGGACCTGTTTCTCCGGTTTGTTGCGCCGGATGAGGTCCAGGCACGGATGCCTGATCTCGATGATGCCGCTCTGTCCGGCCGGGACATGGGATTGGCGCTCAAGGCGGCCAAACTGGTCTTTTCCTATGTGAATGCCTCCCTGCCGGGGACCCTGGAGCACGTTCGCAGGCTGGTTCCCTACCAGGTCGCCGATCATATGATTGTTGACGAGTATTCCCGTGCCAACCTGGAACTTGTTCGCACCTCGATGGAAGGTCGGCGCAAGGGCTCCTTGCTGGACGTCCTGGATTGTACCTGCACTCCGATGGGGGCCAGGATGCTGGCCCAGTGGATGCTCTATCCGCTGGTCGATCCGGAAAAAATCAACGAGCGCCTAGACGCCGTGGAGCAACTGCTCCAGGATGCCGTCTTGAGATCCGACCTGAAAATGCATCTTTCCGGTGTGCGCGATATGGAAAGGCTTCTTGCCAAGGTTTCGGTCGGTCAGGCTACTCCGAGGGATCTGGGTAGTTTGCGGGATTCACTGCAGGCGTTGCCCGACTGGGCTGTGCTGGTGACCAGTGGTGCGGGAAAGCCGTTGGCCGGGATGATCGGGACGGTCGATCTCCTGGAGGACGTATCCGGCTCACTTCAAGAGACCTTGGTGGACGAGCCGCCGGCTGACCTCTCCGATGGAGGTGCCGTTCGCCCCGGTTGCAACGCGGAGTTGGATCGTTTTGTGGAGTTGGCCATAGGCGGCAGGAAATTCATCGCCGAGCTGGAGCAAAAGGAAAAGAAGCAGACCGGCATCGCCTCGCTGAAGATACGGTACAACCGGGTATTCGGGTACTACCTCGAGGTTACCAAGCCGAATATCCATCTGGTACCGGAGCATTACCGGCGCAAGCAGACCACCGCCAACGCCGAGCGATACGAGACCGACGAGTTGAATAGGCAGGCAGAGGCCATCTTCCGGGCGCAAGCAGACCGGGTAGCCCTGGAGCACAAGATCATCTCAAAGCTCATGGACCGGGTACGGGCCTGCGCCGCACGGATACTCGATATGGCTCAGAAGATCGCGACGTCGGATGTCCTGGCGTCACTGGCCGAGGTGGCCGGCTCCTTTTCTTACTGTCGTCCTCAGGTGGATGATGGCGAGATCATTGACGTATCGGATGGCCGGCACCCGGTGGTGGAACAGGCTCTCGGCGGGGAGCGCTTCGTGCCCAACGACGTGCATTTGCGATGTTCCCAGGATCAGATCCTTATCATTACCGGTCCCAATATGGCCGGGAAATCCACTGTTATCAGACAGGTCGCCCTGATCGCCATTCTTTCGCAGATGGGATCCTACGTGCCGGCGGCGGCCGCGCGGATAGGAATCGTCGATCGGATCTTCACCCGCATCGGGGCCGCCGACAACTTGGCTCGGGGACAGAGCACCTTCATGGTGGAGATGAACGAGACGGCGCATATTCTCGAAAACGCCACCCGCCGCAGCCTGATCGTGCTCGACGAGGTGGGGCGGGGTACCAGCACCTTCGACGGCTTGAGTATTGCCTGGGCGGTGGCCGAGTACCTTCACGACCGCGTTGGCGCCCGGACGCTCTTCGCCACGCATTACCACCAGTTGACGGATCTGGCGCTGACCAAGGAGAGGGTGACCAATTACACCATCCAGGTGCGGGAGTGGAAGGACAACATCGTGTTCCTCCGGCGCATGGTAAGAGGTATCTGCAACCGGTCCTACGGCATCCAGGTCGGGAAGCTGGCCGGGTTGCCCGGGGAGGTTGTCGGTCGCGCCCGGGAGATTCTGGCCAACCTGGAAGGGCAGGAATACGACGAGGTGGGCTCGCCCCGTCTCTCCCGTATGCCCCAGTTGCCCCAGTCGGACCAATCCGCCGCGGGCCAATTGCAGCTTTTCTCCCCACCGACGCGCTCCGTGATCGAGGAAGAATTGGACAAACTGGATCTGGAGAACATCACGCCGATTGAAGCCTTGCAGATTCTCAATCGTTTCAAAGGAGAGCAATGAGCAAGGTCATGAACAGGTACACGCACAGGTTTTTACTCGCCCTGATTCTTATGGTGGGATTGCAGTCGCAGGGCCCCGCCCGGGCGGGCGCGCCGCCGTACGAGGCTGACTATCAGCAGGCCCGGAACACGTTCTACCGCTTCCGCGACGACGAAGAGAAGAAGAAGTTCAGACACAACTGGCAAAACCTGGCCGAAAAATTCGTAAAAATCGCGGAGAAGTACCCCGATTCGCCCCGGGCTCCCGACGCCCTGTTCACCGCCGGTCGCCTGTACCACGACCTGTATCTCATTTCGAGGGTGGCTGACGATCTGGATAGCTCCATTACTTTCTTCCGGCGCCTGGTGAACAAGTTTCCCCAAAACCACCTGGCCGACGATGCCCAGCTATTTGTGGCCCTCAAGTGGGTGGAGTTTGATAAGAGCCCGGAAGATGCCCGCAAGGAGTTGCGCTACCTGGTCGAGCAGTTCCCGGAAGGAGACGCCACCCCCAAGGCTCGCCTGATGCTGGAGGATCTCGGGGGACTGCCGGCCGAGGATGAAAAAAAGCCCGAAAAGAAGACGGAGAAGAAGCCTAAGGATAAGCCCAAGAAGAAGGAGGTTGCCAAGAAGCCGGGTAGGCCGGTCCTCGAAAAGATCCGGCACTGGTCCAATCCCGGATACACGCGGATTGCCCTGTACACTCGCACCCGGGCCGGCTACAAGGTGGGCAAGCTCGCTGCCGACAAGAAGAGAAACCTGCCTCATCGCCTGTATATCGATGTGTTGGAAGCCAAGGCCGGTTCCGATCTTCCCGCGTCAATCGCGGTCGAAGACAGTGTAGTCCGCAACATTCGTTATGCCGAGAGGGAAGGGGGCTTCATCCGGGTGGTGGTCGACCTGGACAAAGATCGTCAGCATCGCGTTTTTCCCATGGACGACCCGGCCCGGGTGGTTTTGGACATCACCGCGAGCGAAGACACTGTTGCCAAGGTGATTGGAAAGAAGCTTCAGAAAAAGAAGAAAAAGTCACCGAAGAAGAAGGTGAAAGAACTGAAGGCGAAGAGCAAGCCGGGCGAATCCCTGTCCATGCTGGTGGGGTTGAAGGTCAAAAGGATTGTCATCGATCCGGGTCATGGCGGGAGAGATCCGGGCGCCATTGGTCCCAAGGGAACTTTGGAGAAGGATATGGTGCTCGACGTCGCCAGGCGCCTTAAGAAATTATTAGATAAGAAATTGAATTTGGAGGTTTTACTTACCCGTAATTCCGACCGCTCTATGGCACTTGAAGCGCGTACCGCGTTTGCCAACAAGCGGGAGGCGGACCTTTTTGTCTCCATTCATTTCAATGCCCATCGGAACCGCAAATTCCGGGGGGTCGAAACCTTCTATCTGGATCTGACCAACGACCGGTACAGCATCAAGCTGGCTGCCCGGGAGAACGCCACCAGTGAGAAGGCCATTTCCGACCTGAAGTACATCCTGGCCGATCTGGCCCTGAAATCCCACGTGGACGACTCCATTCTTCTCAGCCGCCTGATACAGAAAGCCATGGTCGGAAAGTTGCGGCGGAAGCACAAGGCGGTTCGCGATCTAGGGGTGAAGCCGGCCCTGTTCTACGTGCTAATCGGAGCCCGCATGCCCTCGATTCTCATCGAGGGCTCGTTTATCACCAATCCGATGGAAGAAAAGCGCATCCGCACGAAATCATACCGCCAGCGGCTGGCCGAAGGCATCTTCACCGGCATCAAGAATTTCATAAACGAGCGCGAGAAGCTCCTAAAGCCTTGATATTTACGAACCTTACGTTACCTCCGTCCCCTAACAGGTCTGTGCTTGACAGCACCTCGCTTGACAGCACCTCGCCGACAGATTAACATTGATGTTAATCTGTCACCTTGGAGGTGGAGGCGCATATCTCGATGCCCATTGGCTAGCAGAAAATTGTAACCGATTGACACGACTGTTTTATACTAGGGAGTAATAAAATGGAACCGACAGAAAAAAGACAGGAACCTGAGATTGCAGCCTCGCAGGAAAACAAGGCTGAAAAGCCACTAAACGACAAGCAGAAGAAATGGGCTGAAGACGCAAAAAAGAGGTCTGTAACCTTCCTCAACCAGCTGCGAAATCGAAGGTCTCTGCGAATCTGACTTTGCGCCAAAGAAAACCACTACAGCATAAACATTCGGGGGACCCTCAATGACTGAGGAGCAAGAGCCCAAGTTACTGGCCCGGAGAGTGACGAGAACTGAGGAATCCCTCGGGGGCCGAAGCAATTACTTTCGAGACTACACAGCATTGTTGCATTCAGAGGCCTTCCGTAGACTTCGGCACAAGACGCAGGTTTTCTTCCACGCTGAGGCGGAACCAATTTGCACAAGGCTAGAGCATGCCTTGGTTGTGTCATCAATCTCGATGACAGTAGCCAAAGCGCTAGGCCTCGATCAAGAGCTGGCGATGGCGATCGGGATTGGCCATGATTTTGGGCACCCACCATTTGGCCACGCCGGTGAGGAAGCGATTCAGAGCCTCAGGCTTGGTCACCTCAGTGCATTCCACCACGAAACCCACGGAGCAAGAGTCGTTGAACACCTGGAACAGAAGGGTCAGGGGTTGAATCTCACCTATGCTGTCAGAGATGGGATCGCTCACCACTGCGGAGAATCGAATAGTCTACTGATCGAACCACGTATCGGAGTTTTGACGGAAGAGGCTCTGTACGATACCTCGTTGATGCCGGCGACGCCAGAGGGGTGCATCGTCCGCATCGCTGACAGGATATCTTTCATCGGTAGAGACCTTGTGGACGCCGTCTATGCAGACATTATCAACGCCGACGATGTACCAAAGGGACCGCTGAACAAGATAGGCTGCCTGGGAAAATGCCCAAAAGACGATCCGATTGCCTTCAACAGTGCCATCATCAACTACTTCACAAGAGACATGATGAAAACCAGTCGGAACGATGGTAGCTGGTCCATTGGCTTTAGCGAGGGTGCACAGAAGGTCATGGATAGCCTGTACAAATACAGCTACAAAGAGCTATACAAAGACGACATGGTGGGTCGAGAGAAAGTGAAGGTACAGGAGGTCCTCAAGACAATTCACAGGGGCTTAAAGGGATTTTACGATGAATTCACCAAGGATGAATTTGATTTGGCTCCACTCAGAGAATACGTGAAGGGAGGCGTCCCTAGAGACCACGTTCCTGGCCGGCTTGGCATATTCCTGCAGGATCATGCGGTCCTATACCTAGGCATTGAAGATGAAGACCACAGAAGAAACCAGGCCCTTGTTGATTATATCGCGAGGCTTACCGACACCGAAGCGATGCGTGACTACCTAGATCTTGTCCTGCCGAAGCAACTCATCTAGAACACCACCACCCGTCGTAGGGTCCACCTCACCCATTGACGCTCCCGTTGACGTTCCCTCAGACGCGGCGCATGTCGAAAGTCCCTATTGCATTTGCGTGAGTTTGGGAGTATTCAAAGGTCCATGAAGAAACGACATGTTGCAGCAGTGGTCATTGGTCTTACTGCGATCGTCATGGCGGTCATTGGAGGAGGTCTGGGTCTGCTTGTAGAATCCTTTAGTGCTTCCTTTATCGGTGGAAGCTTAGGAGTAGTTCTTGGGTTGTTAGCAGTTATTCTTTGCGCTAGTGGCCGTGGGTCTACTAATGAAGGAAACGACGTGCGCAGGCACGGATTCCTGGCCGGAATCGTAAGTATACTCATGGGTCTCGCTGCACTGATCCCGTTTTTCCTGGCCATTTTAGGCATCGCGCGTATAAGCTAGCCTTACTACATTTATAATCTCTACTTCTATTACTCTTCTATTTGATAACTTATCACTATGTTGCCCAAAGCGAAGCGGATCGTGCCGTCCGATGAGGTTACCAGGTTGGAGCTGAGGCTCCAGGTATGAGGAAGCTCACCCATTTTTAAGACAGGCTCGCCTAAATCGTTTACAATCCACAAATCGAGGTCACCAGTCAACAGGGCAAAACCGCCGTTCGGCCGCGGGACCGCGTCGGTGATGCCTTTTTCTGGCGCCAGTGCCCAGATTTCTTGGTCACTTTCGAAGTCATAGAGTCTGATCGTCTCTTGGGTGACCAGGAACACTCGTTCCTCTCCTGCGAATGCGATAGAATTCGCCAGATCGGTATCCATGAGATCGATCGATATGGTCGGAAGCAATGATCCATCGTTGGTCAATATCCTGTGTAGCTGACCGGTTGATAAATCGAGAATAACGGCCCTATGGCCGTCATCACTCAGAGCCCATAGGGAAATATATGCGGAACTAAGTGCATTGATTGTCAAATCTGTTGTTTTCTGGCTGATTGAAGGGCCGGGACCGACAACCGCAATTTGCACGTTTTTGTTTAGGTACCACACAGGTAATCCAAGAACAATATACTCTCCCCCTTCCGATTGTCTGAACGGCCCCACTGGTTGGAAGTCTACTTCTATTTTTTGGACATCACCGAAATCCGGATCGAAGAACCAGATCGCGGGATCGTTCTGTTGAGCCATCATGATTCTATTCGGATCGGCGGCATCTACGATGTCCACGGGTTCTTCGCCCGTTTGCATGGTAGCCATTTCGATCCCGTTGAAGTACGGCCAAAGATCGGATTTTCTCAGTCGGTATAATGTCCCGCTATGGTTCACGCACACCGGAGCGGTACAATCACCCCAAAAGAAGATCGAATCCTGTGCCAATCGTACAGAACCTCGCCGGTTGAATACGTTGAATTGAGGCCAGTATCCTTCTTCTTCTGACTTGATGTGTAGCCCGTCTTTACAAATCGTAAGCTGCCGATTTGAGAGAGGTCCGGTATGGAGATGGCGAACCTCTGAGTGAAACCCAACCACGGTGTCGAAGGGAGAAAGATGCACGTAATGATAGGGACTTTCGATTGGTTTGAAATAGCCAAGGCAAGAGAGTCTAGCCTTTAGGTCAATAGCTTTGCGCTGCATCGGTTCGGAGAACAGATTTTCAAGTAACAGTAGCACGGGTATTTCGAATCGATATTTATGGTCCCGGCTCGTAGATTGGGGTTGTTCTTCGGCAATTATCTCCAGGTTGTTTGCAAGAAGAACAATGTGTTCGACATTATTGCAGTTCTTCACCTGAATCTCGATAGACACAGTCGATCCGGGCTGGTGCCACTCCGTATCATTTGCCGGACTGATAAATTCGATCTCCGGATACGGGCCACCTACATGTTCACCGAGTGGATCGCAAGATCCAATGATGAACACGACCAGAAGAATTGAATATGGTAGGCTTGGTTTTATCATCGGTATTCTCCTAAAACCGCATTAGCAATCCAAGCCGAAAAGAGGCATTGGATCTCGTTTTCCAGCCTTCATCGTATTGATCCCACGGATCGGCTTCCATTTTCAGCCAGCGTGCACCGACTTGGACACGAATGAGAAAACCAATCTTGTTGGTGATCCACCAGTTGGCTCCAAACAAACCGTCCAAACCAACCGCCATACTTAACCGGGACTCCCGGCTTTCTACAATTTGGTAATAGAGTGGGGCGATGGCCTGCAAGCCGTAAAATAGGTTCCATTGGTTGAAGCGTATGAGTCTAACGAACCCCAAATTCAACGAAGCGGCCAGCAAGGTGATTCGCTTTTCGTTGTCATGATGTCCCCCGGCATCGGTTCCGAAGGAGAAGCCTAGCTCGGGCCAAATAGACAGCCATTCCAAATCGATTACATAGCCAAAACCCATCTGGTAGATAGTATTTACATCCAGGAGTTTTGTGGCTGATCCGGCGGCCAATGTCCACCAACCGGGCAATAGCCCCCCTTTTTCAGCCAGAACAGCGTAAGGAACCCGTTGCATTTGACTTTCATCGAGTACGGCGTCGGTCCCCTGGTGTAGATGCACCTGGGTGACCATCAAACCGTCGGCGCTCCTCTTCTTGACGACATAGTCTCCCGGCATAAGACCGATGCGTCTGGAGTGTCCCGCCCGGGTCGGGACCTCCGCGACTACGGTGTCCTCTTTGTGTGTCAAAACAAGAAATGCGCCGGGTGTGCGTGCCCGGAAGCTCAAGAATGTCTTATTGCGACCAGGCCATGTCAAGGGCACATCCTTCTCTCCGGATAGCTTCATTGAGTAGGTCGGGTGCTGGATACCCGCCTTGCTCATGACGGTGGAGTGTATTGTCCGATCGTAAGCATAGGCATATGCTTCTCTAAGACCGATCTCTCCGTCACCATTGGCATCAGCGGATCCGCGAAGTCCACTCACCAGGTGTGTCGAGAAAAATGAGCCCTGAAGGGACTCGGATTCCTGTGCGCTTTCGCCTTTGCCCGTGGACGCAATGATCACTTGCCCGGTTGTTTTCATCTCGTCCAGGAACTCGACGGAAACGGGAGCCTTGGGCACCAGGCCCTTTTTTCTGGTCCAGTCCCCGGATTGGCAGGAGTCGAGTATGACCAGGCGCAGGTCGGCTCCGACGTTGGAGAGTCTTTGTAATAACTCCTCTCTTGCAAGATAACTGCCGCCCAGGTGTAGGTTTCTACCGTCTGCGTGGCCTGAGTAGAAAAACAGGAGAAACACCTGAGCACCGGACTGCTTCCACTGGGCAACTGTCTGCTGAACCTGTTTCAGCTCTTCCGCCAGAACAGATGCGGTCATACCTAGTTTCAAAATAACATGATCAAATCCCCCCAACTCGCGCAGCACATCGGCTACACGTTGTGCGTCACGTTGTGCATATTTGAGTGTAGCCTCGTTGGTGATACCAATGTTGTGACCTGATACAACGGCAACTCTACGAACCTTGGCATTTGTCAAGGAAGGTGCCAGCAGCAAACAGGCAAAAGTTAGTACGATTCTACGGCCCATTCGGCGAGCTCCGTTTCTGGCTTCCTGTTCGTCTGATCTGTATGGATTTTACCGTACAGCCGGCCACCTCAATCAAGCGCTCGACGGTCAAATCTCTACGTCCAGTAGGTCCCGAAGGGTAGATTTGCTCCAAGTGCTTGATCAAGACTCTGGAATCAACTTGCGTGTTGCAGAAAAAGGCAAAGATACGTTCGTCTTGTGTAGAGTCATCCAATTCAGCGCTTAGTGGAAGCTGGACGATTTGGCCTTTGGGTAAAGACCACTTGCTTTTTCCTTCCCAAGACAGCAACACCGAAGCACCATCTTCCGGCAAGTTCACCAGGGATATCCAACCACCATTTGTGGCCTGGGCCCTGAACGCGATCTTATTCCCGGCATGGAGTCGATCCGACTCGGTCAGCCTCCGTGCGCTTTTACCAATGACATGGAGTACTTCGAATTGAGCCGCCCCCTTGATGCGCACCAGGTCAGGTTTTTCCGGTTCAATCTGTATCGTGAAGTGAAGGACTACGAGTAGGCATACGGCCGCGGTGGCAACAGCGGCCGGCAGCCATAGGATGGGACGCCGAAGCAAGCCGGTGAACGACAGGCCACGTTGTTTCCCGGGCTCGCTGGTTTGTAGAATATTCTCCAGGACTCCGTTCTTCGACGCCTGGTCAATTGCAACTCTTTGTTGAGCCCGTAGTGTGTCAAGGCGTTCCTTGCATCTGGTGCATTCCTGAAGGTGGTGTCTCGCAGCATCCGTGCCCGAAGCCTCACCGGCCAGAAAACGGTCCATTTCCAGCTCACTCAGGCAACCTTTTTCTCGCTCTTCGAACAACTTTTTCACCTAAGCATCTCCCTCAGGCCCCGCAACCAGTTTCTGCACTCTGACGCGGAACTTCTGCAAGCGCTTGTTGACGCTCACGCGGCTGATTCCCATGAGTTGTCCGATCTCTTCCTGATGCATTTCATCCAAGAAGTAGTATACGACGATTTGTTGCGTTTTTTTGTCGAACTCATCCAGTAGGGCAACAATCAGCTCACGTTGAAGCAGGAGCCTTTCCGGTCCGGAATCTAATTGGCAGGAAGCCTTGCGGACCTCTTTGAGCCAGGCATCCCCACGGCGTTGTGTATTGCGAAGCCGGTTCAGACACAGGTTGGTGGCCACCCGATACAGCCATGTCATCCATTCGGCCTCTCTTCGGAAATCGTCGCCCCGGGTCAGCAGCTTCACAAAGACCTCCTGGGCCACATCGGATGCCCGGTCCTCATCGGCCAAAATACGCAGGCAACGCCTGCGGACCTGGAACCAATATCGCTCGTAAAGCTCTTGTACTTCTTTCCTATCCAATCGTTTGGACACCCGGGCGACTCCTCGTGTAAACCACATCGATTTCGCCTAAAAATAGCATAGTTGTGGAACCGAAGGAAATTCCCCGTCGTCGGTTTACAGCTTGCGGAGCCGAGGGGTCCAAGCTTGTAAATGGCGTTAAACTCACAACGAACGGAGGAAAAAGTAGTGTCGAACTTCACTCCGTGTTCGAGTGCATGCTCATAGACAACGATGCCTTTGATATGAGAATAGTTACGGATCGTATTCAGTCCGATGACAGCACGGATTGTTCTTCGGCCCTGGATGATTTAGATGAGCTCCCTTGCCGAGAAGTTCGGACGTTACATTTCAAAAAGAAGGGCAAATAGCAATAATTCATACCCTCCATATCACAACCTGGTCCTGATCGCTTGCCATCCCCACCCCGAGAACAAGAGAATACCGGTAACGGTCCACACCGCCGCCCGCAGCGTAGACTTGGTCTAGTCTAAATCAACAGCATTTTCCGCGGTCCCGCCGACTGGATCGTCGCCCGCCGGAATGCCGAGGGACACTTCGAGAAGGTGGCATCACCTATTCCGATACCGGGGCATTCTGACGAAGGCGAGTAAAAATTTCTACCATCGTCGGGCAGCCGTGATAAGCTTGGAAAGTCGAGACAGGCGCGAGGTACTCCGGAATGGATTGTGAACACACGTTTTTTAGCGGACATGCGGTTCGCAGAATGTTCGAGAGATCC
Organism: Deltaproteobacteria bacterium; assembly: GCA_030622135.1. Taxonomy (GTDB): domain Bacteria; phylum Myxococcota; class B64-G9; order B64-G9; family B64-G9; genus JAUXGL01. Next base: position 27,294 of record JAUXGL010000007.1, read on the forward strand.
ATCGCCAAGTCAGACGTGATGGAAGTACTCAAGTCGGGAGAAGTGATCGCCGAGTACCCGGATGACCGACTCCATCCAAGCCGCTTGATGCTTGGCTATATCAGTGGGCGCCCGCTGCACGTGGTCGTTGCGATCGAAGATCAGAGCCAGACCGGCTTTGTAATCACGGCGTACGATCCAGATCCGGATCTGTGGGATACCGATTTCAGGAAGAGGAGACCGTCATGAAGTGTGTTCTGTGTAAACAGGGCCAGACGAAGCCCGGCGAGATCACTGTCACGCTTCAGCGTGGTGATACGACTTCAATCATCAAGAACGTGCCGGCCGAAGTGTGCGAGAACTGCGGCGAGTATTACCTTTCGGAGGATGCCACCGAACGGGTGCTCTCCATGGCCGAAGAAGCAGCCGGTAAAGGTGCGGAGGTGGAAATCATCCGTTACGCAGCTTGATTAGGTTTTCACTGTTCGGAGTGGGAGGTTGCGCTTCTTTGCCGAATGGAAGTTGACATAAGATTCAGGCCTGGATATGTTGGGGTTGGAAGGAGGGGAGGTATGGCGTTCGACGACCAGTTCGACGGTTTCATGAATCACCTGAAGGTGGAGAGAAATCTGAGCCGGAACACGCTGGATGCCTATGCCGGCGATCTCTCGAAACTTCTGGGCTTCGCCCGGAAGCAGGGGAGAAAGGACTTCTCGGAGATTACTCCGCTGGACCTGGTGGGATTCCTGAAAGAGCTGCATGGTAACGGGCTGTCCGTCCGCAGCCAGGCCAGGCTGCTCTCCGCCCTGCGCACCTGCTACCGGTTCCTGGTGTCCGAAGGGATTTGCAAGGACGATCCCACCCAAGAAATCGAGATGCCCAAGATGACCCGCAAGCTGCCGGAGTTTCTCTCCATTGAGGAGGTGGATGATCTCTTGTCGCAACCGTCGGTCGATACCCCCCGCGGTCTGCGTGACCGGGCCATGCTGGAAACCCTGTACGCCTCCGGCCTGCGGGTCAGCGAGTTGGTGCAGCTTCGTCTGGACAACATCGACCTCAAGCTGGGTTGTGTGCGCGCCTTCGGCAAAAGGCGCAAGGAGAGAATGGTGCCTCTGGGCGATCAGGCTCTCGGTGCAATCAACGCCTATCTGGAGGGGGGCCGGGAGCAACTGTTGTCCGGCAAACGCACAGCCTTCCTGTTCGTCACCTCCCGGTGCCGGGGGAGGACCCGGCAGGCATTCTGGAAGAACCTGAAGCGCTACGCCACGGCGGCGGGCATTTCCAAGAACATTTCCCCTCACAAGCTGAGGCACTCCTTCGCCACGCACCTGTTGGAGCGAGGGGCTGACCTGAGAAGCGTCCAGGCCATGCTGGGTCATGCCGATATCGCCACCACCGAGATCTACACCCACGTTAACGCAACCAGACTGCGCAAGGTGTACGACCGTTTTCACCCACGCGCGTGAAGGAGCAACGGTCGATCTCATTGACAGAATATTGCGCCTCTGGTTTATTGGAGCGGGGGATTTGAAGAAAGGACGACATGCAATCCTTTGATATAATGCGGCTTGTCTATGTCTTGATCCCGATGATTCTGGCGCTGAGCGTCCACGAGTTCTTCCATGCCTGGACTGCCTTGAAGCTGGGAGACGATACCGCAGCCCGGCGGGGTCGCCTGACGCTGAATCCCCTGGCCCACATCGACCCGATCGGCACGCTGCTCATTCCCATCGTGGGCCTGACCAGCGGGGCTCCGTTCTTCGGTTGGGCCAAGCCGGTTCCCATCACGCCGGTGCATTTCACCCGCCGCATGCGAATGAAGACCGGGATCATGCTCACCTCGGCCGCCGGACCGTTGTCCAACCTGGTGTTTGCGCTTCTGATGTCCATCGTGTTGGGCATCATTGCCCATTCCATTGGCAAAGAAGAGCTCTTCATCTTGCTGCAAGCCAACCAGGGAGTTACCGTGGCGCTGGTGCGGCTGATCGGGTGGACGGCGCTTATCAATGTGGGCCTGTTCATCTTCAATCTCTTGCCCATCCCGCCCCTGGACGGAGCCGGTGTTCTGGCCGGGTTCCTTCCCGATCGCTACATCGAGATGTTCGAGAAGATCGGCCGGTACTCGTTCATTCTGTTTATTGGTATCCTGCTGGTAGGCGGCAGATTCATCGGATACCCGGTGATGGGGATAATCAACGGCTTTAGCGCCCTGATCGGCTTTCCCATCTGGGTGGCCGTCTTCGAGGTGTGAGAGGTATGAGATGACGCGCGAGAGGATACTCAGCGGAATGCAGGCTTCGGGCCGGCTGCACATAGGCAACTACCACGGCGCCCTGGAGAACTGGGTGAAGCTCCAGGACGATTACGAGTGCTTATACTTCATCGCCGACTGGCATGCGCTGACCACTCTGTTTTGCGAACCCGGCAAAATTCAGGAATACACCCGCGAGATTGCCATCGACTTTATGGCCTGCGGGCTGGATCCCGAAAGATCCACCATCTTCATCCAGTCCGAAGTTCTCCAGCATGCGGAGCTTTGCGTCATCCTGGGGATGATCACTCCCGTTCCCTGGCTGGAACGGGTGCCCAGCTACAAGGACAAGAAGAAAGAACTGGCCGGCAAGGATCTCTCCAGCCACGGTTTTCTGGGGTATCCGGTGCTTCAGTCGGCGGATATCGCCATCTACCGGGCCGACTATGTGCCGGTGGGGGAGGATCAATTGCCCCACCTGGAACTGACTCGCGAGATTGTCCGTCGCTTCAATCATCTGTACGGGGCCACCCTGGTAGAGCCCCAGGAAATCGTTACCCCCGCCGCGGCCCTGCCGGGGCTGGACGGCCGCAAGATGTCCAAGTCATACGACAACGCCGTTTACCTGTCCGACGGCGACGAAACCGTGCGCAAGAAGCTCATGAGTGCGGTCACCGATCCCCAGAGACAGCGCCGGAAGGATCCCGGTCGCCCGGAGGTGTGCAACATCCACACCTATCACAAGATCTATAGCTCCAAGCGCCGGCTGGCGGAAATCGAAGAGCAATGCCGCACCGCGGAGATTGGCTGCGTGGACTGCAAGAAAGAGCTAATCGAGAGGTTCTTCGTGCATTTTGCGGGCATTCGCCAAAAGCGGAAGGAACTGAGCGCCGATCCCGGCTCGGTGCGCGCGGCCCTGGACCAAGGCGCCGCCCGGGCCCGGGAAGTGGCCGAGGAGACCATGGCGTTGGTGCGGAAAGCGGCCGGCCTCGGGTGGAGTCCTTGAACGAGCAGAAGACCAACGGCGCCGATTGGGAAGAGATTTCCCCGCCCGAGGACGGCGATCTCCTGGGCGACTACCGCGTGGAGCTTCCGGTTTTCGAAGGGCCGCTGGATTTGCTTCTGCACCTGATCCGCAAGCACGAGATCGATATTTTCGATATTCCCATCGCTCTGATCGCGGACAAGTACCTGGCCTACATCGATTGGATGCAGGCGCTCAATCTGGACGTGGCCGGGGAGTTTCTGGTGATGGCCTCGACCCTGGCCCACCTCAAGTCCAAGATGTTGCTGCCCTTGGGAGAAGCGGAGGAGGGCGAGGAAGAAGAGGAAGTCGATCCCCGTGAGGAACTGGTGCGGCGGCTTCTGGAGTACCAGCGGTACAAGGAGGCGGCCGAGGAATTGCGTCAGCGCCCCATCCTGGACCGGGACGTATTCGCCCACGGAGCGACCGCCGATCCGCCCAAGGAGAAGGCGGATAGCCCTTTCTCCGAGGTGTCGGTGTTCAAGCTGATCGAGGCGTTGGACCGGGCCATGCGCAAGGCGCAAAAGCGCATGAGCCACGATATCATCGTGGAGCGCATTTCCATCGTCGACCGGATTCAGGAGTTGGCGGACAAGTTGCTGTGCGAACGGGAAGTGACTTTCGAGGAGCTGTTCGAGGACGCAATGACCAAGATGATGGTGATTGTCACCTTCATTGCCTTGCTGGAAATGGCGCGGCTGCGTATGGTGCGGTTGCACCAGGCCAGTGGATCCGAGGTGATATACGTTCGCAGCCTGTTGGGGGCGGCGGAAGATGTGGAGCAGGCTCTGGCCTCCGCCAGGATGGAAGACTAGAAGACCATAAAGACCAAAAGAAGGGACCATGGCTAAGAGAAAGACACGCGAGGAGCTGGATGCCGAGATGCAGGCGGTTCCGGTCGAGCCGGGCCAGGAGGAGCGGGCCGAGCCCGTGGTCGATGAGCAAGTGGAGCGGGCCGAGCCCGTCGTCGAGGAGCAAGTGGAGCGGGCCGAGCCCGTCGTCGAGGAGCAAGTGGAGCGGGCCGAGCCCGTCGTCGAGGAGCAGGAGGAGCGGGCCGGGCCCGTGGTCGATGAGCAGGTGGAGCCCGCCCGGACGATCCCAAGAGCAGCGGAAGCCTCGCAGTCCGTGCGCCTGACGGGATTGCTCGAAAGCCTGCTTTTAGCCGCGGAGGAGCCGGTTGAGTTAAAAACCCTGCTCGGCGTGATCCGCGATCTCCAGCCGGATCTGACCCTGGAGCAACTGAAGGATTCCATCGATCGGCTGCGCATCGAACTGCGGGAGCAGGGCCGCGGCATACGCATCGGCGAGGTGGGCGGAGGCTATCAGTTGCGGACCTCCACCGAGGCGGCTCCCTATATCAAGAAGATGGTTGCCCGGCGACCGCCCCGTTTGACCCGCGCGACCCTGGAGACGCTTGCCATCGTGGCCTACCGGCAGCCGGCAACCCGAGGGGAGGTGGAGGAGATCCGGGGGGTGGACTCCGGGGCGGTGCTCAGGCATCTGCTGGACAAGAAGCTGGTCAAGATCCTGGGCCGCAAGGACGACCCGGGCCGGCCGCTGTTGTACGGCACCACCAAGGAGTTTCTGGGCTTCTTCTCCATGAAGGATCTGAAGAGTTTGCCTACTTTGCAGGACTTTGCCGAGCTTACCGAGGAGCACCGGAACTCTTTGGGGTTGGGCCCCAAGGAGGCCGAAGGAGAGGCTGCGGAGGTTCGGCCCACCCAGGAAGATTTCCTGGAGGTGGAGGCGACCGATGCCTACGCGCCGGTAGGGGAAGACGAGGTGATAGTGGAGTTGGCCGAATCCCTCTTCGATCTGAAGAAGAAGAACCGGGAGCTGAAAAAGATCCTTCCCCAGGAGAAGGTCGAAAAGGAAGGCGAAGCCCAGGCGGGTCAGGCGGAGGGCGAACCAACGCCGCCTGATTCCCAGTCGGTGGTCGAAGAGCCCGGCGGAGACAGATCAGGCTCCCCGGGTTTTGAAGAGACCGGTTCGACGTCATCGGAGGGCGGTGGTGGGTGAGGTAAGGTTGCAGAAGGTCATCGCCGCCGGTGGGGTTGCTTCCCGGCGGGAGGCGGAGCGGATGATCACCGCTGGGCGGGTTTCGGTAAACGGCCGGGTAGTCCGGATCCAGGGTGTTCGAGTGGATCCGGATCGGGATGAAATTCGCGTGGACGGCAAGCCGGTCAGCGTCGATCGGAAGCCGCTGTACCTCATGCTGAACAAGCCCCGCTTGGTGGTTGCCACGGCCAGTGATCCGGAGGGACGCACCACCGTATTCGATATTCTCAAGGGGCAGGCGTCGTCCCGTGGCCGGAATCGGGTTTTTCACGTAGGCCGGCTGGATTATGCCTCGGAGGGTTTGCTTCTGCTCACCAACGACGGGGGGCTCGCCGATGCGCTCATGCATCCCTCCAGCCGGGTGCCGCGTGTCTATCAGGTCCGGGTTCAGGGGGTTCCGTCACCGGCCGAGCTCACCAGGCTCCATCGTGGAGTGGAACTCGAGGACGGCCCGGCCCGGGTGAAAAAGATCCACATGCTCAAGGAAAACCGGAGTTCAACCTGGGTCGAGCTTATCGTGGAGGAGGGGCGCAACCGGTTGGTGCGGCGTTTGTTCACTGCGTTGGGGTATCCCGTGGTACGGCTCGTGCGGGTAGGGTACGGTGGGGTTCGTCTGGGGGATCTCCCCCGGGGAAAATCACGGAAGCTTATGCCCGGAGAGGTAAGCACCCTGAAGAAGTGGAGCAAGAAAAAGCGTTGTTCGGAGCCGTCATGAACCAGCTACTGGCAGGTGTTTTGGCCGTGTTGTTTTTCTGTGGGTGTTCGAACTCCCGCGATGAGCTGTTGCAGGAGTTGATGAGCCCGTCGCCGGTGAAGCGCAGCGGCGCTTTGAGGATTCTGGCGCAGGCGGGTGGCGAGGAGGCTTACCTGCTGGTCGGCCAGGCACTGGAGGATCGGTCGGTTGTTGTTCGCGTCGCCGCCGTGCGGGCCCTGGCCGATTTCAAGGGCCGGGATATGACCGTGGGGCTGATTCGGGCGACGCGGGATGCCGATCCCGAGGTTCGCGAAACGGCGGTGGTTTTCCTGGCCGCCCGGAAGGGCGAGCCCGTGCGCAGAGCCTTGGTGCAAATGCTGTTGCGGGCCGAGAGCAGTCCCAAGGTTCGCAAACAGATCTATCTCGCGCTGGAGAAAATGGAGCTTTCGGGGCGGAAACTGGCCGAAGAGATGGCCTTCCGGCAGATGGAGATGATCCGGCGGGAGTGGCGGAACAGCCGCGGATCCCGGCGGGCGCAACTGGTGCGCCTGGCCGGCCGCAGCGTTCAGCCAAAGGCGCTGCGCGTGGTCCTGGAGGGGCTTTCGGATAAGAATGTGGATGTGGTTATAGCGGCCCTTTCCGTTCTGGACGGTCGCGGGGGCCAGGAAGCCTTGCGGCAGTTGCTCTTGCTGGCTTCCGACCAGTCCGTCCGGATTCGAATAAAAGCCGTACAAGCACTCCGCCACTATGGTCGGGAGGGCAGGGTGGTCCTGGGAGGTGTCCTCAGGGATCTGAACCTCGACGTTCGCCTGCAAGCCCTGCTCCAGTTGGAAAAAGCGGAACCGGGCCTGAGCTCCGAGATGCTCTGTCCCCTGCTGGCTGACTCGGAGCCGGCGGTGTTGATAGCGGCGGCCAGAGTGATCCGCTCGAAGGGTATCTGGTGCGATCTTACCGCTCTGGCCGGGCAACTGGCGGACCCGCAGGACGAACGCTACCGGTCGGCGACCCGCGCGCTGTCGATTCTCGGCGGTGAGCCGGCTTTGAAGGTGCTGTCCGATCAGATGAAGAAGCAACCCGCTCGGTATCATCCCGTTTTGGCCGCGGCCATGGCCCACGCCGGTGACCGCAGCGAAAAAACCAAGACCCGGTTGGTAAACGCGCTGCGGGGTATTCTGGCCGAAGCTCAAAAGCGCAGCCAGGGCTGGGTGACGGGCAAGCTGCCGCCGAGAAAGAAGCCCCAGCCCCATGAGGAGCCAATCGATCCCACCCGGCTCAGCGAAGAGGAGTTGAAGAAGCTCTACGAGAAACACGGTCTTCCCCCCGCCGGCCAGGACCCTCGCCGGGGTATCGCGGACATACTGGCGAAATACGAGGAACCGTCCGGTCCCGCGCCGGTCGGCGAGATTTTCGAAGCCGTCACCTTGCAGGATGTAGAAGTTTTAGGCGAGTTACTCCAAGGCCTGGCCGCCATCGATCGGATAACCGCTGCCGCGGTTGCCTTGGAGGCCCTGCGATTCAATCACCCGGATCTGGCGGGCAGGGTCGCCCGCCTGGTGCTGGACTGCGAGCTGGCGGTGAATTTGGATGAGGAAACGATCGGCCAGCTCGGCGAGTTCTTGCTTCAGGCCTCTGAGCAGGACGCCGGTTCCATCGCCGGATTGCTGGGAACCATAAAAAAGCCCAAAGTCGTCGAGGTGCTTGGCTCGGCGCTCTCCGGCATGTCGTGGGAGCAGCGCGAACACGCCATCGCGGCGCTCGGAAATCTGGGTCAGAAAGAAGGAATCCGGCCGCTTTTGGCGATGTTGAAGGGCTACTCGGCGGCCGGCGCCGCCCGGGCCCTCGGCGAGATTGGCGATCCCCTGGCCATCAAACCCTTGCAAGAAGCCCTCAAGTGGGCCGGGCTTTCCGCGGAGATGGACATTTTAATGGCGCTTGGTAAATTGGGATCCGAGGACGCCGTTCCCATGGTGTCCGAGAGGCTCGGTGATCCCGATCCCGAGGTGCGGCGCGCCGCCGTGAGGATCCTGGGCAGGCTGGGCGGTACGGAGGCGAATAAGGCTCTGGAGACGGTGCGGTTCGATCTGGACCGGCTGGTGCGAGCGGAGGCCGGCAATTACCTCAAGGAATAAAGAGAGTACCGATGGCAGACAAGATCCGAAAGTGGAAAGACCAGGCAGCCGCGGCCCTGCGCAAGAGCAAGTACGACAAGGCCTTGACCTTGTTCCGGCAAGTGGTCGAGCAGGATCCCGAGGATTTTTCCGGTCACAACAACATTGGCTACATTCTTCGCAGGCTCAAACGAACCGATGAGGCCGTAAAGGTTTTCGAGGATTTGGCCGAGGCGTACGCGGAGCGGGGATTCCTGCTCAAGGCCATTGCTACTTGTAAGGTCGTGCTGGACATCGATCCAGAACACAAGAAGATCCAGACCCAATTGGCCGATCTGTATGGCCGACGCAGCGGCGGTGCGCCCAAGGCGGAAGTGAAAGTCATGGCGCCGCTGGAGGGGAACGTTCAGGTGGGCGACGAAGTCCTGGTCCCGCTGGCCCCCATCGAGCTGGACACCGCTGGCCCGACCCTGGACGTGCAGACCAGCACCCCGCTCGATGACGTGACCGAGATGCAGGCGGAAGATGAACCCCCCGCCATTGAGTTCGTCCCCCTGGATCCCTCCCTGATTACCCTCGAGCCCGAGCCCGAGCCTGAGCCGCAAGCGGCACCGAGGACGGAACCGGTCGAAGCAGATCCCGAGGAGAGAGCCGGCCCGTCCATGGATCTGGATCTGTCGGATCTGGAGACAGTAGAAGACCTGCAGAGCAGGCCGCGGGAGGAGCGGACCCTTCCTGAGATCCCCTTGTTCTCGGACCTGGAGCCGGACGCCTTCGTGGCCGTGCTCGAAGACATGCGGGTAGTACGCATGAAGCCCGGCGATTGGGTCATCCGGGAGGGCGAGGAAGGCAGCAGCATGTTCGTAATTGCCAGCGGGGCTGCCAGGGTTTTGAAGAAGCTGAAAGGCACCAGGATGCTTCAGCTGGCCGTGCTGGGAGAGGGTGCCTTTTTCGGGGAGATGTCCGTGCTGCGCGGTGGCCCCCGGGGGGCGTCGGTGCAGTCGGTGCAGCCGGGAGAGTTGTTCGAGATTTCCAAGCAGGTCATCGACAAGATCATCGGGCAATACCCTTCCGTCGAGCAGGTGCTCACCAAATTCATCCGGCAGCGGTTGCTCCGCAATGTAATAAGCACCTCCGAGTTGTTCAGACCCTTCAACAAGGAGGAGCGCCTCCGTATCATCGAGCGGTTCGTCAGCCGGGACATCGGACGCGGCGAGCTGTTGATCGAAGAGGGGCGGGAGAGCAACGGTTTCTACATTCTAATGCGGGGTCGCCTGGACGTGCTGTGCAAGCTGGACGACGGATTCACCACGGTGGTAGGTGAGCTTTTGGAAGGGGAGGTATTCGGAGAAATCTCCTGCCTCCGCAAGGAGCCGGCCATGGCCACCGTGCGCGCTTCCACCCCCGCCTCCATCCTCCGCTTACCCCGCACGGACTTCGACGCGCTAATCCTCGGAAATCCCCAGATCCTCGAGCTGGTCAACTCCCTGGGCGAGCAGCGCCGGGCCATAACCGTAAACGCCCTGGCCAAGAAGGGCATTCTTATCTGATTTCAATAAGTTCTGCGCACTCCGTCCCCGTTGGTTTCCGTTGGTTTCCGTTGGTTTCCGCGTTGGTTTCCGTGACGTAGTGTGGCGATCAAGATGGGATAAACAGCGTTTAACTCCCCTCGTTAGCGGATCGCCGGCGGACGGTGCATCTGACCGCATCTTGACCCCACCAGCCTTGGCACTGCGGTAGTTTTTTGCGTTGGCTGTGCAACTACGGGGTCTACAACGAGGTTACCTCGGCTACGTGCCGGATGATGATCACCATCATCGTGACGACGTAGACAAGGTGCAGCGTGGCCAATCCGGACACCAGCCAGAAGGGCCACCGCCGGCTCCTGTACCGCCAGACGAGAATCGCAAGCCCACCAAGCACCGCGATCCAGACGGGTAACCAGAAAAACAGGCTGTTGGTGAAAAAGCTGTACGAGTTCAGAAACCCTTGGATTTCCACGGGCACGGTGAACCCATTTCCCTGGCCCATGTACCAGTCAACCGCCCCGGGCACGTAGGAGAATACCGCCCAGGCGTAGAAAACCTGTACGGCCATGAGGAAGGCGTAGCCCAGCCAGTTAAAAAGGTTCGGTCGAGCCATCTCGTATCTCGCCTGCTCTTCTCGTCCGCGGGGCAGCTTCGTTGGCTGCAGCCGCAGAGTACGCCCGGCGCCAGGATCTCACCTGGGTCTGGCCCAATTCAGCCTGGCGGCACAACCAGGACCTACGAGGATTTCAATCGTATCTCCCTTATACTACTGACCCCGAAAACCTCCGCGTCCCGCGAAGATTTTCTGAGTACTGCGCGGGTCATCGGGTTGCGGCGGAGCCGCGCTGTGATCTTTCTTGTGCCGATTCATCACATCGTTCCGAGTAACAAGTCGCATGCAAGCCGCGTGACCAGCACCGGTTTTCAACTATGGACAATATATCAAACCAGCCGGTTCCGTGTGAAGGTTTTCTTAAAAACTCTCCGGACATAGTCACCCCACCTTGGAGAACCGTCTGATTGGCTGGAATGGCGCTGCCTTCCTTGCCACCTGTGTGCTTCTGCCTTTTTTTCTGTCTGAATTGCAGTGGGAGGATTTCACTCGCCTTCGCCAGGATGCCCTGCGGCTTGCCGCGGGGAGGAATGGCGAGGCGACCCGACGTAGCCTTGGCGAAGTCGGGTTCTTGGCTATGGCGAGTTTCGCACAAGTTTGCCCGGAGCAGCCAAAAGGTCTATGATTCGTCCGTGCTCTTGGGTTTCATTCCAGCCTGCCTCTTCGTCATAGTCGCCCAGACGGCGCCGGCGGCGGACACTTACGCGGCGGGATTGGCCTGTTACGAACAACTCGATTTCCACTGCTCCATCGAGCTGCTCAGCGCGGCGGCCCGGGAGAAGTCGGGTGGGGATCCGGCGCGGCTTCTGGATATCTACCGCAAGCTGGCCGACAGCCACCTGGCCCTCGGCCGGCGCGAGGAGGCCATCGCGGACTTCATGCACCTCCTGCGCCTGGAGCCCGTCTACCGAATCGAAGGATCCGGCACCTCCCCGAAAATTCTGGACGCGTTCGGCGAGGCGCGTGACCGGCTTAAGCGGGAAAAGCCGGTCAGACTGGAGAAGCCGGCCCCGGCCCCGCCCGAACCCTGGATGGAGGTGGGCCTCAGCGCGAACGCGGAGTTCCTGGTCGGTAAAGATGCCGATCTGCTCAAAACCGGCGCGGCGGTCGATGTCGAGGCAAACTTCGTGCTTACGGGTCCATGGCTGGCCGGGGGCGGACTGCGCTACACCTTCCACGATCTGGCCGAGAACAACTCCACCTTGCATTTGGCCGGCGGATGGGCGGCGTTCGGGGCCGCGCTGGAGGTCGGGCCGGTCCGCACCCAGTTGCTCGCGGGCGTGGGCCTGGCCCGCTTCGGCATCCCGAACCAGGAGGGCAAGACGGGGCTGATGCTGCCCCTAAGACTGACAGCCAACATTCCGGTGTCCGGCGGGCTGAACCTGGGCTTGCAGGTCGCACCGGTATGGTTGGTAACCATGGAGAGTGATCCGAAATCCTCCTTTACCTTGACTCTGGGTGGACGGATCTCCATGATTTTTTGACCTTTCGGGAGAACCGGTCTGGTGCTGCGCCTGAAGCTCATATCCACGGGTGAGACCTTCGACTTCGAGCCCTTGGCAGACGTGATGACCATCGGTCGGGCGGAGACCAACCACATCACCGTCGACAATCCACATGTATCCGCCCTCCACGGCCAGATTACCTGCCGGTCGGAGGGATACGCCTACCAGGACCTGAAGAGCACCAACGGATCGGCAGTGGAACGGGAGGGCCGGAAAACGGCGGTGGACGGAATCGATGTGGTTTATTTTCCGCTCACCCAGAACGATCGCATCATGCTGGGTAGCGAGGAAGAGCCGGCGGTCCTGAAGGTCATCCAATGTGTTCAGCCGATCGTCGGGATCCCCAAGGGTGCCACGGTGGTTGCCACCCACCGCATGGCCTCGGCCGGCGATGCCGGAGACCGCATCGAATCGGAGGGAGGCACCCTGGTGCCGCAGCTCCGCCTCATGGAGAACCTGAACCGTGCCAATTATAAGGACGCGGCCTGCCGGGCCTTTTCCGAATCCCTGCGCGAGCAGCTTCCCGCAGTGACCGCGGTGACCGTGGCGGACTCCGATTCGCTTCAAGAATCCCCGGGTACGGACCGGCGGTCCCTGATCGAAACGGATGCGTCGGGGAAGGGCGCCGCGTGGATCCCCATCGAGGTGGATTCCAAGACTCTGCTGTGGGCCCTGGTCGAATCCGCGCAGAAGGGGTTTTCCCCAGCCGAGCTGAACATCCTGACCCTGGCCGCCAACCTGCTGGCCACCCGGCTGTGCCAAATGAACCTGGTCGGGCAACTGGAGAAGGCCCGGGCTTCACTGGCCGCCAAGAACCGATACTTGCAGAAAAAGGCCGAGTCCCGGGCATCCGAAACCATCGTGGGGAACTCAAAGGCGCTGCAAACATTGACGGAGCAGATCCGCAAGGTGGCCATCTCCGATGCCACCGTTCTGATCACCGGGCCGTCGGGCAGCGGCAAGGAGCTGGTGGCCCGTGAAATCCACCGTCTCTCCCTGCGGCACGCCGAGATCTTCGTCGCGGTCAATTGTGGAGCGCTGGCGGAATCCCTGCTGGAGACCGAGCTGTTCGGATGCAAGCAGGGCGCCTGCACCGGCGCGGTGCGGGATCGCGAGGGACTGTTCGAAGTAGCGCACGGCGGCACCCTGTTTCTCGACGAGATCGGCGACATGTCCACGGCACTCCAGGTCAAGCTGCTGCGCGTGCTGGAGACCGGCGAGGTCACGCCCGTGGGCGACACCCGTCCACGCAAGGTCAATGTGCGCGTGCTCACCGCCACCCACCGGGACCTGCAAGCCAAGATGGCATCGGGTTCCTTCCGGGAAGACCTGTTCTACCGCATCCACGTCTTTCCCATCCAGGTGCCGCCCTTGAGCGCCCGTCCCGCGGACATTCCGCTGCTGGCGCGCCACTTCATGCAGAAGTACACCGAGGAACACGGCTGCTCGGTGCATGAGATCACAGCGGAAGCCATGCGGGTCCTGTCCTCCCGGAAGTATCCCGGAAACGTGCGCCAGTTGGCCAACGAGATCCAGCGGGCGGTGCTGCTGGCCGGCGACCTGAAACGCATCGAAGTGGAGCACCTCTCCGAAGCCCAGGAAGATACCACCGCCCGGGCGGCCGGCCAGGCCAGCGGTAAGACCCTGAAGGAACAGATGGCCTCGGTGGAAAGTGTGTTGATCCGCGAAGCCCTGGCCCGCCACGAAGGCAACCGCACCCACACCGCCAAGCATATGGGCATCACTCGCCAGGCGTTGCGGGTAAAGATGAACAAGCTGGGAATCGAATAAATAATGGAGGAATAACATGCGCCGCGCCATCGTCGGATTCACCCTGATCCTGCTGACCTCCCCGAGCGCCCGGGCCCAGGACGACTACTCACACACTTTCGACATGCAATTCCCCGCCGCCTCGGTGGCCAGCTGCCCCGGCCCGCTGTCTCTGGGCTACAACCCGGCGGAGCTGGCCTGGGGTCCTGCGCTGGAGATGCTCTACCTGCACCAGGAGCGCATCAACCCGGACGACACCGAGAATCCATTCAGGGGCCGGGCGGACGGCCTGCTCTTCTCCATGGGCCGGCTCGGCTTTGGAGTCCAGTGGATCCGTCCCTACGCCGACGACAACCGGAGCAACTACTTGAAGTACACCATCGCGGCTCCGCTGATGAACGCCGGCCGCTGGTTCTCCTTGGGTTACGGGATCGAGATCCTCGATCCCACCCGTTCCGACGAGGACCCCGCCATCGACTTCATGGCCGGTGCGCAGGTGCGTCCGCTACGCTACCTTTCCTTCGGCCTGGTGGGCCGCAACCTGGGACGCGCCAAGATCGGAGGAGTCCGCTCCGACCCCACCCTGGATATAGGCATGGCCGTCCGCCCCCTGTGGTTCGCGCCGGAGAGAGTCACGCTGGCCGCCGACCTCCGCCTGGTGGTGGAGGCCGGCGCCCCACGGGTCCGCTTCACCGGGCACTTCTCTCTGCTGGACGGCATCAGCGTCTTCGGCAGCGCCGATCTGGACGGCAACTTCGGTGCGGGACTCATGGTGGACTTTTTACGGGTGGGAGCGGGCAGCTACATGGATTTCTCAAACGCCGATGGGATGGAGCCCGACAACCTGTTGTTCGCCGCCCGGTTATCACGAGATATCAAGCCCGGCTTCGCCGTGAACCGCAAGCGAACCGCGGAGTTCGTGCTGAATAGTGCGCTGGCGAAAACCCCCGAAAAAACCCGGAGCTTCTTCAGAACACACCCAACGCTGCAGGCGATCGAACTCGCAATCGACAAGGCCGCCCAGGACATCCGCGTAGACTCCATCCTGATTAAGGTGGAGGACCCCGACCTGGAGTGGACCGACATCCAAGAACTCCACGACGCCCTGGCCGATTTCAAGGAAACGGGCAAAAAGATCTTCTTCTACCTGGAAAGCGCGACCAACCTGAGCTACTACCTGGCCTCCATCGGCGACGCCATCTACATGGCACCCGGAGGGAGGGTGGTCATCACCGGCCCCAGCATGAAGGCGCTGTTTTTGAGAGGCACGCTGGACCTGCTGGGCGTCCGGGCGGAGTACCAACGCGTGGGCCGGTACAAGTCGGCCGTGGAACAACTGGTCAACGAGGAGACCACCGAACCCTACCGCGAGGTGCTCAACAGCCTGGCCGACGAGGTGGCCGACCAGATGTACTCGGCCATCGCCGACGGCCGGGGGCTACCCCGGCCCCAGGTCCAGGCCCTGGTGGACGGTGGGCTCATGCAACCCGTGGAAGCCCAGGAAGCCGGGCTGGTGGACGCGGTGATTCACTTCGACGAAATCGACATGGAGATGGAGAAGGCGCTGGGGCACTCGCCCAGCCGGATGGGCTACCTTCACCAGCGCCGGCACCACGATCGCTGGGCCGACCTACCCACCATCGCCGTGGTGTACGCCACCGGTACCATCGCCTACGGAGATTCTTTCGGTGGCGGCATGAGCGCCCGCGAGATCGCCGGGATCCTTTCCGCGCTCCGGAGCCAGACCATGGTGGACGCCGTTGTCCTGCGGGTGAATTCGCCCGGCGGCAGCGGATCGGCGTCCGATCTGATCTGGCGCGAGGTGGTTCGCCTGCGAGAGGCCAAGCCGGTTGTGGTATCCATGGCCTCCCAGGCCGCATCCGGGGGCTACTACATCGCCTGCCCCGCGGACGTCATCGTGGCCAACCCGGGGACCATCACGGGTTCCATCGGGGTATTCTCCATCCGGTTCGACCTCAGCGAGCTGTACGCCAAGATCGGAGTCAGCCAGGAGATCGTAAAGAGGGGCAAGCTGGCCGATCTGGATTCCACTTTCCGAGGCCGGACTGATGAGGAGATGGCGCTTTTGGAAAAGCTGGTCCAGTCGTTCTACCAGGGGTTCATCGAGAAAGTCGCCGAGGGGAGAAAGCTGTCCGTCGAGGAGGTGGACGCCGTCGGTCAGGGAAGGGTGTGGACCGGACGCCAGGCCAAACAGAAAAAGCTGGTGGACGAGCTGGGCGGCTTGCGCAAGGCCATCGCCATAACCAAGGAAAAGCTGGGACTCAAAGCCAACGACCAGATCCGCATAGTCAGCCTGCCCCGTCCGCGATTCTCGTTCGGATCCTTGCTTCGGCAGGTGGGCATCCTCGCGGACGAGCCCGCGCCGCTTCCGGCGCTGATCGCCGACCCCATCGAGAGGCTGGCCCTGCTGGCCGCGCTGAGCACCGAGCCCGCCGTGATGATGATGCCGTTCTTTTTGACAATTAAATAAAAAGGGAGACACAGACGAGGGTGCGGGGGGGGGAAACCCACTAACCCTCGGGGATGCATCTCCCAAAAGGAGGAGCAATCGTGCAGACAGACAGGTGGGGGGGGAACCATGCACGCCCACAGCGAGTCACTCCTCTAACCCAATCCGGTTGTCAAAGCACGAAGAACACCAATCTCCCGACCGATCGCAAACCCTAAGGCCAAACTCTCCGTCTCCGTGTGCTGTTCTGTTTACTGCACTTTCTGTGCCATATCAAACCTAGCCTAATCAGTTATTCGGTTTGTTTTTTCTTTCCAGGCGGTTACAAATGAATCGAAGTGCAGTTTTTCCTTGCTCCCATGGACCGAAACGTGGTATCAGCACCATACTGATTATGGGACGATGGAAAAAACCACGGCTTATCTAGCCACTTGGGCGTGGTAAAACACCCCGGGGGGAACCTAAATGACCATTCCAATCAGAATCCTGGTAGTCGACGACGATCCAGACACCCGCTCGCTGATCGAAGTGTTCTGCAAGAACGAACCGTACGCTCTCATTTTCGCCGCCAATGGTAAGGAAGCCATCGAGACCATCCGGATGGGCAACACCAACATCGTGATTACCGACATCCGCATGCCGGAAGTGGGCGGCGAGGCAGTCCTTACCGAGGTGCGCCGGTACAATCCCCAAATCCCGGTGATCCTGATGACCTCCTACGGAAGCATCGAGGACGCGGTCCACTTCCTCAAGGCAGGCGCCTACGACTACATCGCCAAGCCGTTGACCCGGGATACGTTCTGCCACCGGATCAACCTGGCGATTGAGAGCTTCGAGATGACCATGAAAATCTCCCAACTGCAGTCGGACCTTAAACGCTACACCGATCGCGAGCACGTGGTGGGCAACTCCCTGCCCATGCGCAAGGTGATGGAGAAAACCGAGGCCGTTGCGCAAACCGACGCTTCGGTGGTCGTCTACGGGGAGAGCGGCACCGGCAAGGAGCTCATCGCCCGAAGCATCCACTACTCTTCCCGGCGCGCCCAACAACCGTTCGTGCCGGTCAATTGCGGCAGCCTGCCGGAAACCCTGCTGGAGAGCGAGCTGTTCGGATACAAACGGGGGGCTTTCACCGACGCCCACGCCGACACGCCCGGGCTGGTAGTGGAAGCCAACAAGGGGACCTTGTTTCTCGACGAAGTGGGAGAAATCAACCCCAAGGTCCAGGTCAAGCTACTACGATTCCTCCAGGACAAGGAGATCAAGCCGCTGGGCTCCACCAAGACCATCCGGGTGGACGTACGCATCGTCTCGGCGACCAACCGGGATCTGCGGGCGGCCATAGAGGAAGGAGTGTTCCGCGAGGACCTGTACTACCGTCTCAACATCGTACCCATCCTGATCCCGCCGCTGCGCGAGCACAAGGAAGACATCCATCTGCTGGCCGATCACTTCCTGAGAAAGTTCTCCAAGGAGTTCGAGAAAGGCGTAAAGGCCCTCTCTCCACTGGCCCTCCAGAAACTGGTCGGCCACGACTGGCCCGGAAACATCCGCGAGTTGGAAAACAAGATCCAGCAGACCGTGGTCATGGCCACCAGCGACGTCATCCAGCCGGAGGACATCGACCTACCCGGGGAGTTGGACACCTTCAAGCAGGAAAAACGGAAAATCGTCTCCCAGTTCGAGCACAGCTACCTCACCAATCTTCTCTCCCTCCACGACGGCAACATTTCCCGCGCCGCCCGCGCGGCCGGCATGGACCGCAAGAACTTCTGGCAACTGATGAAGAAACACAAGGTAGACGCCCAGGCCTACCACGACAAACCGGAGGAAGAACCGGAAAAAACACAGCGATTCCGGGTTTGAGACCCTCGACCGCTTTAAATGGCGACCCTCACAGACGCGCTTTTTGCGGTGCTGACGCCGGCATGCTACTTTCCTAGCCGATGCCCATTCTTGTGCAGAAATACGGGGGAAGCTCGGTCGCCGACGAGGAGAAGATCGCCGCGGTAGCCCGGCGGGTCTGTGCGGCCAAGAAGAAGGGCTACGATCTGGTGGTGGTGGTAAGTGCCATGGGCAAGACCACCGACGAGCTGATGGCACTGGCCCGCCGCATCCATCCCGATCCCCCCCGCAGAGAACTGGACATGCTGATCTCGGTGGGCGAACGAATCTCCATGTCACTGCTCAGCATGGCCATCCACCAGTGCGGGCACGACGCCATCTCCTTCACCGGCAGCCAGTGCGGCATCATCACCAGCGACCGCCATTTCGACGCCCGCATCATCGAGGTCCGCCCCTTCCGCATCCAGGACGAGCTGTCCCGGGGGCGGATCGTCATCGTGGCCGGGTACCAGGGGATGTCCTACGCGCGCGAGATCACCACCCTGGGACGCGGCGGATCGGACACCACCGCGGTTGCCCTGGCCGCGGCCCTGGACGCTACGGCCTGCGAGATTTTCGGGGACGTGGACGGGGTCTACTCGGCCGATCCCAAGGTGATCGACGACCCCAGGCACATCGCCACGCTGGGTTACGCCGAGATGCAGGAGTTGGCCGAGAGCGGAGCCCGGGTGCTCAACGCAACCGCGGTGGAGTTCGCCAAGGAGCGAGAGATAGCGCTGCTGGTGCGGCGTGCCGACGGAAAGGGGAGCGGAACCCTGGTACGCAAGAACGCTCCGCGCGCCCCGGGAGTGGTGGTGGGCATTGCCCACGAGGAGTCGATCATCGTAGTCGCCTCCGACGGCCAGGACCCGAACCTCGACGACCAGTTGCTCGGCTTTCTCGACGATCAAAGCATTCCGGGCAAGCAGTTGTCCATGCACCGCTTCGGCTCCGGAGACGGAACCGCCGTGGTGGTCTCCCGGGAGAAACTACCCGATCCCGCCGGCCTGAGGTCGCTGATTTCCGCACGCTTCGGTGAACGGGTCCGGCTGGGGCAAGACCTCGGAGCGGTGTCGATGATCGGCACCGGGATCAACCAAACCTTTTCAAACCTGCGCCGCACCCTAAAATCCCTGGGGACCGCCGCCATCCAACCCGCCGGCGTCCACACCTCCTCCTTCCGCATCACGGCGCTGATCCCCGGCGAGCAGGTGAAGGCAGCGGTGAATCTGCTGCATAAAGAGTTTATCGAGGAAGAATCCTAGCGCCTCGCCAATAAACGGTAACTTCTCCATAACCCCGGGCAGCAATAGGGATTTGCCGATAGGGGTAGGAAGGTCCGGTTACCCGGACCCTCCCCCCTCCGAACCGTGCATGCGGATCTCCCGCACACGGCTCTCCGGTCGGTGGTTCACCGCCGAGCGGGTTGACAGGCCTCTGCATGGGCTGCAACGAGGGAGAACAACCCATGCTCGGCAAAGAAAGCATTGGGCCACCGGTTGTGGTCCTGGCCACGCCCTCGACCTTTGCTTCCGCGACGCCTTTTGCGGAGAATGCTCCGCAGCCGCATCCGCAGCCATTTGTCCAGTCTCGGGAATGTGGTTTTGTGGCTGTGCTTGAAATAGGCAAACCAGCCGATTGTCGTCTTGTTGACATTCGAGATGACCGCCTCCAGGCTGTGGCCGTTGGTGCGCTTCGTCTTTGACCGGAGCACATCTCTGAGCTTCTTGATGCTCTTCTTTCTTGGCCATCGATACCCTCGCTCGAAGTGGTACCCAAGAAAGTCGAAGCCTCCTGGCTGGGTGGCATCTACTATTTGGGTCTTTTCCGGGTGCAAGATGAGTTTGACTGCACCCGTCCACTCCTGCAGCATCGCGAGCGCCTCTTGGGCTTCAGCCTCGGTGCGGCACAGGACCACGAGATCGTCTGCGTATCTGACCATCTCGAATCCCGCTTTGGCCATGAGATGGTCGAGTGGGTCGAGGTAGATGTTGGAAAGCAGTGGACTTACTACAGCCCCTTGCGGGGTGCCTTGTTCCGGCGTCCATGTTGCTGCCGTCTCCATGACCTCCTGCGTAAGGAATGCGCAGATGAGGTCGAGAACCTTACCGTCAACCACTTTGTCTCTCACCCTGTCAAGCAAGGGTTCGTGCGAAACTGTGTCGAAGTAGCTCTTCAAATCCGCATCCACCACCCAGGTGAATCCGGACTTGAGCAGTGTGTCTACGCGCCGTAGCGCGTCCCGGCAGCCTCTTTCCGGACGAAACCCGTAGCTGTGCTCTGCGAAGTCCCTGTCGAAGATTGGCTCCAAAACACTGCGTAACGACGTTTGGACTACGCGGTCCCGCACTGTTGGTACACCAAGTGGGCGCTTCTCTGCTTTGTGTCCAGGTTTGGGTATCCATACCCGTCGTATCCTTTGCGGGTGGTATGCGCCGTCTCTTAACGCTTTGTGGAGGCGGGTCAGGTTCTCCTCTAGCCTTGTCTCGAACATCTCAATCGTCTGGTTGTCCACCCCGGCGCTCCCCCGGTTGGCTTTCACTCTCTTGAAGGCCGCCCGCAGGTTGCGCTCGGAGTACACCTTGTCTATCAAACTATGCCACTTGCCTCCTTTCACCCCTTTTTCAAGGGCCGTCAACATGCGCTCCGTCCACACAGAAGGCTCCACCCATGACCACCGGTCGCGGGCTTCTCCTGCTTGCTTAGCCCTTTCGGGCACTGGCGCAGGTTTGCTTTCCTTCCGTCTGTCCTTCACGCATCCACCTTCCTGGGCTCCCTCGCTCCACGCCCATTACGGCGCTTCATCGCTACTATGAGCCCTCTGACTCCTATGTGGCTCTCCCAAGCCGCATAGGTCTCTCCGCTTCACGTGCACGGCCTTTGTGACCATTCTGTCTCCAACCACCCAATGCTCCCTCGCCGCAGCTTTGACACGCTACCCCTCAGCTCGTCGAGTCCTCCGCTCCATCGGAGCGGTCCAGGCTTCGCCATTCCCTAGCAGGCTCGCCGGAGTCGTCAGGCCGAATCGAGTTCCTTTAGTACGGACTGGTCACTCACCTCCAGTTGCTTCCCACCTCGCCTCTTGGCGACGCAGTTACTTTCGGTTACAGGCCGGAGAGCGCATGCCTGAGAGGGACTTTCACCCTCCTGACCATGCACGCTCGCGGTCGCACTAGGG
>JAUXGL010000032.1 GCA_030622135.1 Deltaproteobacteria bacterium
GCGCTCGATCCAACCCTTCACCTTCTCTTTTCGTGCGGGGCATGGACGAGGGATACGCTCAACCCACCCAAGTGTCAAGTGACCAGACCCGACCCCACCCCCCCCCCTTTAACTCAGGCCATACCGCTATCGAGCCAAGCGAACCAACCCATGCGGCGGTTTGGGTCCGCCTTAGCGAGTGGTTAAGCCGTCTTGACTATGAAGGCAACCTTCCAAGCTGCTGCTGCAGTTCGATGCCATTCCACTCTCCCCACCGCTCCACGATGTGATCGTTTTCCACGCGGATGATCTCAATGCCCTTGAAAGTAATACGTTTGCCTGTGGGGGGAATACCCATGAACACTCCTTTGTGCGTTCCAGTCGCGGTCCAGCGGAGGGCTACCTTTGAGGTTGTTGGATCAACCACCAGTTGGTCGATGACCGCAAAAAGGTCAGGGAACCCAGCGTAGAGTTGCACGATACTTTCCTTGAACCCCTGTCGGTCCGGCGAACGGCCTGCTGCATCATGATCAACGAAGTCACGGGCATGCAGCTTGTCTACCACACTCGTTTGACCCTTTTGCCACCCCTCCTCGATCCAGCGTTGTGCGATTTCCTTCAGTGTTTGCACCTTGGTTTCTGTCATTGGCTTGCTCCATGTATGGATATCGTCAATCGCGGCCTCACAATAAATCCCGTTTCCGCGCAGAGGAATGGTATTGTTTTTAGCAAGCATAACCGTCCCCCATCCCCCTGAGTGCGCCTGGATCACTCGGAAAGACCAACCTTGAGGGTGGTGGTCTGGTCGGCCTTGATGGTGACCTTGATGGTTTTCTCCAGCCCCCGCCCGGCATTTATCGCCTTCAGCTTGTGCGTGCCCGCGGGCAGCTTCACGTCCAGCAGCGGGGTAATGCCCAGCTTGCGCTTCTTGTAGAAGACCTCGCTCCAGGGAACGGTATCCAGACGCAGGGCGCCCAGCTTGGCCTTCGGCTTGCGAGGGGCTTTGAGGGCGGGCTTCACGGGCGGGGCAAAATCGAGGGTAATCCAGTCGCCGGGCAGGCAGTTGATCCGTTTGGACTCCACGCCGTGACCCGGGCACAAGACCGTCACCTCGTACTCCGCGGCGGGCTCCAGCACCATCCGCTCGATGGGCGTCCGGTCGAAGACATCCACTCCATCGATCTCCACCCGGCACCCAGCCGGCCGCGAGCGGATGGCCAGCAGGGAGGGACGTATTCCCGGGGTGACATCGGGAGCGGCGGGCTCGGTGGTGGCCGCGGGCTTTGCAGCAGCGTCAGCCGTACTGGTTTTTGGTGCACCTTTCGGTGTCCCGGGCTGGGGCTGCGGCGGTGTGGGCCGCGGGCTTTGCAGCGGCGTCAGCCATACTGGTTTTTGGTGCACCTTTCGGCGTCCCGGCTCCTCACGGGATTTCTCCGGGGTTTTGGCGTCTATGGTCGACTTCTCGACGGGGGACGGCATCGCCGGCTCGGGCTTACCGCCGAACTTCCACCACAGGGCGACAATGACGAACGCCAGCAGGGCGGGGATGACCACCCACACGAGCATGGGCACCTTCTTGACGGTCATCGTTTGCATGGGCTCCGACGCCTGTTTGGCCCCCGGAGGCGGAGGAATCAACGTCTCGGAAACCGGCGCCTGGGCGTTGGCTCGCTTCCCGGGCAAGGAGGAGGTCATCTTGTGGGTAAACATCTCCTCCAACTCGTCCGGGCTGGACACCGGCGTGGGTTCGTCATCCAGGCTGTCCGAGTCCTCCACCTGAGAGCGGGAGGGCAACGACTCGTCGGTCTCCGGCTTTAAAATCCCCAGGGAGATCTCGTCGGTCCGCTGGGCCTTGATCTCATCCAGGATCCGCTTCTTGGTGCGCGCCCGATCTCCGAACACTTCGTTGACGAAGTCGGCAATCTCCTGGACGCCGGCGGCCGCTCTCATCCGACGGAGGTACTCGCGGATGGCCGCCCCCATCTCGCCGGCGGACTGAAAGCGCTTGGCGGGGTCACGCTGCAACGCCTTCTGGGCGATGGCCTCCAACTCGGGGGCGACCGATGCCTGGACGTCGCGCACCTGGGGAATGGGATCGGACATGATGGCCTGGATCTTGGCGGCATCGCTATCGCGCTTGAACAACCGCCGCCGGGTCAGAAGCTCCCACAGAACCACACCCAGGGAAAACACGTCCGAGCGAGCGTCCACCGGCTTGGACTCGCACTGCTCCGGAGCGATGTAGGTAAGCTTGCCTTTCAAGGAGCCTTCGCGAGTCTGGTGCACCTGGGAAGCCGCCTTGGCGATGCCGAAATCCACCAGCTTAACCCCACCGGAGAAAAGAACGATGATGTTGTGGGGGCTGACATCTCGGTGAACGATTTGCAGCGGCTTCCCCGCGGTGTCGTGCAGATTGTGAGCGTAGTCGAGGCCGTCGCAGACCTGGGCGACTGTGCCGGCGGCCAGCTGCGACGGCATCGGTCGGTTGGCCTTGCGGGCCTGATTGACCAGGTATCCCAGGCTCTCGCCCTCCAGGTACTCCATGGCGATGTAGTACGATTCTTCGGGACTGGTCTCGTCCTGACCCAGGTCGTAGATCTGCACGATGTTAGGATGGCTTAGCCGGGCGGCGATGCGAGCCTCGTCGAAAAACATCTCGACGAAGCGCTTCCGCCGGGCCAGGTGGGGCAGGATCTTCTTGATCACCACCATCCGCTCGAAACCCTTTATGCCCTTCTGCCGGGCCAGGTAGATCTCGGCCATTCCACCGGTGGCCAGCAGAGCCAGTATGTGGTAACGGCCTATCTTTTTCTGCTCGCGGGCGCGCATAGACTATTCATGGTATTCTAACCACCACCCCTGTCGATTTCCAGGCGGCGGCGTATGGGACCTGCTGACCACACGGCCGCGACCACCTTGAGCAAATCCAGGGGCAAGAACGGCAGCATTCCGGCAAATAGCGCCCAGGTCGCCGATACTGGGTGAGAAGTTGCCCAGGCCCAACCTACGAGCCAAAACACCCCCGTCAGGTATATTGCGCACAGCGCCAGCGCCGCGGCAAGCCAGCGACCCTTCGGCCCGGTCAAGCGGCCGGCAAGGTAGGCCGCCGCCGGGAAAGACAGAAGGTAGCCGAAAGTGGGGAGCAGAACGACACCAGGCCCTGCACAAGTCCAGGGGGCAAACACGGGAAGACCGCAAAACCCCGCGCAAAGGTACACCAACATGGAAAGGGCTCCCCGGCCGGCACCAAAGGCACCGCCTGCAAAGATCACCACGGCTACCTGAAGTGTTGCGGGAACCGGGGTCCAGGGGAGAGGAATGGCCAACTTTGCAGCAATTGCACACAGACCCGCTAGACTCACAACCAGGCCGGCCTCCCGAGCCAGGACGTAAACTCTTTCGGAACCAACCACCGTAGTCACTGTTGACATGTTCACCTCGTCATCGAATGCAGCCGAGAGAATACCGGGTTATCGCACGATCGGTCAAGTGAGATTCACTTTGACCAAAATCCTGGAGGGGTTCATGGGGAACGGAGATAGGCAATAGTGTTGCCCGAACTGTTACATTCCGCAACCCACGCATAACAGTAATATACAATTTTATTTCAGTTAGTTAACACCTTATTGGATTTGGAGCCGTCAGACTGTCTCCTGATGGATACAACAGTGGTCGCTCCCCCGATTGGCTAATACCTTGAAATATTACAGGAAAAGCGGATAACCGGGCGTTGGCACGCTTCGTGAGATAAAAGCCAACCAACCGAACCGTATTTCATACATGGAGGTTTTCATGAACAGCTTTTTCAAATTTCCGGCTCTGGCCCTGATGTGCATTTTCACCTTCGGCTGTGGCGGCACGGTGGACGGCACGGCGGAGGATTTCGGACCCAATCCGTTCCTCGAGGGTCCCAACACGGGCAAGGAGGACACCGGGTATGCCAATCTGCGCGGGCGCGAGGTGCACGTGACCATCGAAGCCAACGTGGAAGCATCCTACTGGCGCATTTTCGACGCGCCGGCCGACCTGGCCCAGTTCGCGGTCACCTACCTGCGCAAGCGCAGCAACTTCTACCTGGAGATTCTGGCCGAGGACGCCACCGCCGGCGATCGCGTCCTGTGGCTGGTGGACGGCGAGTGGCTGACCAGAAACCAGGCCGAGGGCGTGGACCGCAACAAGCTCACCCGCTTCCGCATGCCCGAGGTAAACGCGGTAGTGCTCAACAGCCAGGTGAACAACATCGAGGTGGGTAAGGTATACGAGGCTGCAGTGCCCCAAAGGCCGTTCTCCATAATGGCCGACGCCGACGACAAGTGCGCCGACCACAACTCCCACATCGACCTGGGCCAGTCGGTTTACTGGTACCTGTGGAATCCCAAGAAGTCGGACTGCCCGCAGGAACTACTCCAGACCATGACCCTGACGGTTACCGAGGTGCTACCCCACAACCCGGAAAGCTACCCCGAGTACGACAAACTCTGGGCGGATGAAATGCTCACCGTGGCGGTCTTCTTCGGTAAGTTGGACGACGGCGACGTGGCCGAGGACTACAACTGGAACACCTTCAACCGCTTCTGCACCTGGCTAACCGAGGCCGGCTTCAGCGAGCATCCCGACGCCCCCATGGGCAAGCGGTTCGTCAAGGCCAAGGACAACCTGACCACGGTCGTGGATGTCTACGGACCGGACGTCTTCCACTCGGTGGCGGACTACTCCCGCTTCCACAACTGGCAGAAGGCCGTCTCGGAGCACGAGGTGGTCATGTACAACGGGCATAGCGTGCTGGGCACCGGCTACGCCTTCGAACAGGCCGACTACCCCGACTTCTACCAGATCTTCCAGGTGGCCAGTTGCCTGAGTTACGAGTACTACGTGCGCCCGGTCCTGGCCGGCAAGGGCACCTGGGACACGGTAGACGTGATCTCCAACGTCGAGCCCACCTACTACTCCGAGAATCTGCCGCTCACCAGCACGATCGTGGCCAAGCTGATCTGGGGCTTCGAGAACGACGGCCGGGCCTCCTGGCAGGACATCATGGAAGCGGTCAGCCGCCGCCTGGGCCACTCCCGCTTCGGCGTCAGCGGCGCGCGGGGCAACTGCTACTCCCCCGAGGGCGACCGCTGCAACCCCGACCCCGACAAACTGGTCTTCACCAACACCACCCGCACCGAGATCCCCGACAACAATCCCTCGGGCGTCTACTCCGAGATCGTGGTCCCCGATCAGGTGCTCATCCGCGGCCTGAAGGTCAAGGTCAAAATCGAGCACACCTACATCGGCGATCTGAAGGTGGTCATGGAAAAGGACGGCATCCTCGTGATCCTGCACGATCGCGTCGGCGGTTCGGACGACGACATCCGCACGACCTACGCGATGGACGACTTCAACGGCGGAAGCGCCGCGGGAACCTGGCGGCTGATCGTCAGCGACCACGAAAACATGGACACCGGCGTCATCAAGGAGTGGGAGATCGCCATCGCCACCGGTGAAGTGCCCGACCCGGATCCCGATCCCGACACCTACCGCTACGAGAGTTCCACCCGCGTCGACGTTCCCGACAACGACAGCAACGGCATCACCAGCACGATCGAGGTCACCGACAGCCTGACCATCGGCGAACTGAAGGCGTATATCGACGTATCCCACACCTACGTGGGCGATCTGGTCATCATCCTGTCCCACAACGGCACCGACTACGCCCTGTGGGACCGCGAGGGCGGGAGCAGCGACGACATCCAGAAGGAGTTCGACATCACCGTATTCAACGGGACGGATGCCTCCGGCGTCTGGACCTTGAAGATAAGCGACCACGCCGGGATAGACACGGGCTCATTGAACAGCTGGGCCCTGGAGATCACCCCGGCCGACTGATCCCGCCTGCTTTTCTTCCCGGTCCCTACGGTTGATATCAAACTGATTCAGTTGCCTCTACCCGCCAGTGGATCTTTTGCCTATATCTTTTGCCTATACGCGTTGATTGCACCCCCGGGGCATGGTAGTCTTTCGGGTTGATGCTCCGAACACTGGGAATTTGGATGGTTATCATGGTGTTCGTGCCCTCCGCGGCCCGGGCGGGCGATCTGCAGGAGGCCACCCGGCTCCTCGATATATTGGAATACGAAGAGGCGCTTAAGGCGGCCGAGCACGTATTGAAGTCCCCGAGCAGCGGACCCCACGAACTGATGGCCGCCTACCGCATTAAGGGGTTGTCCCTGTCCGCGCTGGGCCAGGCCAACCGGTCGCTGACCGCCTTCAAGAAACTCTTGGCCATCGACCCGTCTTTTAGACTGTCGCCGGACATGTCCCCAAAGCTGGCCGCCCCTTTCGACCAGGCCGTAGCCATGCTCCGCACCCAGAAGGGTCTCGAACTGGAACATCACCCGCCCAAGCCCGAAGGATCCCTGGCCGGCCTGGCGCTCAAGATCACCCTCAAATCGGACCCCCTGCGCATGGTCAAGACCGTCCAAATGTGGTTTCGCACCGACCTGGACGAGAAAGAACGCAGAATGGTTGCCCACATCAAAAAACCCGGAATGGTGATCATGAAACTGCCCGCCGGTTTTCTGGCCGGGGAGATCCGTTACTACTTCAAGGCCACCAACAAACACGGTGCCACCCTGGCTCTTCTAGGCAGCCTGGCCAAGCCTTTCGTGCTGGTTGCAAACAAGGCAAAAGCCCCCGCCCGTCTGGTTCTGGCGCCGGTTCCCGCGCTTGCGCGGGAACCGGTTGCTCCACCGGAGTCCATACCGCCAGTGAAGCCACCCGGCCGGACAGAAGAGGAGCCGGCGTCCTGGTACAAAACCTGGTGGTTCTGGACGGCGGCGGGCGTAGCCACCGCCATGATCGTAGGCGGGGTGGTACTGGCCGCGGACTCAGGGGACACGGTAGGCCCGGCGGACTACGGAATCCGCATCGAGTGAGGAGCCCGGCATGCGGCGACGACTGATCGGAATCGGTGTTCTCCTGTTGCTCGCCTGGAGTTGCTCCGGCGAGGGAAGCTTCTGGGTCACCGTCCGTTTCCCCGACCCACAATCCAAGGACAAGGCCCGGGACCTGGCCGTCTACGCCATCGAACCCGCCGAAGGCTCCGGCTGTCCGGCGCTGATGGACGGCACCGCCAGGCCCCGCGACGCCGGATACGCCGTCGAGGATCGCGTGGACATCAGCATGCCCGCAACGGAGGGAAGCCGCCCCCTGGAAAGGGTCGGCCCGGGACAACGCCTGTTCTTCGTGGAAGCAACCGACCGGCAGGACCAGGTCTTTTTACGCGGCTGCACCTCCACGCAGGCCGGCGGCAAGGGCGTCGGGACCGTGATCGTCGTTTTGGAAAAGCTCTCCGAGTGCCACATCACCCGGCAAGGCCAAGAATGGTGCGACAATCTGGACAACGACTGCGACGGGGAGACGGACGAAGACTGCACCCAGTGCCAGGCCGACGCCGACTGCGTCGACGCCGACTCCTGCCTGCGGGGCGCCTGCACGGACGGCACCTGCTCCACCGACCCGAGCCCCGACGGAACCGGCTGCGATGACGGGTTGTACTGTACGGATAACGACCAGTGCGCCACGGGAACCTGCGCGGGCACGGCCCGGGACTGCAGCGCCGAGAGCGACGACTGCAACGACGGGGTGTGCGACGAGGAAGCCGGCGCCTGCGCCAAGCAGGCGCTAGCGGACGGAACCGGCTGCGACGACGGCCAGTACTGCACCGTGGGCGAAACCTGCCTTTCGGGCGCCTGCCAGGGCGGCCAGCCGCAGGACTGCAGCGCATTTGACGGGGAGTGCGTCGAGGGGTTGTGCAACGAAGACGACGACCGGTGCGAGGGCCGGCCCATGGCGGACGGCGAGGACTGCGACGACGGCCAGTACTGCACCGTGGGCGAAACCTGCCTTTCGGGCGCCTGCCAGGGAAGTCAGCCCCGGGACTGTTCGGCCAGCGGCGGCTCCTGCGTGGACGGCTACTGCAACGAAGACCAGGACCGCTGCGTGGGCACGAACCTGGACGCGGGCACGCCCTGCGACGACGATCTCTTCTGCACAGAAAACGACGCCTGCGACGACAGCGGCAACTGCCTGGGCGATCCGGTCGACTGCTCCCACTTGGACGACGCCTGCAACCAGGGCGTCTGCGACGAACTGGTCGACGCCTGCGCCGCCCATCCGGCCAACGAGGGAAGTAGCTGCGAAGACGGCCTGTACTGCACGATAAACGACACATGCCAGTCGGGCACCTGCACCGTGGGGCAACTGCGTGACTGCTCCGCATTCGCCGACCAGTGCCACGACGGCGTCTGCTGGGAGAGCCAGGATCGCTGCCAGGCCGTCGACAAGCCGCCGGGCACGGCCTGCGACGACGGCATCGACTGCACCTCCCCGGACGAATGCGACGGCGCGGGCATCTGCGTCGGTGCCCCTGACGACACCCTCTGCCCCGCGGGCGAATACTGCCGGCCCGCCTGCGCGTCGGCCCCGGACGGATGCATGCCCCCACCCACCCTCCAGGTGGACTGCCCCGACACCCCCGTCCCGGCCGACCAGCCGGCGGCCTGCATCGTCACGGCCGAAGGGCTTTTAAACCAGGCGAGTTGCATAACCTGCGTCCCCCATCTGCTCCACCTGCGCACGCCCATTACGGACTTTTCCCAAGACGGTCAGCCGTCCGTATGCGATCTGGACGGATGGCAACTGGAAACCGGGAATCTGTGCCTGGACTGGGCCACGACCCCCGACTGCCCGATGAATCCTCTTATTCCGGGTCCTCCCGGCGGATGCTGCGACACTTTTGGCTGCCCCGTCCAGACCGGGCCGCTGGCAGGCAGGGTGGCCCTGGAAACCAACAATGACTTCTGCATCGACGAAGGCTGGCGTCTATACAAGTATTTCGACTTCCTGGGCTTCGACAATGCCGAGGTGTGCCTCCACTTCGGACACATATCGGGAGACACCCAAGACATCATCCAGGTGCAGGCGGACGACGGCTCCGCTCCGGAGAGCATCGATCCCGTCTGCATGAGCGCCGCCAACTCGCTGCAGGGAGCACTGGCGTACTCGTGCGTGGATCTCGCCGCCACCGCGGTCGACTGGCCTCAAACGCGGGTGACCATCTGGATGCAATCGGGCACCAGCGGGCACGCCTGGTACATCGACGACATCGAGGTGAAAGCCGATTACGCTGCCGCGGCCTGCCAGCCGACCACCGTGGTAGCCCTGGTGGAGGACTTCAGCGGATGCCCGGCGACGTTGCCGGACGGATGGAATGAATGGAGCATAACCGGCACGGTCAGATGCGATGCCGGACCCTGCACGGGGGAGAGCCTGGAATCCAGGATGCTCTCCGGCGAATGGGCCATCGAGCACGCCGTGGACACCTCGGCCCTGACCGGGGAAGTCAACTTGTGCTGGACGGTGGGAGACTCCCCCGGAGCCCTCGCGCGACTTTTCGAGGTCGAGTTCGACACCGGTGCGGGCACCGGTTGGCAACCGGCCTATCAAAACGCCGGTAAAATCAAGTACGGCGGGGACTGCGATGAAATCTGCCGGAACCTGGCCGCCCTCGATCCCGCGGCAGCCGGCAACTCCAACTTGAAGATCCGCTTCCACCTGGATGACTTGTCCGGCACCATCTATCTGGACGACATCGTGGTTTCCGGCCCGAAGCGCTGCGACGCGACCGGGTTGCTGCAAGCCGGCGCGGTGACGGTGATGCCGGCCGTGAACGTCTACACCGTCGACGTGAGCAACCCCGGCGACGTCCCCTACCTGGTCCAGTTGGAGTGCGACTGGGGCCACCTGGATCCGCCGGTGACGGCCAGCGACTCGTTCCGCTTCACGCTTCCCTAGGCACCAGGCAGAGGCTCAATATGAAAGCACGGTTTAACTACCCCACCCGGATCCTGTTCGGCCGGGGAGTCATCGAAGATCTGGCCGCGGAGGTGTGGGCCCTCGGCGGCCGGCGGCCGCTTTTGGTCACCGACTCGGGCCTGATGAAAACGGACATTCCCGGCCGCATCGAGAAGATCCTCAAGGACGGCGGCCTCGATCCGGCCGGGTTCTCCGACGTGTCCCCAAACCCCACCAACCGGCAGGTGGACGCGGGAGCGGCCGCTTTCTCCCAACACCGGGCCGACTGCATCGTGGCCCTGGGCGGGGGCAGCCCGCTGGACGCCGGCAAGGCCATCCAGATCCGCATCCACCACAAGGAACCGTTCGAGGAGTACGACGACCTGAAGGGCGGCGACACCAAAATCACCGGCGAGTTGCCCCCGTTGGTCGCCGTCCCCACGACCGCGGGCACCGGCTCGGAGGTCTCGCGCTCGGCGGTGATCAGCATAGCCAGCGTGGACCGCAAGGTGGTGCTGTTCTCCCCCCGGCTCATGCCCCAAGTCGCCGTCTGCGATCCGGAGCTGACCTACGGGCTTCCTCCGCGGATCACCGCCGAAACGGGCATGGACGCCCTATCACACAACCTGGAGGCCTACCTGTCTCGGGGCTACCATCCCATGGCCGACGCCATCGCCATGCTGGGAATCTGCATGGCGGTGGACAACCTGCCGGTGGCCGTGGCCAACGGCCAAGACGTCGAGGCGCGCCAGGGTATGATGATGGCCGCCACCATGGGGGCCACGGCCTTCCAGAAAGGCCTGGGGGTGATCCACTCGCTGGCCCACCCGTTGTCCTCGGTTGCGGGAGTGAGCCACGGCCTGGCCAACGCCATCATGATGCCGCACGCCCTGCGCTTCAACGCCCAAGACGCCCCCGACCGAGTGGCCGACGTGGCTCCGGCGCTGGGCTCCGAGGACGTCTCCGGCGAGGGAGCCGCCCGGGCCGTTTTGGATCTCTGCCGGCAGATCGGCCTGCCCACCCGGCTTTCCGAGGCCGGCGTCACCGAGTCGATGATCCCCAAGCTGACCGAAAAGGCCATGCAGGACGGCTGCCACACCTGCAACCCCCGCGAATGCAAGCCCGAGGACATGGCCAGCCTATTTACGGCCGCCCTGTAACCGAAATGCCCCCTGCCCGCATCCGCGCCGTCACCTTCGACCTGTGGGATACAGTACTGGTGGACGACTCCGACGAACCCAAGCGGAAACAAAAGGGCCTCCTACCCAAGCCGCTCGAACGGCGCCGGTTGGTCTTCGAGTTCCTCAAAAAGCACGAGCCCATCTCGAAAGAAGAAGTCGACGACGCCTACAACAACGTCGATCGGGGTTTCGACCGGGCCTGGCACGAGGGGCACACCACCTGGACGGTCGCTCAGCGCCTGACCCGCATTCTTTCCGATCTGAAAAGGGAGCTGCCCCAAGAAGAGCTGGTTGAGCTCGTCCGCCTGCACGAGGAGATGGAGATGACCGTCCGCCCCGATCCGGCCCCCGGCGTGCGCGAGACCCTGCGCGCATTGCACGGCAGCTACCGTCTCGGGGTGATCTCGGACACGGTTTTCTCCTCGGGCCGGGCCCTGCGCCGGATCCTCAAAGCCGAGGGACTTTTCGAACTGTTCGACGCCTTCGCCTTCTCCGACGAGGTGGGCCGATCCTAGCCGGACAAAAAGATATTCAAAGCAGCAGCGAATCTTCTCGGAACCAGGATGGCGGAACTGGTCCACGTGGGCGACCGCGAATCCAACGACGTCGACGGGCCGCACGCCGTGGGTGCCCGGGCTATCCTGGTCACCGTGGTCAAGGACCGCCGGACGGGCCCTTCCAGGGCCGAGGCTGTCTGTGAAAACTACGACGAGCTTCCCCGCCTGCTGGAAGCACAAAACACCGGGAGAGTGTAAATGCACTTTTTGATCATCGACGGCTATCCCGAAAAGAGCCGCGACAAGTTCAAGACGGTGGGCTCCAAGCTGGCCTGGGAGTGCTACGCCGACATGCTGTTGGGCCACATGCCCGACGCGACCTATGACGTGATTTTTCCTTCCGATCCCGGATCCGGGCTGCCCGAGGACTCCGGTCTCGATAGCTACACCGGAGTCATGTGGACCGGGTGCGACCTGACCATCTTCCACCACCACGACGAGCGGGTGGTGCGGATGATCGAATTGGCCCGGAAGATCTACGCAGTGGGCATACCCAGCTTCGGAACCTGTTGGGGCATCCAGATGGCCGCGGTGGCCGCCGGCGGGGAGGTCAAGGTCAACCCCAAGGGCCGGGAGATGGGCATCGCCCGCAAGATCCGCCTCAGCGAAGAAGGCCGGGACCATCCTTTCTTCGCGGGCAAGCCGCCGGTGTTCGACGGCTTCATCAGCCACTACGACGAAGTCACCCGCCTGCCGCCGGGCGCCACCCTGCTGGCCTCCAACGACTTCACCCACGTGCAGGCCCTGGCGGTGACCCACAAGAAAGGGACCTTCTGGGCCATTCAGTACCACCCCGAGTACGACCTGCACGCCATGGCCCGCCTGATCGTGGCGCGGGAAGAAATACTCGTCCGCGAAGGCTTCTTCAAGAACCACGACGACATGATGAAGCATGTCGAGCACATGCAAGCCCTGCACCAGAGCCCCGACCGCCAGGACCTGCGCCGGCGGCTGGCCGTCGACGACGATATCATCGACCCAGGCATCCGGCAGTGCGAGGTCAAGAACTGGCTTCGGCGTCTGGTAATCCCCACCGCCTCCCGGCAGAAATAGCCACGCATGATCCAGGTCGCCCCCGCTTCGGACTACCGCCGCTGGCAGATCAAGATCCTGAGCGCCACCTGGCTGGCTTACGTCGGGTACTACTTCTGCCGGATGAACTTCTACGTGGTCAAGAAGGCTTTCGGGAGTGGGGGGCCATCGACGTGGGATCGAAACGCGGGGCCCTGACCGCGGCGGGGATCATCAACGGCATGGGCTCGCTGGGCCCCATCTTTCAGGAACAGCTGGTCGCCTGGATGTACGAGAGTTCCGGCCACGACTTGACACCCATCCTGGTGTTGCTGTTTGGTATGGCTGTCGCCGCCGTGGTCATCATGTTTGTCTTGTGGCTGCGAGCCCGGGCGGGTAAGTCAAACCTGTGAGAAAGGATAAACCCATGAGAAAAAAATTTGTCTATCTGCTGCTGGCCTCGGCGCTCCTGCTGCCGCTTGCCGCCGGCGCCGGCGACTTTACGGCCAAGGCCCAAGCGCTCAACCAGAAGGCCTTCGTATTCGACGCCCATTGCGACACGGTCATGCGCATCCTGGAAAAGGGGGTAGACCTCGGCGTGCGCTCGGACGAGGGGCACATCGACATCCCCCGCATGCAAGCCGGCGGGCTGAACGCGCAGGTTTTCGCCATGTGGATAGAGCCGGACTACTGGCCCCACCGAGCCGCCTTCCGCACCCTCCAGTTCGCCGATGCCATGTTCCGCACACTCGAAAAGCACCCGGACAAGCTCGGCCTGGCGCTGACGGTCAAGGACGCCCGCCGGTTGGTGAAGGCCGGCAAGCTGGCCGTCTTTTTGGGCATCGAGGGCGGGCACGCCATCGAGGACTCCTTGGCCACGCTGCGCATGTTCCACCGCCTGGGAGTCCGGGTAATGACGCTGACCTGGTGGAACAACACCAACTGGGCGGACGGCTCCGGCGACAAACCCGAGCACCACGGGCTCACCGACTTCGGCAAGCAGGTGATACGGGAGATGAACCGCCTGGGCATGCTGATCGACGTGTCCCATGTCTCCGACGAGACCTTCTACGACGTTCTGAAAGTGACCACCAAACCGGTGATGGCCTCCCACTCCTGCACCCGGGTCCTGTGCAAGCACCACCGCAACCTGTCGGACAAGATGCTCAAAGCCCTGGCCAAGAACGGGGGAGTCATCGGCATCAACTACTACCTGGGCTTTCTGGATCCCGAAGTAAACCGCCAGGAGGAAAAGCGCTGGAAGGAACTCGATCCCAAAATTGACAAACTGAAAAAGAAGTACAAGAACGACAAGAAGACCTTCATCGAAAAAAGACGCGAGCTGTACCGTTCCCACCGCAGGAAGCCTTCCAAAGTCCCCATCGACCGGTTAATCGATCACATCGACCACGCGGTCAAGGTGGCCGGCGTGGACCACGTGGGCCTGGGCTCCGACTTCGACGGCTGCTCCATCACCCCGGTGGGCCTCGACGACGTCTCCGACCTCCCCCTGATCACCGAGAAGCTGCTCGAACGAGGCTATTCGGAAAAGGACCTAGAAAAAATCCTCGGCGGCAACCTGCTGCGGGTGTTCGCAGCCGCCATCGGAGAATAGTCACAAGGGGATCGGCTTGGGCATCATGGACTTGTGGGCGGCCAGTTGTTCCTGGATGAACTTCTTTACCTCGGAGGCGGGGCGAAAGACGCCGAAGTGGCCTTCGCAGAGGATGTCGGCCTTCAGGTCGATGAGCTTCTGCATGCTTTTCTTCCAGGCATTCAGATCGGAGCCGAAGGCGGGGCTGAAGGGACCGTGGATGTCCTGGCCGAAGATGATGCGTTCTTCTCCTGATTGGTAGACTACGGCGATGGAGCCGGGGGTGTGGCCGGGGGTGTGGATCAGCTTGAGCTCGCCTTTTCGGAACTGGAGCGTCTCTTCCTCGGTCTTCATTAAATAGTCGGGTTTTATGCCCTGCAGGTCGACCCCGTAGAGGCCGGCCACGGTGAACCCCGGATCGCCGGATTCGATGGCCGGGGCGTCGTTTGCGTGCGCCACGATGCGGCAGTTCGTCTCCGTCTTGATCCGGGCGGCGGAGCCGATGTGGTCGACGTGGGCGTGGGTCAATACCAGGGTGTGGAGCTCGTCCGGGTTCTGGCCGGCGGAGCGAATGTTGGTACGAATCTGCGGCCAGCTGCTCCCCGCGCCGCAGTCGATCAGCGCCAGGTCGCCCAGGTCCAGAGCGTAGACCAGGCAGTCGGCGCCGTCGCTCAGGCCGCTGCCGCCCACCATGAAGACGCGCTCGGCGATCCGGTCGTGCCTTCCGATCACGGCAGGTCCACCATCCGCACGAAGCGGATGCCGGGAAGCTCTTTCATCTCTTCGCACTGGCTCTGATCGACGCGCCGGTCCACCTGGACGACACCGGCGGCGGCACCCTGGCCGTCCGAGCGCAGGGCGAAGTTCTTGATGTTGATCCCCTTCTCGCCGGCGAAGGTGCCCACCCGGCCGATGACGCCGGGGACGTCGTCGTTTCTGAAGAACAGGGTGGGCCCCTCCAGGGGCGCATCGAAGACCAGGCCGTCGACGGACACCAACCTCGGCGGCCTTCCCTCGCCCACCACGGCGCCCTCCACCCGGACGGCACCCTGGTCGGTGGTCAGAACCATCTGGATCATGCCGGGGAAGCCGCATTCCGCCCGGGAGGTGGCCTCGGTAACCATCAGGCCGCGTCCCTTGGCCAGAGAGCGAGCGTTGATGGGGTTGACGTCGACATCGTTTAGAAAGGGGCGCAGAGCGGCGCACAGGGCCCGGTCGGTGAGCAGGGCGTAGCGTACGTCGACCAACTGACCGCAGTAGGTAACCAGAAGCTCGCGCATGCGGCCCGCCGCCATCCGGGAGACGAAGGCGCCCAACCGGGAGGCCAGCACCAGGTTGAGTTCCAGCGCCTCCATCTCCTCGGCGGTGACCGCCGGGTAGTTGACCGCGGACTGTAGAACACCCCGGATGAGATAGTCGGCCACGTAGCCGGCCACGTAGTAGCCCACCTGCTCCTGGGCCTCGGCGGTGCTGGCGCCGATATGCGGGGTGGCCACCACGTTCTCGTGCTCGACCAGCTCGCGCAGGGGCTCGGGTTCGGTGGCGTAGCAGTCCAGGCCGGCCGCCGAGATCTTCTTGCGGTTTAGCCCATCGAGCAGGGCGGCCTCGTCGACCAGCCCACCCCGAGCAAGGTTCAGCAGGATGACGCCGTCGCGCATGGAAGCGATCTCCCCCGGGCCGATGAGGTTTACGGTTTTTTCGTTGGCGGGAACGTGCAAGGTGATGATGTGGCTCCTGGCCAGCAGATCGGGAAGCTCCACCGGCTCGATTCCCCGCTCGCGCGCGCTTTCCACGGTCACGAAGGGATCGTAGCCGATCACCTTCAGACCGAAGGGCTTGGCCCGGACGGCCACTTCCCGGCCGATCCTCCCCAGGCCGATGATCCCGATGGTCTTGCCGTTCAGCTCCCGCCCCTGCAACTCCTTCTTGGGCCACTTCCCCGCCTTCATGCCGGCGTCGGCGCGGGTGATCTTCCTGGCGCAGGCGATAATCACCCCAATGACCAGCTCGGCCACGCTCACCGCGTTCACCCCCGGCGTGTTCACCACCACCACCCCGTGCTCGGTGGCCGCCGCCAAGTCGATGTTGTCCAGCCCCGTCCCGGCCCGGCCGACGATCTTGAGATTTTGTGCCGCATCCAAAAGCTCGGCCGTCACCTTGGTGGCGCTGCGCACGATCATGCCGTGGTACTCGCCGATGATCTTCTTCAGCTCTTCGGGCGACGGCTTCTGCTTGACCTCCACCTGGATTTCGGGCTCGGCCCGCAGCTTCGCGATTCCCTCCTCGGCCAGCGGCTCGGCAACCAAGACCTTCATGGGCATCCTCCAGGTAGGTTTTTAGACAGCATGCCACTGGATTGCTTCGGGATCAATCGGTATGATTATGAAATGTGGAAACCCGGCCCGGATCCGACCGGCGAGACCACTCTCGAGGTGGCCGTCAGCCCCGCTCAGGTGGGTGGTCAGGCGAAGAAGAAATCCATCCCGCGCATCGCCGGCATCGACATCGCCCGGGGCATCGCCATCTACCTGATGATCCAGAGCCACACCGTCAAGGGGCTGCTGTACTTCCGCGACATGCCCGACTGGGGCATCTGGCCCATGCACACCTTGACCAAGATCAGCTCCTCGCTCTTCGTGATCGTCTACGGGGTAACCCTGGGCATCATCTTCCTGCCGCGTACCCTAACGGGCCGGTGGAAGGCGACCGCCCGGCACCTGTGGTGGCGCACGCTGGTAGTCATCTTCTGGTACAAGGTCCTCATCCTGGTCCAGACCCTCCAGACCCGCCCGCCGGACGTGATCATCGACATGCTGCTCTACAAGAAGTTTCCCGACTTCGTCGAGATACTTAATTTCTACGGCTGGATCATGCTGGGCATTCCCCTGCTGCTGCCGTTGTGGCGCAAGCTGCCCATCTGGGCCGGCCTGGCCATCGCCGTGAGCCTGGCCCTGCTGGGGAAACTGCTCAGTTACTGGGATTTCGGCGGGGTCGCCCAGATCAAGGCCATGGTGGTCGAACAGAAGGGCTACTTCTGCTACGGCATTCTGACCCGCGGGCCCATGGTGCTGTTCGGGCTGTTTCTAGGCGACTTGCTCGGGCGCGCGCTCGACTTTCACAAGCGCCGCAAGCAGCTGGCCATCGGCTGCGTGGGCGTCGGCCTGTTCATGCTGCTCTTGATGTTCAGCGCCTACCACGCCAATATCGGCAAGGTGGTGGTCGACATGGCCCGCAACATCGGCAAGCATCCTCCCCAGATCTACTTCGTGCTCTTCAGCACCGGCGGGGCGCTGTTCGTTTTGGGGCTGTGCCTGTTCATCCAGGGACGCAGCCCCTGGTACCTAAAACCGTTCGAGATCCTGGGCCGGGAATCCCTGGTCACCTTCAACTTCCACATATGCTTCATCTTCCTGGGCCTCAGATGGCTGTGCGGACTGAAACGCTTCAAGACCCCGGAGGTGACCTATGGACAAGCGCTGCTGCTGGTCCTGGTGACCACCGCCGCGTGCATCGGCGTGGCCATGCTCAACACCGCCCGCAAGAAGCGCAAGCGAGCGCGGAAGCAAACCGAAACCGCCCGTTTGAAGGCCGAAAGAAAAACAGAGCAAAACCTAATGAAGGAGTTCGACCGATGACCCCATCCGGCCACCGTTCCGCCATCAGCCTGTCAGTCACCTGCCTCCTGGCCGCCCTGCTCGTTCCGGCGGCCCGGGCCAAGCCCGCCTGGCCAATCAGCCTGCAGGCCGAGGTAACCCGCGAGGCCCGCGGGTTCGACGGCGAGATCGCAGTCTACGTCAAGGAGCTCTCAACCGGCATCCGCTACACCCACAACGCGGCCACCCCCGTCTACCTAGCCTCGGGCATCAAGATCATGGTTCTGATCACGGTGTTCGAAGAGATCTCCACAGGCAGGCTGCAGTGGGCCGAGCAGCTCGGATTCGGTAAAGAGGACATACGCGACGGCGCCTACAAGCTCCTGCCCAAACAGGTCGGTATGCGGTTTAGCGTGAAACAGTTGGTCGGCTGGATGATGGAGAAGAGCGACAACGCCGCCACCGACCTGCTGATCAAGCGCGTCGGCATACAGACGATCAACGCCACCGTGCAGAAGTACGGCGGGCCCGAGTTCTGCTGGATCACCTCGATACTGGACGTGCGCCGCAACATCTACGAGCAAATCGATCAGCGTGCCGTCGGGCTGACCAACCTGCAAATCGCCGAGTTGGCCAAGAAACGCCCGCTGAGCCGGCGGGCCCGGCACCTGGGAAAACTCATCGGCAAAAAGAATAAAAAGTACACCTCCCGGGATCTGTGGAAGGCCTTCAGGGCCTACTACGATTCCGGCCTCAACAGCGCTCCCCTCGACGCCGTCGGAAAGCTGCTGGAGTCGATCGAGCGCGGCGAGGTGGTCAGCCCAAAAGCCTCGAGGCAGATGATCGAGATCATGAAGCGCTGCCAGACCGGCAAGAGGCGCATCCGCGCGGGGCTGCCCGACAAGGTGGTCCTGGCGCACAAGACCGGCACGCAACTGAAAAGAATCTGCGACCTGGGGATCCTGTACCTGCCCGATGAGCAGCCGGTGGTGTTCGCCATCTGCCTGAAGGAATTCTCGTCCCGCAGAAAGGCCGAAGCCCTGGTGTCCCGCCTGGCCAAAAAGACCGCCGATCTGCTGCTCCCCCTGCACCCCGAACCAGAGCCCACGGAGTAAATGGGAGCGGGGAACCCCCGGTCAATTCCCAACGGCTATATCATCTATTCTTGAAAAGTTTTCAGAGTAATTGCCTCCTTCTATCCTGAACTCGACCTCATTGGCGCCTGTGTCTAGAAGAACCTTTTCCTGCTGCCAACCGGCTGTCTCTGCGTTGGTTGAAAATCTCTCCTCGGAATTTACCAGCACCTTGAGGTAATAGGAGGAATGACCAGGGCTGTGCTTGTACCAAAAGCGAACCACCTTGCCGGCAGAAACGTTTGCAAGGTTAATCATAAACCAGCTGCTGCGCATGAAACCGGGTGTGCCGAACTGAGCTGCTTGAGCACCCCCATGAATATCGTCGCCCTGTAAAATTGGGAATACTGAATCAGAATGATTTCTCCCAATTACCCAGGGATTACCCGAGCTCAGATGGTCCCATTCGGCATCCGGGCCCTCAAAGTCTTCTGCAAAAGAATCACCATCCGCGGCTCTTGCGAATTTGGCATCAAAAGACCGGTCACAACCAAATCCAGGATCTTCCATTTTAAGGTAATATCGGCCGCCCACCTCTTGTATGGCACCGGCATCAAAACCTTCCCAGGCCATGAATATCCACCCTGGAGCAGAAACCGGGACAAGCTCTATGGTTTCATCTTCGCAATAAGGGCTCGAAGTGAGTTCGTCGTTCAGTAACATATCTACGCGGCAATCGTCGGTAACAGCCTCATTCGGAATGACGTTGATGCTGCAATGGCAACCAACCGTGAATATCCACAAAGGACTGTAACTTATCGCGCCATGATTATCCCGTGCTTCCACCTGCCAGGAGTACACACCCTCGTCACTGTAGAAATCCCAACTCGGCCGATAGGTCGGATTTTCGAGGCCTTCCAGGCCGCCCTCAAAGGCCATACTGCCGGGTTCACAATCCACCACGTCACCGTCCTCTTCCCAAATGCAAATTCTGTAAAGCACCGTATCACCCGGATCGGGATCTCCGCCCTCCCAAGTGAATGCTATCGCACCTTCATGTACATCACATGCGTCATTGGCGGGGAATGGGTTTGATGGCATGAACGGAGCCGTATTATCGACATCAGCGGTTGAAAACACCCAATGATCATATCCGGGTTGCTCTGCTCCCCACTGATCTCTGGCAACGATCATCCAGTGATATGTAGCGTTGGTATCGAGGTCGGGCAGGGAATAAAACTTTTCGTTCACTCCGGTGCGATATGTAACCTGGCCGGGAAGTACATCCTTTCCAAAATAGATGTCATACACCACGTCGTCGCCATCCGGATCGTTTTGAATATGCGCTTCTGCTCCAAAGACTTGCCAGG
The DNA here is from genome assembly GCA_030622135.1 of Deltaproteobacteria bacterium. Taxonomy (GTDB): domain Bacteria; phylum Myxococcota; class B64-G9; order B64-G9; family B64-G9; genus JAUXGL01. The sequence goes on from JAUXGL010000032.1 coordinate 20,199, forward strand.
TCAGCACCAGCCCTTTTGTGGCTACTCCCGTGGTGTCTGGTTTTGGTCTGGGAGCGTACGGGGAATACGGAGCCCTGTTGTTGAGTGATTCGGAAAAATGCGCCGTGACCATTTTGTCGGAGTTCATGGTGACATCATCGGGGTTGGCATTGCCCGAAAGGTCACCCTCCCAGTGGTCAAATACCCACCCGGCACCGGTCACAGCACATAGTTGCACCACGGTCCCTTCCGGATACGTATCGCCGGCGGGGTCTACGTGCGCGCCGGCTGCTTCCGCCGCCGCCGGTGAAACCGCGGTGGTCAGCTCGTATGTCGTCGCGGCGGCCACAAATACCGCGGTAACGATCTTGTCGGAGTCCATATTCAGGCTAATTGTGCCGGTCGTGGCGTTTGAAGCACCTAGCCAATTGGAAAAAACAAATCCTTGCGCTGAAGTTGCTGTAATATCTACTTGAGTATCCCGGATGTATTCATGTTCACCTACAACAGGATTTGTTGCTCCTCCATCATCGGGGGTGACCATAACGGTAAGTTTGTATTTATCGCCGTGGGGACGAGAAGAATTCGAGCACGAAAAACATAAAAACAGAATCAGGCTCGTTCCTATTGAACGCAAGAACACTGCGCCAATCTGCTTTCTCATGTCAATTACTCCTCTCATTCATGATTTAGCATTTATCAGAGTTTAGCTTACGTTCCGCGGAAATATCAATGGAGAAGAGAGGACCCCAATCTACCGGTAATGCCCGAAAGGCGATGTGTAACCCATTGACTTCTCAAAGAAACTACAGATGCCCAGTGCCAAAGATACGATGAGAGAAGAGAACTCGAGGGCCTCTCGCAAGTTGCCAAATTAACTCGGTAGACGCGTTTTGCCGCGTTTTTCAGCGGCCCTATCTTTTCAAGGGTGCTGCACCCTTGTGGTGTTGGGGTTGCCGTGAAAGGGGGGTGGGAGATCGTGGAGAGGAGGAACCGAGGAACGGAGGTGGCCCGTGTTCGGAGTGGGGCTAGACATCTTCCGGGTGCCGGGCGCTACGTACCCATGTCTGTTGAATAACTGCGCAGTCAGATAGCTGCCATACCCGCAGCGTCGCTCATCACGGTCAACGGGCGGACAGCGAAATGCTAAATGCAAAATGCAAGTGTCTGACCTCCGATCACACTGGGTTCGTCAGGAAGGGTCCACCCGGGTGATCCGCTCGGGTGGCGGGCTGCCCCGTTGGGTGAAAAAGTCGGCCAGTTGGTCGCAGATTTCTTCGAGGGTGCCGGTGAGCGCGGTTGCGGGGGGTAGACTTTTTATGAATTTCTTCCCGTAAGAACGGGACCGGAGCCGGCTGTCCAAGAGAACCACCACGCCCCAGTCGCTGGTCGAACGTACCAGCCGACCGAAGCCCTGCTTGAGCTTGAGCACCGCCCGGGGAAGCATGAACTCAAAAAACGCGCTGTGGCCGTCCAGCTCCACCGCCTCCATGCGTGCCTGCACTATGGGATCGTCCGGCACGTCGAAGGGCAGCCGGGTGATGACCACGTTGCTCAGCGAGGGCCCGGTCACGTCCACTCCCTGCCAGAAGCTGTCCGTGCCGAAGAGAACGCTGCTCTCGTCGTCGCGGAAGATATGCAGCAGCCGGTCGCGGGGCATCTCTCCCTGACAGAGCGGCTGAAACCCCATCTCCGCCAGCCGATCCCGAATCAGATCGTACACCCGGGTCATCAAACCCCAGGAGGTGAACAACACCAGCGCCCGGCCTCCGCTGGCCGAGACCACCTGGAAAACCGCCTCCGGCAACACCTGCGCGAAGCGGGGTTGATCGGGCGGCGGCAGATCGGCGGGCAAGCCCAGCCGGACCTGCTCCTCGAAATCGAAGGGGCTGTCCACCAGCAAAGTCCGCACCCGCTCGGACGGCTGCTGCAAAACGCCGATTCGCCGGGCGAGGAAATCGAAGGACCCGCCCACCGACAGAGTCGCCGAGGTGTGCACCACCGTGGCCATCGGCTCGTAGAGCGTCTCGTTCATCAGGCCGGAGACGTCCAGGGGGGCGGACTGGAAATTGATGCGCTGCTTGCCCTTGCGGCCGGCCGCGGCCCAGCGGACCGAGCCATCGGGCTCCTCGGAAACCAGGTGGACCGTCTGGGCCGCCAGCTCACCGGCGCGGGATACGCAGGCCCGCACCTCGGCCAACCTGCCCTGGTCCTCGGTGAGATCCACCAACCGCTCCAGCAGCCGTCCCACTTCCTTGGAGAGACCGGAGGCGCAATCCGCCGCCTGGACGAACCCCTCCCGGACCGCCGTCCACCCCGGTTGGGCGTAGGTTTCGGAGGTCAACCGGATGCGGGCGTCCCCCGGTCCCCGGGTCGTGTCCTGCTCCTTGATGAAGCCCAAAAGGATGTCGAAGGCCCGCCGATAGGCATCGCGGGTTCTTTCGACCCGCGGAATAACGGATCCCTCGGTCTCCGCTGCCAGTAGATCCGCCCGGCCACCCGCCGGCGCCCCGCCCAGGGTCTGGGCTTCCTGGACCAACGGCCGGAGCAGACCGCCCTTATTCTTACCGGACGGCTGCAACCGAGAGAGAATCCTCTGTACGCCCATGCGGGTGAGACGAACCCCGAAAAACGAGCCGGCCGAATCTTCCACTACGTGGGCCTCGTCGATAATCACCCGGGTGAAGGCAGGCAAGACCGCCTGGCGTTTCCAGTCTGCCTTGGCCCGGCGCAGGGCCAGGTCGGCGAACAGCAGGTGGTGGTTGACCACCAACACGTGGGCCTGCTCGGCGGCCTTGCGGGCCGCAGCGAAGAAGCACCCCTCCCGCTGGGGACAGGCACGCCCCAGGCAGGCATCCGCGTCCGAACAGACCAGTCCCCAGGTTTCCGCCGGGACCGCGAAAGGCAGGTCCGACTTCGTGCCGTCTTTGGTCTCGTGGGCCCAGGCGGAGATGTCCTGGAAAACCTCGTCGAACTCGCTAGATACCAGCGTTTGCTGACGCAGGCGATCGGCGAGCCTGCGCCTGCAGAGGTAGTTGCCCCGTCCCTTGACCAACACCACCGACAGATCTCCGCCCAGGACGTCACGAATCAGGGGCAGGTCCTTGTAGACCAACTGCTCCTGCAGGTTGATGGTGGCCGAAGAAACCACCACCCGTTCTTTCGAGGACCGGGCCCAGACGCAGGCGGGCAGCCCATAGGCCAGGCTCTTGCCCACACCGGTCCCCGCCTCCGCCACCAGCACCTGATCCCGGTTGAAGGCTTCCGCCACCGCCATGAGCATTTGAACCTGCCCGGGTCTTTCCTCGAACCCCGCGAGCCTCTCGCTCACCTTGCCGCCATTTCGAATCATGGCGGCGATCTGTTCTGGATCTATTCGCCCCATCGGCTACGGCCTATCGCCGGCGGGCCCAGCGGCCCATCTCCAAGAACCCCAGCGAGCCCAAGACCTGTAACCACCTGCCGACTCTGCATTTACCCACCTCCAAACCACATTAATATTTGATATTGCCAGACCCACCCCGGAGAAAAAAGGATTTTGCACTCGGCGGCCAAGTTGTTCTACACTCAGGCGGACAAACCGAGTAGCGCTACCCAGGAGGTATATGCCTTGAGGAGATCGAGCGTTTTCCGATTCGTGCTTGGATGCTTTCCCCTGATCCTGGTCGTTTCCGGATGCCCGGAGAAGAAGGAAAAAACGACAGTCACCCCGGAGGCGGCCCCGACGCAGCCGGCAGCCGCCCCGGCCGTTTCCGCGTCGGGTTCGGTCCCGGAGGATCTGCTACCCGGAGCCTGGGAATCCGACGTCAAGAACAACCTGATCAAACTGGTGCTGGCCCATGGCGAAGGCAGTGCCCAATACGACCCGAAAGACCCGCCGGTGGCGGCCATCGACTTCGACAACACCTGCATCCGCGGCGACATCGGCCGGGCCTTCTACGACTGGATGGTGACCGAGCGCAAGATCCGGTTCAACGACGAAATCTTCAAGGCCCTGCCCGGCGACAAGCGCAAAGACATAAGAGCGATCTGGAACAAGCTGAAAAAGCTGCCGGCCGAGAAACAAGCGAGTTCGATGGAGTTGCAAACCTTCCGCAAGCTCATGCACCAGGCTTACTGGGGCCTCTGCTACGACACGCCACCGGAAAAATGCTTCCCCTGGCAGGTGCGTTTCTACGCCGGGTACACGCCGGAAGAGATCCGCGACATGGCCAAGCAGGTCATGGACCGCGAGATGGAAAAGCCCCTGGGCTCCGAGCCGATCAAGGCCGGCCCCGACGACACCGCGCCCGCCATCACTTCCACGGGAATCCGGATTCACCAGGAAGTGCAAGGCCTGATCGCCTTGCTTCAAAAGAAAGGCTTCCAGGTCTGGATCATTTCCGCCGGGCCTAAATGGGTCGTGGAAGGAGCAGCCCGGCACTTCGGCGTCAAGCCCGATCGGGTGATCGGCATGCGCGCCAAGCTCCAGGACGGAAAGCTAACCGCCGAGATCGAGCCGCCCCCCACCTTCCGGAAAGGCAAGGTGGAAGCCATCGAGAAATTCATCGGCAAGAAACCCCTGCTGGCCGTGGGAGACTCCTGGACCGACGCCGAGATGCTCGAATACGTCGAGCACGCGCTACTGATCGACCGCGGCTACGCAGACCTGAAGAAGAAGGCCATCAAATTGGGCTGGTGGATCCAACCCACATTTCCGGTAGAGTAGAACGTATGCGCGCCGACGCCCTGGCCATCCTGCTGCTGTTTTTCTCCACGGCGAGCGCCGACGCGCTGGCAGAGCCGGCACAACTAACCGTCGGCCCGGCCCCCACCTGCAAGGAACGCTACAACGTAGAGACCAAGTTCCTGGCCAATCCCGACGAGTCCGTGCTGATAGCCGGTGTGATCGGCTGGTGCCGGAATAACCAGGTCCGGATGATCTGGGACGAACGCTACGCGACCGTGGCCCGGCAATGGAGCGGCTACCTTGCCAAATCGGGGCTGGATTCCGCTAAGATGCTCCCGGTGGATCGCCTTCGTTTCGAGCTGCACCAACAAGGCGTGACCGACGCCAACATCACACCGTTTTCCGTCGAAGGACCACCGGAAAAAATGCCGCCGGAGATGCGGCAGTTCCTCGACGACGAGAAGATCCGGGCCCGGTATACCCACTTCGCCGTGGGAGTCACCCGGTCTCCAGACCAGAAGAAGATGGTCAGCACGCTGCTGTTGGGGAAACGACCCGCGCTCATGGACCCCGTGCCGGTCTGCCCCCAGCCGAGCAGCCGCCTGAAGCTGCGGATGCAACTGCTGAAGGGCTACCGACACGCCCGCTGGCTGCTGACCACCCCGAAAGGCGAAGTGCAAGACGACATTCTGATTTACACCGAGGGGGCCTGGGGCGGCACGCTGCCCCTGGATTCGGGCAAGGGAACCTACCAAATGGAGATCGTGGTGCACGGCCCCCGCGGGCCCGAGGTAGCCGCCCTGTTTCCTCTGTACGTGGGGGTCGAGCGACCCGCCATTCCCACGATCAAGCTGCATCCCGCCCCGGCGCGCTACCGCACGCCCGAGGACGCCGAAACCGCCCTGCTCCGGCTGCTCAACCAGGAGCGCCGGCGCCAGGGTCTCCCCGCCCTGACACCCGACCAGAAGCTCTGCGCGGTCGCCCGAGAGCACAGCCTGCAGCTTCTGGCCGAACGCCATGCGGCCCACCGCACCGCCACGACCGGCTCCCCGCTCGACCGGCTGCGCCGTTCGAACATTCCCTTCACCCGAGCGCTGGAAAACGTCTCCCTGTCGGCCAGCCCCGAAGCGGCCCACGAACGATTCATGGAAAGCCCGGGACACCGCCTCAACTTACTGGATCCCGACGTTACCGTCGCGGGTATCGGCATCGCCATGGAGCGCGGCTCCCAGGAAGACATTCTGGCGGTGACCGAGGTATTCATCGAGCCGATCCAGTCGGAGGCCATCTCGAACCTGGCCGAACGAATCACCGAAATGATCAACCGGAGGCGCAAGAGTCGCGGACGCTTCGCCCTGGGCCTGGACCGGGGGCTGTCCCACGCGGCCCTGCGCAGCGCCCGGCGTCTGGCGGCCCTGGGAAGCCGGGCGGATGCCCGGCACGAGGGCGATGCGCTGCTCGCGCTCCTGACCGGTGAAGACCAAGGCAACACCGGCGTCCAGATCAATTACTTCAAGACCGCCAACCACAACCGGGTGCTGGCCGCCCGGGGGCTGTTGGACGAAGACATAAACCGCATTGGAATAGGCCTGGCCAAACCACCCAACCAGAGCGTTCCCGGCGAACTCTGGATTGCGGTCATCTTCGCTGGTCGCTGACATGCCCGCAAACGCACCCGCAGCCGGCGTCATCCGGCATCCCCGACTTATTGCCTACCAACAACTGATCGCCGCCGTCCAGGCGCCCCGGCCGTTTCATCGGCCGGGACTAGACCGGACCTCGCCCCAGCCGTTTCATCGGCCGGGACTAGACCGGACCTCGCCCCAGCCGTTTCCGCATCGGGTTCGGTCCCGGACGATGAAACGTCCGGGGCACCAGCCGGGACTAGACCAGACCTCGGCCCGACCGGAAGTCGCCGGGGGGTCGGTGTGGAACGACTTCCTGCGCCGTCTGCCTCTGACGCTGGGTGAATCCACGGCCGAGCGCATCGCCCCGTACTCGGTAAGCGACTCGGTGCTGCAAGCGTTTCACCAGGCGGTGGACGGCCTGGTGGATCTGATCAAGCGCCGGGCGGATCCGGCCTACGATCGGGAAAAAACCTCCGCCCTGCTTACCGACGAGAGCACGCGGGTGACCCTGTGGCCCCGGCGCTTCTGCCCGCGCACCATTCCCGAGGAGAGTCCGCAAAGAGGCGTGATTCGCCTGAGCCTGCTGGAATCGGCCGAGTTGGACGCGGGCCTCATGGAAAGCTGGCTGACCAAGCCGGCCGGCGGGCACTCCCTGATGGAGAAGCTGAAAGCACTCCTGGACAAGTCCCTGGTGGCGGCCCGCAGCCAGCCGGATCTCTCCGGTGCGGCGCTGCTCGCGCACCTGGCCGTGCTACGCACTCTGCTTACGGCCAAGGACCGGATCAAGCAGGAACGGGTCAAGAACATGAGCTACGCCAAACTGGAGCGCGCCGTGGGGATGGCCCTGCACGCCTGCTTCAACCGGGCGGTGCGCGAAACCCTGTCCGCCCATCCCCCGCATCCGGCCGGCACACCGGAGCACACCGACACCCTGATCATCCTGTCTTCCCTGGGCCCCCTGGCATTCTTCTCTATCGGGAAGGCGGAGCTGACCGAGGACATCAATCCCTACGGGCTTTCAGTCGAGGTCGAGGAACTGCTGGACCCGATCTACCGCTCCCTGCTGGAGAGCGGCAACACGCCCCGGTACCTGCTGAACGAATGCCTGCGGATTACCTACAACCGTCAGTCACTTCTAGAAACCCTGACGCGACAGGCTGCCTGCGAAGCCTTCCGCCGGCTGGCCCTGGATCACCTGATGGCCTCCGAGGACCCGACCTGCAAGGGAGATCAACTGCTCGCCGAGGCCTTTTACAAAAACGACGCCCTGCTGGTCTTGCTGGAAGAAGCCTCCTCCCTCAACCACCTGGTTCCGGAATTCCGCAAGAGACTCCGGGAATGGAGGATAACCGACGATCCCCCGGCGGCAATGAACCGGCTGTGCGCCTTTCTGGAGCAAATCCAGAAGGGCGGCGCACCCTGGAAAAAGTCGAACCACGACCCGGTCCTCCTGCGGGGCCTGCTGGAGCGATTCCTCCTCCTCCACCTGGACGAGTTCGCCACCGCCAACACCCAGAAGGAGCTCAAGCACGTGGTGGACCGCCGCGGATCCTGCTCCACGACCGCACTCATACAGGAATACGAGGATGGAAGGCTGTACCGCATCTCCGACGACGACCTGCCGCTGGTCAAGGTGCGGATCGCCACCGAAGAAGCGCAGGTGTTCGTGGACTTGAAGGGTTTTACCCGACGGACGGCCCGGGCCAAAGAGCTGGTCATGGCCGAGTTCCTAAAGACGGAGTTCTACGTGCCGATTCTGGATGCGGCCAAGGCATACTACTCCGGCGTGAGCGCCGATACGGGCGGCGAAACCATCGAGCTGGTGAACCTGCTCGGCGACGCGGCGGCGTTCTCCGGGGACATCGTTTCCATCGTGGGATTGGCCCAAGACATCCAGAAGATCTTTAGGAATTACGCCAGCAAGCTCGAGGAGCTGGCTCCGGAGGAGGAAGATGGGGCTTTTTTGGCACTGCGGCAACAGGTGGGAACCCGCAGGACCGCGATCATCTCCGAGATCAAAAAGAAGAAGGAAAAATTGCAGTCTCTGCGAGAAGAGGTTTCCCGCCGCAACTCCCTGAGACCCGCCCAGATGGCCAAACAGCTGCAAAAAGATTTCCAGGACCAGTTCAACAAACTCCAGCTGGAGCACCAGAGCATCCAGGCCGGCGCAACGACTGCCGGGAATCCCGACGAAAAGGCCCGGCTGACCGAGATGGCCCGGAGGCTAAGAACCGCCCATGAGCGGCTGAACGGACAGCGCCAGCGAGTTCTCCGGCGGCTCAAGAAGCTCAGGGGGAAAGAGCAAACGCGCCTGCTTTGCGATCTGCTGAGCCAGAGACATCTCAAGGAAGACCGGGAAATCGAAGACGCCGTCCGGGCCCTGGAGGAGGAAAATCGCTCCCTGCAAGACGCGCTGGAAGAGGAGCGCACCTTAAGGACGGGGATGGGCCTGGTGGCCGGCCTGTTCATCTCGTACGGCGCCGCTTCCGAGCGCATCGAGATCGACGACGACGTATGGGGGCTCCAGCGCGTGTCGGTCAGCGAACGCATCAACGAGGCCGCCCGGGGAACCGCCCGGAACATAACGGTGAAGCGCTGGCTGGACGAAACGCTGGCCACCGCCCGGGTGGACCGGGCCAACCCCATGCTGGAGCTACCGTTTTGGGTGTACATCGCTCCCATCCGGATTCCCGGACTAACGCCCGCGGAAACCCAGGCCCAGTCCCACAACGACATCCACAACCTCGGCGAAGCCATCAGCGAACCAGCCCTGAACGCCTACATCCAAAAAACCCGGACTGAGAAATTCTTCTTCCGGGTCCAGGTGCGCACCGAGGAGCTCCACCCGGAAATCCAAAAACGCTTTTTCTTCGTCGACGACATGTTGACCTTGATCGTGTCACGGCCCATGAACGCCAGAGGAAAAGAAGAGGAGCTGTTCCGCTACGCCGGCCAGGTCCTGTTCCGCGGATTCGAGGTCACCCACCCCACCCGGGTTTACGAAATCATCCGATCGGGAAGCCCGTTTACCAAGCTGCTTTCGCAACATCACCTGCAGGACTGGCTGGTCGAAGCGGAACAGAATCCGGCTTGCCGGCTGGACGGCCTGGTCTAGTCCAGGCGAGATCAGAAACGACCGACAAGTCCCAACCCCACGCCGCCGGGAACCACGCCGGGCAGGAGGGCTATGCCGGGTGAAGACTCGCCCGCGGGTTTTTCTTCCCCGCCGCCAACGACGAACAGGATCACCGAGCCCACCAGCAACATTCCCCCGGTGCCGGCCAAGACCGTACCCCAGGTCTTCTGGTCGGCCGCCACGGCCAACCCCACGCCGGCTCCGCCGAGACCGGCGCCCACGCCCAGAAGCACCCAGGCAGCGGTTTTTTGAAACTCGCCCGACGACTCCGGGGCTGCTTCGGGGGGCTTGGTCGGCTCGGGGCCGGCATCGACGCGTTTCGGCGCTTCGGGCTTGCCCCGCTCATAAATCAACCCCACCACCATGGCGTTCTTCAAATCCACCTTCAACCGGGCCACCTCGTTGAAGCGGATGGCCACGAACCGCGAGAACTCCCCGAAACCATCCTTGGTGATCCGCAGGATGTGCTTCCCCGGTTTCAGTCCCTCCAGGGGCTTTATAAGAGGCGTGGCGGCAATGAAACTGCCATCCAGTTGAACCTGGGCTCCGTCCTCCGAGCAATCCAGAGCCAGCGTCCCGGTCCACTTCCGGGGAGCCAGCAGCTGGACCAGCAGCTCGTCCAGGACGGCGCGGCGCGCGCGGGTTTCGATGGGGATGGCCACCGCCACCCGGCGGACCTCCTTGGCGCCGCGGTCCAGCAGCTTCAGGTCCAGCGAGACCTCCTCCCCCAGCCCGCCCAGGACTCCCGTGAGCACCCAGTGGACCCGCAGGGCCGACACGACCTTCTCGATGGGCACATCCTCGGCGACGCGACGGCGCTTCAGCCTTTTTTCCACCAAGGCTTTCTCGATCAACCGGAACCCCTCGGCCCGCTTGAAGGCCTGTCTCAGGTCGTAGAGCACCCGCCGGGAGGTATTCTCGTCAATCCCCAGCAGCCGGATGTTAAAGATGGCCACCAGTTGCGCCTGGGGCTTATTGACCCGGCGCTTGTGCCTTTGCGGCTTGGCCAGAACCGGCAAAGCCAGCGCCAAGATCAGCAAGAACGAAATGTACCGTGCGCTTCGCAACATCAGGAAATCCTTGGAATCTTCCGCGAAACATGATACCAATCGCTTTGCTGGAGTGTCAAAAAAAGTGAAATCCCCCCTACAACTGGTTCTGGTCACGCCCGAGATTCCGGCCAACACGGGCAACATCGTGCGCCTGTGCGCCGCCACTTCGGTCCCCCTGCACCTGGTCGAGCCCCTGGGCTTTTGCATGGACGACCGCCTGCTCAAGCGCGCCGGGCTGGACTACTGGAAACACTGCGCCATCCACAATCACCTGACCTTCGAGAACATCGAGCGGGAATTCAAAGATGCCCGGTTCCTCTTCCTCTCCGCCCGCGCCACCCGATCGTTTTACGATCTGGAAGTACACCCCGGCGATTTCATCGTCATGGGCCCGGAATCCACCGGGCTGTCCAACCATTTCTTGGCCCGGGGGACCCGCCGGCAAAACACCTTCCAAATCCCCATGCCCGGAGAGGCCCGCAGCTTGAACCTGGCCACCGCCGCCGGCATCGTGATCTACGAAGCGCTGCGTCAGATCGGCCGGCTAGATCGATCGAGATGACACGATCTTTACACTTGACCCGCCAGTTGCATAAACGTAAGTCACTCGGTGGCTACAAGGCGCGTCTGGTGGCACGTCTTGTGCCGTGCAGTGTGCAATGCTGGAGGTAAGGCAATGCCAACTTTAAAGATAGACCACAACGACGCCGGGCAACGCCTGGGTCGGTATTTAAAAAAAGCCCTACCGGGAATGCCCGTAAACCACATTTTCAAGCTGCTGCGCACCCGCAAGGTGCGCGTGAACGGACACCGAGCCCGGAGCGATCTGATCCTAGAAAAAGGCGACGAGATCATCCTCCACATGGATGACACCCAGTTCAAGCAAGATTCCCGCCGGCGCAAGCGCAAGGCCACCGGCATGGACTTCACGGTCGTCTTAGAAGATGAGCACCTGCTGGTGGTCTCCAAGCCACCCTTCATCCCGGTCCACCCGGGAGCGGGACACACGCACAACTCCCTGATCGACCAGGTCCACGCCTACCTGGAGGCGCAAACCTGCCCGGACGTCTTCCGCCCCTCCCTGGCCCACCGCCTCGACCGGGACACCTCGGGCCTGCTGCTGATAGGCAAGAGCGTCTCCGTCCTCCAGAAACTTTCCCGCATGTTAAAGGAAGGCCGGGTGGAAAAACGCTACCTGGCCCTGGCCGCGGGCATACCCGAGCCGAAGAAGGGCACCTGGGAGTTCGAGGTAAAGCGAAGAGACGTCCCGGGTAAAAGCACCGGTGGGCCGCGCGGCCGGAAAGACCAAGCCGGCCGTACCTCCTACCGCGTGGCCACCACCAGAAAGCTCAGCCAGGAAAAGGGCCCGCCCATCGATGTAAGCCTGCTGGTCCTGAAACTGCATACCGGCCGCACCCACCAGATCCGCTCCCATTTGAACCAGGCCGGCCACCCCCTCGCCGGCGACATCCGTTACGGGGACCGGCTACTGAACAAGTTACTGAGAAAACGCTACAATCTCCGCCGGCAGTTCCTCCACGCCTTCCGTCTGGGATTCACCCACCCCGAGACCGGCAAGAAACTCAACCTCGCGGATCCCTACCCGCAGGATCTGAAATCCATCGCACAAAGCCTGAGACTGGGCCGTGATCTCCCACCCCGTTAAATGAAAATACCTCATTGTTTCCCGGAAACCGGGATGTTAGAGTTGTGGTATCGACCAACAACCTTCACCAATGAGGTGATCGAAATATGCCAC
>JAUXGL010000045.1 GCA_030622135.1 Deltaproteobacteria bacterium
ATGGGCGGGTGATGGGTGGACCTGGAGCGGGAAACGGGGCTCGAACCCGCGACCCTCAGCTTGGAAGGCTGATGCTCTACCAACTGAGCTATTCCCGCTCAAAACCCACCACATGGAGAGGGGAGGATTCGAACCTCCGAAGGCTGAGCCGGCAGATTTACAGTCTGCTCCCTTTGGCCACTCGGGAACCTCTCCGAATCCACCATCATTAAATGACACGCTCCCTAGCTCACATGCAATTCAGCTGACGAGGGGATTCGAACCCGTGACCTGCTGATTACAAATCAGCTGCTCTACCAACTGAGCTACGCCAGCAAAAACAAAACAAAAAAACCAAAATTCAAAGAGCCAAAACAACACTCTAAACATGCAAAAAACCGCGCACGCTACCGATTCCACCGCACAAAGAAAAACGCAACTTTTTAAGGGATTCTCTTTGTTATGTCAAGGAAAATATTCTTTTTTCGCAATCAGGGGTGCCACCCTCGTTGTTTGTTTTTAGGTATTTTCATGGTCTTGCCAACCACTCGTACAGGATCGCCGCTCCGGCAACGGAAACATTCAATGATTCTGTACCATTACACATAGGGATCCGCACGCGGAAATCCGACCGTTCCAACAACCCCCGACGCACACCCGAACCCTCGGAGCCCAGCACCAGGGCCACCCGGTCACCGGGATCGAACTCCCAGGGAGCCTGTCCACTATCCAAAACCGCCGCGCTCACCCAGAAACCGGCCTCCTTCAAAACATCCAGCGCCCGGGAAAGGTTTTTCACCTTGCACACCGGCAGCCGAGTCAATGCCCCCGCCGAGGCCTTGACCGCCGCCGGGGTAATGCCCACCGAGCGCCTCTCGGGAAGAACCAGGCCGGCCGCCCCGAACGCCGCCGCCGATCGAGCCAGCGCACCCAGGTTGCGGGGATCCTGGATCCCGTCCAGGCACAACACCACCACCCGCGACTTCAATTCAATCTTCGCCAACTCCAAGAGATCCATGTAGGGCGTCTTCTCCGCCATGGCGACGACTCCCTGGTGCGCCCCACCCGCGGCCATGCGATCCAGCTCGCGACGCTTGATGAACAGCACGCGTACATCGTGCTCGGAGGCCAGCTGCTCGATCTCACGCCGGATGGATTTCCGCAACCCCACGGCCAGGTATACGCTGTCCACCCGTCCACCGGCAGAAAGCACCTCTACGACCGGGTTGACTCCGTAGATCACCGTGGTGTCCATCAATAGTCCTCCGAAAGCTCCAAGGCGATCCGATCGGCGGCCGCGGCCGGATCCGGATCCCTGGTGATCGGCCTTCCGATGACCAGATAATCGGCCCCGTCCCGAACCGCCTTTTTGGGCGTGGCGACGCGGGCCTGATCGTCCGCGGCGCCGCCGGCGAGCCGCACCCCCGGCGTGACCAACAACGGATCCTGCCCGTGCTTTCTGCGCAGCGGCTCCACCTCCCGGGGGGAAGTCACCAGCCCGTCCACTCCGGCGGAAAGTCCCAGCGCGGCCAGCCGCAGCACTACATCCCGGGGCTGCCCGGTGAAACCCAGGTCGTCGACGTCCGCCGGTCCCAGGCTGGTCAGCAGCGTGACCGCGATGATGGCCGGAGCACTCGCGCCTTCCAAGGCAGCGTCCACGGCGGCCCGCAGCATGCCCGATCCACCGGAAGCATGCACGCTGAGCATGGACACACCCAGTCGCGCGGCCGACCGGACCGCACCGGCGACGGTGTTGGGAATGTCGTGGTACTTCAGGTCCAGAAACACCTCACCGCCCCGATCGCGAACCAACGAGATCGCCCGGGGCCCCAACGAGGTAAAAAGCTCCTTGCCGATCTTGAACATACCCACCCGGCCGTGTAACACATCCACCAAGCGCAGCAACCCGGCCTCGTCGGCCACATCCAGGGCCACGATGATGCGTTGGCGCGAATCTTGGGGGCGCCCGATCATTGCCGCTATTCCTCCTCGGAATCCAGCCGGGACCGCATTTTTTGGAGCTTCGCCATCATATGGTCGCAGGCTTCATCGTCCAAAACGTCCATGGCCTGAAACACGGCGTAGTCATACAGGCCGCGCAGGGCCTCCATGGCGGCGCCGCGCGGATCGTCCGGACTCGCCTCGCGGGCGTTGCGGAAAAGGGTGTCCGTGTCCAAACGCCCGTTGGAATCGAAACCCACGTTTAAAAAAACCTTGATGTGCTTGGGAGCCGGGCTGCCCAAATAGCCCTCCAGGCGCAATTCGCCACCCGGATCCTCCGCCTTGAGCGTCTGGTGAATATAACGCAACATCCGGGAATAGGCCTGCATAACCGTCGGCAACGGCGACTCCGCATGCATCTCATCGACGGCCTGCTCGCGCACGTCCACGATTCCAACCCGGCGGAGCTTGGCCATGGCCTTGAGGGCCTCGTATTCACCCAGGTGACTCTCCGCGATGATAGCCTCTACCGTCTTCTTGCCATCGATGAGCTTGTGGACGTGTTTCTCCGGCTCGCCCAGTCGGGCGTCCACCACCACCGGTCGGAGCACCACCAGCATTCCTCGATCGGGAAAGAACTCCTCCAGGCGGGTCATTTCCTCCATCCGATGGATGCCTTCCATGATGACTTCCTTGGTGCCGGCATCCAGGCGCACCCGCCCCTTGACCGGTACCTTGCCATCCACGAAGAGGAACTCTCCCTTGTGAAAATGAAAGGCGGAGTAGACGATCTCCAGGACCTGCTCCTTGATGCCTTCGTATAATTGCCGGGGCGTGATCAACTTCCTCTCGACCAGGATGGCGCCCAGCTTTTTCTGGAGCGTCACCAGGTCGTGAACCTCGTAGAGTTGCTCCAGGGTCAAGAAACCACGACGCCACAAGATTTCTCCCAGGCGATCGTCCTCCACTGTCGAGGTGGCGTAAACGATCTCGCCGCCGGAGAAGTACACCGTCTTTTGGGCGTACGGAACGAAAAGGCTCAGGCGCCCGTCCCGGCGCATGGAGGCGATCAGCGCCATCAGCTCTCCCACATGGAACAAGCGCAAGTCGCCGTAAAAAAGCGGGCTTTGGCGTTCGCCCGGATGGGGCTGACCGCAAACCAGCAGGTCATCGTACAGGCGGACGATGCGTATCGACTCGGGCGGCAGGCCCCTCAACTTACCGAGCCTTTCCGCCGGAATGACCAGATCTCCCTCGGTTGTGATGGTCAGGTCATCACTCATGCTCTTACTCCTTAGCCCATTCCCGCAACCGTGTCACCAAAACGGTTTCCAACTCCTGGTTGGGATGCTTGCCCCGAACCTGCCCCGACTCGAACAGCAATCCCTCTCCCCGGGGCCCAAAGGCAATGCCCAGGTCCGCTTCGCGGGCTTCACCGGGACCGTTTACTTCGCATCCCATCACCGCAACCGAGATGTCAAGCCCCATGGTTTCGAGGATTTCCTCGACCCGCTTGGCCACCGGCGCCAGATCGGCGTTGACCCGTCCACAGGTGGGGCAAGACACCACCACCCCTCCGGAGCGCAGGCCCATGGCCACCAGCAAGGTCTTGGCGACGCGAACCTCCAGCACCGGCGGCGCGGTGAGCGAGATGCGCAGCGTGTCGCCGATCCCTTCCGAAAGCAGTGGAGCCAGCGCCGCCACCGAACGAACGGATCCGGAAAGGGGCGGTCCCGCCTCGGTCACCCCCACATGCAGGGGGACATCGGACCGGGCGGCGAAGAGCCGGTAGGCCCGGATGGTAGTGACCACGTCGGAAGCCTTCAAAGACACCTTGAGATCAGAAAAGCCCATTTCGCGGATCGAATCCACCGCCGTCAGGGCGGTTGTCACCATACTTTCCGCCGTGGGCTCGGCCGGCCGCCCCGCGGTCTTGGGCAGCGAGCCCGAATTGACCCCGACCCGGATGGGAATGCCCGCCTCCCCGGCCGCCTCCACCACAGCCTTGAGAGCACCCACGCCTCCGATGTTGCCCGGGTTGATGCGCAGCGCGTCCGCGCCCGCCCGAGCGGACGCCACGGCCAGACGGTAGTCGAAGTGGATATCCGCCACCAGGGGCATCCCGATGCGCTCTTTAATCTTCGGTAGGGCCCCGACCGCGTCCATGTCGGGCACCGCGACACGAGCGATGTCGCAACCGGACGTTTCGGCCGCACGCAGCTGCGCGACGATGGCGGATACATCCTGGGGATCCGCCTTGGCCATGGTCTGGATGGACACCGGCGCCGGGCTGGTGCCGCCGACACCGCCCCCGACGGCTACCAAGCCAACACAGATCTGCCGGGTCTTCCTGCGCACGATAGAAATCATACGGTCCCACCGGCAAATGGGTCAACAGTGTTATCGCTCTTTCTTGACAGTATCTTCCCCTTTTTCTAAGCTTCCAGTATGGGATCCGGAATGAGGAGCGTTGCCTACCTACTTTCTCCTTTGTTCATGCTGATGTACCTGTCCGGGTGCAAATCAAAAAACAGCGTCGAGGTAGGGTTTCCAATCAGGCAGCCCGACCCCAACCAGGTGGCGCAGGTCCTCGACCGAGAGAAGAGCGAGATCAGCGGCTACGATCCCGGCGATGTGGAAAAGGGAGTTCTCGACTCCTACATCCGGCTCAACCGCAACGCCATGGAAAAAGAACGCTCCCAGGCCGACCTGGAGCAAGACCTCGCGCGCGTCCGCGTCGCCGCCAAGATGTGCCTGGAACAGGGCGGCCAGCAGCGCCTGCACAAGCTCATCACCTGGCTGCTCGGACGCTTCGAGCGAAGTCTTTTAGAGTTGATGGCGGTTGCCAAGACAAAGAAAGCCACGGCGGCCTTGCTGTCCGGGTCCAAGCCACCCGAGGACATCCGCGAAAAATTCGACGAGTTCGCCGAACTCGGAAGTGATTTTATTTCCAACGCGTACAACGCCGGTTTGATAAGCCCATCCAAGCAGGGCGGCTTGGAACTTATCGAAGGCGGACGGTTCTTCATCCGCCTGGCTTTCAAGGTGCGCTGGGCCATGATCCTGCCCGAGGCCACCCATCCCCTGAGCTGGCTCCTGACCGGCTTCGAGAGCGAATGGTACGACATCTGGACGGTGGAACGATCCAAAACGGCCTCGCTCTCCAGGAGACTCAAGGCCATCGCCCGCCTGAAAAAGAGAAACCCGGCTTACCGCGACCACACCGCCCGGGGCATCGTCTATTACCAGCACAAGGACTTCAAGCAGTCGGCCGACTGCTTCGAGCGAGCCTTGGAAGAATACCCCCAAGACCAGCAAATCAAATCTTTCAAAAAAGCCGCCGAGCGTCGTCTATAGCAATACCAGCACCGCAACCTCTACACCGCGGATCGGTCATGCCCATAATCTCCCACCCCATTTCGGGTCGATCCCAATCTCCCGCGTAAAAAGGGACCCTTGCGAGAGGACCACGAGTAAATTATCTCACCAGTATAGTGGCACCGCGTATATTGAGTTCCCCTTGGAAGTCAATATGTTATATTGAAACGTAGGGGCACCGATGGGAGATTGGGGCATGCTCGATACTCTTGACACGGTTTTGAGCCGGTTGTTACGGTCAAGGCTCTGATGCGGCGCTTTTCCATACGGCGGGTCCTGACACCTCTGATTCTGGCGGCGGCGCTAGTGGGTGCGTTTTTCCTGTTACGTACTCAGGTGCCGTGGCTCGACTACTTCGAGGGAACTATCGTGGAACGAGTGGACAAACTGGTTCCCACGGTGATAGACCGCCACGCTCAGGATATCAGCGAGCACTACCTGCTCATCGATACCGATGATGGACGGCGGGTGACCGTTTTGGTGGAGCAGCTGCTCTTCTTCGCAAGCCGGGAGGGCATGCGGGTCTACAAATCCCCTTTTACACTGGATGTCCGCCTTTCACCGTAGCAGCCTTCCTCTTGGGGTATCCACGCCCGTACGCCCCTTAGCCCAATTCCGGCTCAGACAAGTTCTCGAAATTATAGGAGGACACCGAAGAGCCCGAACGGATACAGACGCCCGTTGTCTCAAGAACGCGGCCTGAGCCTTGACGGTTATACCGGGGGATTCTCCGGGGGAATGTCGCCGGTTTCGTGGACCCGGATGAGGTAGCCGAGAATCAACATGGAAGAAGCGTTTTCCGTGGTCTTTTCCGGGTTGGCTTCGATCACCTGTTTGGCATAGCGATACATCACTTCGGCCAGTTGTTCTCCTACGATATCACGAATGATCTCCTGAAGTCTGTCCCGATGCATGCTGGATAGATCGCTGAGGAACGAGACAGCCAGTTCTTTTTTTGTGGTCTGCTCCATGCTTGGCATCCTACCAACCCGGCCCGATCAGGTCAAGGGCATCCCGGGGCCACCCAGAGTCGACCGGAAATAGGCGGGTTATTCTGGGTGGCCGGGTGGCGGATCTTGACAAAGCCGGGCGAGTAGCCAAAGCTGGGAGCAATGGACCCCACGGAAACCAGGATTGCCAAGTTCCTGCTCGACACCGGGTTGCTGGATCAGTTCCAGTATCAGAGCGCAAAGGATCACCAGAGCCAAGCCGGGGGCAAGTTCCATATGGTGGTGATGCAGTTGGGTTTGGTGCCCGAAGAGCGAATGGTGATGGTCATGTCCAAGGTGATCGGCCTGCCCAAGGTGACCCTGACCGGAAAGCGTCCCGATCCCGAGGCGCTGAAAAGGCTTTCGGTCGATTTCTGTAATGAGCGGCTGGTCTATCCCAGTGCACTCATCGAAGGGGGCACCGCCCTGCGGCTGGTCATGGCCGATCCCACCGACGTTGCCACGCGCAACCAGGCCCAGATCCGTTCCGGCCTGAAGATCCGGCCGGTGGTGGCCGCGGTTTCGGAGGTTCGCGAGGCCGTCCGGCGCGACTACGGCATCGAGGAAAAGAAAGAGGCCTTCGTGATGGGCAGCATCGATCTGTCCTTGACCGACGAGGAGGCCAACGACAACGAGTTCAAGGTCACCGACTTGTCCGGCAAGACCCTGGTCAAGCACGAGCAGGACCTATCGGGCCGGGCAACCCTGGCCCGGCGGCTGGAAAAACTGATCGAAGGTCAGGAAAAGTTCGAAACGGCCATGCAGGACGTAATCGAACTCTGCGTGGAAAAGGGACTTTTCAGTCCCGCCGAGATCCAGGAACGGATGAAGAAGAGATAGCCCGGGGCCGGCGTCAATGGTGTCAACCCGCCAGTTGCATAAACGTGAGTCACGTTATGCAACAGTCGGGTCAACTCTCTTCGTGCTTCATGCCCAGCAGGCGATGCAGCGAGGAGAAGAGCTGGACCAGCATGATGGGCTTGCCCAGAAACAGGTCGGCGCCGGCGATGTGGGCGGCCTTCTGGGCCTCCTCGGTACCCGCGCTGATGGCGATGACCGGCATGATGCGGGTGTTTGCGTTCTCGCGGATCAGTCTAATCAGTTGCTCCCCGCCCATGACCGGCATGTTCAAATCGGTGATGGCCAGATCGCAGGGGTCTTTTTGCAACAGGTCCCAGGCCTGTTTTCCGTCTACGGCTTCGACCACCACCAACTCCCGCTGGCCCGCAAAGCGTATGCCGTGGAACTTCCTGAGTGCATAGCGGATCATCTCGCGAACGACCTTGTTGTCCTCGGCCAGGAGCACGCGGAACACGCCCTGGATTTCCTTGGCGGGCTCGGGTTCCGGGAGCGGCCGGCCCAGCTTGTCCACCAGATCGCGGATGCGCTGGGCTTCTTCATCGGACTCGAAGATGAACTCGATTCCGATCCCGGCCGGAATTTCTTCGGTGGCCTGCTCCGGTTTTCTGCGCCAGCGGACCACACCACGGCAGGAGATGGGCGAGAGCAGCCGCGGGAAGGAGATGCTGAAGGTGATGAGTTCGCCATTCTCGAAGGACTTATTGGTGGCGATGAACATCCCGCCGTCCGAGGCATTGGAGGCGTAGTCGGCCAGAAAGTCTTCCGCGGTTTCGTACTCCACCTTGAGGATCAGTTCGGTCCGGGGATGTTTTCTCTTTTCTTCCATTTCGTTCATGAGGTTTCATCTCCACCGTGGGTTTTCAGTTGCAGCAGGCGCTGCAAGGATTGGAAGAGCTGAGGCAGCCGGACCGGCTTGCCCAGAAACAGGTCGGCGCCGGCTTTGAAGGCCTCGTATTGGGCGTCCTCGCCTCCCGCGCTGATGACGATGATCGGAAGGCTGCGGACCTTCTCGTTTTCCCGGATCGTGCGGATTAACTGCATTCCGTCCATGACCGGCATGTAGTAGTCGATTACCGCCAGGTGGAAAGGCTCCTCCTGGAGGCGTTGGCAGGCTTCCCGGCCGTTCTCTGCCTCCACCACCTCCAGCTTCCGGCCCCCCGGCATGGTTTTTTCTTGGAACTTCTCTAAAGCGATGCGCAACAGATCCCGAACCATCGGGTTGTCCTCCGCCACCAGGACCCGGAAGGGCTCGGCCGGCCCTCCGGCCCCAACGACCGGATCTGCGGGCGCGGGGCTGAGGAGCCGGTCAAGCAGGTTGCCGATTCGTTGGGCTTCTTCGGCGGAATCGAACAGGAACTCCACGCCGACCCCTGCGGGCAGGTCTTCGGAGGCTTCCTCGGGCTGTCTGTGCCAGCGGACCTCGCCGCGGCAGTCAATGGGAACCAGGACGCCCGGAAAAGAAAGGCTGAAGGAGATGGTCTCGCCGATCTCGAAAACCTTTTTGGTGGCGATGAACACTCCGCCGCCGCTGGCGTTGTGGGTGTAGTCGGAGACGTAAGCCTCGGAATTGGCGTAGTCCACCTTCAGGATCACCTCGACTCGCTGATAAATTCTTCCAGATTGTTGGTCGGTCATGTTCAGGGTGCTCCCTTTCCTTCATTCGCCCAATATCTTGTGTAGCGCCCGCTTGGCGGACGCCTGGACGGTGCCCTCCGGGTCCCTGGCGGCCTTACGCAGCGGGCCCTCGGCGGACTTGGCCGCGGGCCCGATCTCGCCCAGCGCGTGGGCGGCCAGCTCTCTAAAACGGGGCGCCGGATCCTTGAGGATTTTCGCCAGCAGGGCCACGGCGGGGGCTGCCTGGGCTCCCATTTTGGCCAGCGCCAACAGGGTTGCCTGGCGAATTCGCCAGCCCTTCTCCCCCAGGATGCCCATCAAGGTCGGTACCGCCGCGGCCGCCTTGGGGCCGATGTTGCCGATGGCCCGGGCGGCGGCCGCCCGGAGCGGTTCGTTCGAATCCTTCAGGGCGTCGATCAGATCCGCGATGGCGTCTTTGCTGGCGCAGTTCATCAAGAGCATGGCGTCGGCGGCCGCGCCGGGGTTTTGCATGTCGCCCGACTTGAGGATTTCGGCCACGTTCTCCATATGCTCCTCGCAGTCGCCCTCGATTTTGGAAAGGCCGGCATGGCCCCAGACCTTCACCCCGGGGTTCTTGTCCTTGCACGCACGTTCCAGGCCGTTCGCGGCCTTCTTGGAGCCCATGCGCGCCAGAGCCTCGGCCGCGGCCGCCCGGATGCCGGCTTCGGTGTTGCGCAGGTGCTCAAACAACTTTCCCAGGGCCGGCTCGGCTTGCTGACCCCACCCGGCCAGTGTCTCCACCGCCTTTTTGCGCACCTGGTGGCTGGGATCGGCGATGAAGTCGGCTACCTTGGGGGCGGTGCTGGGGCCGCCCATGGCCAGGGTGCCGATAGAGGCCGCGCCGATGCGGTCGGCGTGGCTATTTACGCCGGCCGGGCCGCCGCCGATGCGCGCGTCCCAGTCCGAGGCGCCGCGCTCGGGCGGCTTCTTTTGCTCTACCTGTTTATTCTCTTTCTTTCCGCCGAACAGGCCGCAGCCGGAGAAGAAACACACAAAGATCAGGGCCGGCACATGTTTCTTCACAAAATCACCTCCAGCCGAACCGAGACGGTATCCACGGACCCCGCGAAGATGGCGTTTTGCGGGGGGGGGGGTCCAGGATCGAGTCGTCGATCGCACCTTTTAAATACCAGTAATGGTAGTAGGTCAAAGAAAAGCGTCGGGTGTCGAACAAAAGGAGTCAACTCGGCACTACTCTCAGAAAGTGACGCTGTATACGTAGTTGGACCTGGGATGTCGCAGGATGCGCTCTTTTATCTCCTGATCGTGGACTAGCCTAAAACCCTGGCCCTCGATCAGATCGGCTATCAGGGCTTCGGCCGCCTTCCGATCGCCCTTGGCCTTGATCCGGCCAACCCGTTGCATGAGCTTCTCGACGGCAGCGGGCATCTTATCGTAGTGGATGGTAAAGCACCCCTGATCTTTTCCGTTGGTGGCCGTCTGGTCGGTCTCCCAGGTCAGAGCGCCCGCGCGCATGAGCCAGGCTACCTGGATGGCGGACACTTGGCTGTACGGTTTGGGCCGGCCGGCCGGATCGAACATTCCTCTGGAAATATGCCCGAAGCACCACACCAGGGCGTGGTTGTAGACCCGGTTGCGATCGCCTATCGACAAAACGCCCTTCTCGCGCAGGAAGTCCAGGTAGTACAACGCTCCGGTCTGGGCTTTCAGCTCCTCCATGACCGTGGCGGTAGCGCCGCCGAACACGGCGGCCGGGCGCTTCTGGTCGATCTTGTAGTCCGAGTGCGGACCGAAATTGTGGGTGGCCTCGTGGATGGTGAAGCCCAGAAGCGAGAGCCGCCGATCCTTGCAGTAATACTTCATGGTTTCCTTCGACCAGAGTGACGCAGCCTGTTCGCGATGGATGGCCAGGGAATCCGGGTCGGTTTGCAGGTTGGACATGACCACCGTCCGGCCCCGGCCCTCCGTGGCCACCTTGCCCCAGTTAGGCAAGCTCTGGCCGAGGGTGGCGCCCATGGCGCCGCGCGAGTCGCCGGCGTTGAGCACGATCTGAATGAAGCTTGGCAGGTGGAAGCTCACCGGCCGGGCCTGGTAGGGCAGGCCAATCAGCTCGGCCAGCATTTTCTCCATGGTTTCTCGGTGCGGGGTGAGCTTCTCCTGCCAGTAGATCGAGTCCGGATCGATTTTGGCGAAGGAGACGTGGAACCCCGCCTTGCGATTGCAGGGCTCGAAGTACACCTCGTCGGGGGCGATGCGCAAGTACCACTTGGAGTTGTCGGCGTTCATGGCCGCCCAGGCTTCATCGGCCGGGCCCCACTCGTTGGTCTCGAAGCTCCGGGCCGCGGCCAGCAGGTAGGCATTGAAGGCCTGCTCATCATCTCCGATGACTCGGGCCGCGGCCCGTAGCTCCGTGGCCACGGCTTTCATCCGCGGGCCCCACTCTTTGGTGTAGGGCACCGCCCGGAGTTTTTCGGCCGGGCCGCGGACCACCACGAAGGGATCCAGGAGATCTTCGGTGAGCTGCTTGCACATCTCCGGGTTCTTTAGAAGCTCGGCGGGGTAGAGGCCCGAGGTCTTTTCGGCGAAGTCCGGGCACGCGTTGCAGAAGGGATCGTTTTCCGTCTCCGGTGCGAGGCACCAGGGCGCCTGGTTGCGCCTAAAGAGGGCGTGGCTCTGCGAGTCGTTGGGCAACAGGCAGCCGCGTAACTGGAAAGAGCCTACCTGCAAGGCGTAGATCTCCTCGATAATCCGGGCTGCCGCGGTGATGTGGCGCACGACGGCTCGGTCTTGTTCGGAAGCCGCTTTGAAGTCCGTGTGTATCAGGGTGGGCCGGCTTTGATTCATTTCCCGGGTCACCGCTTCCCGGCGGCGGTGTTCCACCATGCTCCGATATATACGGGAGAAGTTGGGTGTGAAGGCTCCGGCCTGGATGTAGTGGTCGCGCCGGGTGCCCACCCCCAGGATCGAGAGCTCCTCCGGATCCAACGTCTTTTGATTCTCCGCGTCCCGACTCCAGAAGAGGGGCAGATCCATCCGGGCGGCGATCCGGTTGAAGTCTCCCTGGGAAAACCGGGGTAGATCCTTCAAATCGGGAGTTTCGGGCGCGGGTGCTTTTATCTTTTTTGCCGGTTCCGGCCGGTCCGAGACAACCACCGGCGACTGGCAACCGCAGGTAAATACAACGACTAGGCAACATGCGATGAGGTTTTTCATGCCGAACCCTCCTATTTTCATGCAGGGGCAAACGGATCCTTTCACATTCCCAAAAGAGACACAAGGCATGGGGTGGTTTGACACGACTGGCTCAAAGAATTAAATTGATCGGATGATGCGAGGTGTCTTCCTCGGTTTTTTGATGTTGATTATCGGGTGCAACCACGCGGCGATATCCGACCGGTCGATAGATCCGCTGGTCGCAGCCAGGAACCTCACCAAGGCTGGATTGGCGCTAGAAGCGTACCGGCGTTTCGAGGAGATTCTGGAGAAGGATCCCGGCAATCTTACCGCTCACCGGGGCCTGGTGGAGGCGGCTTACTTCGCCGGCAAGCTGGAGGCGGTCGGCGACCGCTACCGGAAGTTGTCCGAAGAAAAAGGCTCGGAGGGACTGGGTCACTACGGTTTGGGCCTGTGCGCGGTGGTCCGGGGACCCGGGCACATGCAAGCGGCGCTCTTGGGGCTCGAAAACGCGGCTGTGCGTATGCCCAAGGAGGCGGATGTGCCCTATCGCATCGGGCTGGTCCTCCTGATGAACGGGGAGAACCAGAAGGCCAAAGAGTCCTTCGACCGGGCCATGCAGCTGAATCCAAACCGGGCGGACGTGCGGGTGGCCCTGGCCAGCGTCCTGGTGCGGCTGGGCCGGGAGCAGGAGGCCATCGAGATCATGCGCAAGATCCTCCTGCTATCGCCCTCCCCCGACGTGGCCAAAAAGGCTAGGATTCTGACCTCCCAGGTGTACGATCCGCTCAAGGAGACCGTGCCGGAGTTGGCCCAGGACTTGAAAAAGGCGGTGGATCTTCTGCACGAGGACGCGGTGCAGCAGGCCCTGGCGCTGGTGGAGAAGGTCTTGGGGAAAAACCCGCAGCTGCCCTTTGCACATT
The DNA here is from genome assembly GCA_030622135.1 of Deltaproteobacteria bacterium. Lineage (GTDB taxonomy): Bacteria > Myxococcota > B64-G9 > B64-G9 > B64-G9 > JAUXGL01. Next base: position 12,842 of record JAUXGL010000045.1, read on the forward strand.
CCATCAAGGGCCTGGCTCACAGCCGGCTGGAGAACCTCGGCGAGGCCATCGTCTCCTTCGAGCGCGCTTTGGATCTGAGGCCCCAAAGCCCGGTGGCCCTGGTGGGTCTGGGAGATGTGTACGCCCGGCTAGAGAAGTGGCAGCGGGCCCGCGAGTACTACGAGAAAGCCATCGGTCTGGATCCCTTCGACCTGGAGGCCCACAAGCGGATGGGGGAGATGGCCCTGGCCCGCCGGGACCACGACTGGGCCGCCAGCCGTTACGGCACGCTGGTCTTGCTCGATCCCGAAAACCTTGCCCACCGGCACCAGTTGGGCCTGATTTTGGTAAAGGCGGGCCGGTTCGAAGAAGCCCTGGCCGCCTACGAGGGGATTTTGCAACTAAACGACGACGACATGGAGTCGCTGGTGCGGCTGGGAAGCCTGCACATGCTCATGGGTGCGCGCGAACCGGTGACCCGCAAGGAGCACCGACGCCGGGCCCGCGCCTATCTGGAAAAGGCCCAGAAACTGAATCCCGATAACCAGGCCGTTTTTGAAATGCTCCAGCGGCTGGAGGATTGAGCGTGCCCATCTACGAGTACATCTGCCCAAAATGCAGGCTGGATTTCGAGCAGATGCTCATGGACCGTAACGAGAAGGTCGAGTGCCCCGAGTGCGGGGCCAAGAATCCCAAGAAGCGGTTTTCGGTTTTCGCGCACAAGAGCGACTCCGGATTCACCTCAAGCTCGGAGGGATCGGAGTGCGGGGGGTGCACGGCGTCGAGTTGCGGGGGGTGTTCCAGTGCCAAATAGGTTCATAGGATTGATGATTGTGGGGCTTCTGGTGGTGGGGTGTTCTCACGGCCAGACGGAGCCGGATGCCGGGGAGGATGCTGCGGATGCTTTTGATGCGGGGGATGATGGAGAAACTGCAAGGGACGATGGGGGAGATTCCGGCGACCCCGGTGATTTTGGGGCTGGGGACGGGGACGGCGGCGACGTGAACGGAGATGGCGACGGGTCTGGTAGTCCGTATTGGCCGTGGTGTCCGGAGGCTTCGGAGTATGTCGGAGAGGACTGGCCGGTTTTCGTGGAGGTCACCGAGAACGCCGTCTACTGCGGGACTTTCTATGAGATGCGGACCTTGGAAGAAGAGTACCGGACCAAGTCGAGGCTGCGGTTGATACCGGGGACGTATGCGCTGCCCTTGGAGAACGGGACGTATCCGTTTTTCCTGCCTCACTGCTTCGAGTTCATCCAGGTGGGCGAGCAACCTTTACCCGAGGGGGTGGGGGAGATTCGCGCGAACCATTCAGCGGATCCGCCGGGCACGATGTACCGTTGGTTCATCACCCAGCTCATGCGGGATGCGACCGGGCAGGTCTGGACGTTCGAGGCCAACCTGCGCGTGTACCTGGAGAACGAAGACACTTTCACGATAAGCGGCGACTACGGGGATCCCTGGGACCGGACTTACCACGGCTTCATGCTCTGCAAGGACGACTGCCAGTCGTGGGTGGATAATCGCAGGTTTGCTTCCTGCCACTACGACACGGCCACCCCTCAGAAGCATACCGTCACCTTCGATGGCGGGTCGATCGAGCTGTTCATACGGATGGGTCAGAGCGATGCGTCCACCGAACCGGCGCTGTTCCACTTCGGCTCGGGCACGCTCGACGGGACTGCGTTTTCGCAGGACGACTACTACAAGCTTATCTACAATCCCGAGCATCACCACTTCTCCCGCGACTTCATCGTGCTCTTCGACAATCCGATTTCCTCGGCCTGCGGGTTAAAGGTTCAGAACCTGGATCCCTGGAACGACGACCCGGCCGGCCGGGTGGCCCTGGTCCGCTGCGACCTGTCCGAGATCGGAGAGCGCCAGGTCACCGAAGAACTGTTTGAAATCCTGAGATAATTTCGCGGTCAGGACCTTGTCCCGCGCTTTGGGAATGTGCTAGCATTGAAGTGTTATAGGTACTTTTTCTCCTGCCCGATTACGCGGGAATGAAGAGCATGCGTTTCTGTTTCAAGTGTAAGAAGAAGTTTCCGGACACTATCGCCTTCTGTCCGCTCGATGGAACCACCCTGGTGGGGGAGGACCAGGCTCCCGGCAAGAAGAAGGAGCGCGAGCGGTTGGAAAACAAGGTGGTGGGGTCCTACCGGATGGAGGAGGTGCTGGCCGAAGGGGGGATGGGCATCATCTTCATGGCCGAGCACGTAAAACTGGGCCGCAAGGTGGCGTTGAAGATGCTGCGGCCGCAGTTTTCCAACAACCAGAAGGCGGTCACCCGTTTCTTCCGCGAAGCGCGCGCGGTCAACGAGATCCGGCACGATAACATCATCGAGATAACCGACTTCATCGAGGACTACCGCGGGGACAACTACTACATCATGGAGCTTTTAGATGGGCAGGACCTGCGCAAGCTGATCATGAAGGCGGGTCCCCTGTCGGTGCCCCGGTCGCTTTCCATCGCCATCCAGGTGGCCGACGCTCTGGTGGCGGTCCACGCGGCCGGCATCGTCCACCGCGACCTGAAGTCCGAGAACATCTTCATGGTCAAGCGGGGCGACAACCCCGACTTCGTGAAACTCTTGGACTTCGGCGTGGCCAAGCTGATCCGCCACACCGACGAGGAGGACATTCACAAGACCGTCGAGGGTACCATCCTGGGCACCGCCGAGTACATGTCCCCGGAGCAGGCCAGCGGAAAGTCGGTGGACTTTCGCACGGACATCTACTCCCTGGGCGTGGTCCTCTACGAGATGCTTACCGGAAGGCGACCCATTACCGGCAAGAGCTTCTCCGAAATCATCTACAACCAGCTCACCGTCACGCCCGTCCGCCCCAGCCGGCTGGAGGATTTGTCCATCAGCATGCCGCTCTACCTGGAAGAGCTGATCATGCAGTGCCTGGAGAAGGACTACGAGCTGCGCCCCCAGAGCATGGAGGAGCTGGAGGCCCGGCTGCGAAACATCGGCCGGGAGGAATCGGTCCAGTGCGAGACCGCCTCCCGGGAGCTACCCGTCGTCCGCAAGCCGAACCGGGTGGCATTCTGGGCCATGGGAGTGCTGCTGCTTTCGGGGCTGGGAATCGGAGCGTTTTTGCTGTTCCCCTCGGACCCGGCCCACTCCGGGGTGAAGCCCCAAAACGAACCGCCGTCGGCAAGCGACGTGAAAAAGTTGCCCGGGCCGCCCGTGGAACCTAAGATGATTGCTCCCATCGAGGCCGACACCGTGGATGTGCTTTTTGAGACCACGCCGCCGGGTGCTAGAATATTCACCCGGGCGGGCGGCGGGTCCCTGGGCACCACCCCGGTGACGCTGACGGTTTCGCGCACCGACGAGGCGAGGATCTTCGAGTTTCGCCTGCAGGGTTACAAGCCGGCCCGCCGGCGGATGTCCATGTCCGCAGACGGGAACCTGGTGGTCAAGTTGCAGAAGGCGGGCCCCGGCCGGATGAAGAAAAAAAAGAAGGATTACGATATGGGAGGCACCGTTGATCCATTCGAAGACGAGTAGATGGAAAATAGCCGGGTTGCTCTTCCCGATGATTTTCGTCCTGGCCGTTGGCGGGGTGTTCGCCGATGACAACAAGCAGAAGGCCAAGAAACATTTCAAAATCGCCGAGCAGCATTACAAGCTGGGCCGCTTCCCGGAGGCCCTGGCCGAATACTCCCAGGCCTACGAGTTGGCACCGCTGGCCGGCTTCCTCTTCAACATTGGCCAGTGCCATCGGCTCTTGGGTAACCACGAGCGGGCGGTCTTTTTCTATGAGGGCTACCTGCGGGAGAAACCCGATGCCCGCAACCGCGAGACCGTCTTGAAGCTGATCGAAGATAGCCGGAAGGAGTTCGACTTGGAGTTGGCCGAGCAGAAGCGCATCGAGGAGGAGCAACGCAAGGCCACGCTTCTGAAAAAGGAGCGCGACACCGAGCGGGAGCGGACCAGGGAAAAGGAGCGCATGCTGGTCCTGGAAAGGGAGCGCCTGGCCGCTCTGGTCGAGACTCGGCGAAAGGAACAGGAAAAGCCTCCCGCCTTTTATGAGACCTGGTGGTTTTGGACCATCGTGGGAAGCGCGGTTGCCGCCGCGGCCGGTGGCACCGTCTATGCCCTGAACTCAGGAGGGGACCCGGTGCTTCCCTCCGGCAACCTGGGGACGCTGGATCTGAGAGGGCTGTGATGAAAATGAGGTATTTCACGCTGTTTCTCGCCCTGCTGGCCGCCGCCGGTTGCGCCGAAGACGTGGTAAAGAAAGACCTTACCGGCGTCGAGCTGACCGTCCGCCACAAGGCCAGCCTCAACCTGAACCAGTTGAACATCCTGGGGTGGCTGGAAAGGGAGCTGGTCTTCGAGCGTTTGTTCCCCGAGAAGCCCAAGAGCTTCAAGGGCGGCGAGCAGACCCTGGTCATCCTGCTGCCGGACTCCTACGGCGGTAAGACCGTCGAGATCCAGGTGGACGGCCTGTCCAGCAACCGGATCCGGGCCTCCGGGAAAGTGAACGTGGCTCTGCGGGCTCGCCAGGTGGTCAAGGCGGGCGTGCTTTTGGAGGACCCGGCCGTTTGCGGCGACGGTGACGTCCGCGCGGGCGTGGAGGAATGCGACGATCAGAACACCGATTCGGAAGACGGCTGCGACTCCCACTGCCGGGTAGAGAACGGCTGGTTCTGCGTGGGCGAGCCCAGCGACTGCCACGCCTGCGGAGATCAAAGCTGCGACACCGGCGAGGACGTGTGCAACTGCCCGCTGGACTGCAACGGCGCCGTTTGCGGCGACGGGCACTGCTGCACCATCGGGGGCGAGAACCCCTGCACTTGCGAGGATGACTGTGGGGCGGTGGTCTGCGGGGACGGACTGTGCTGCTTTTCCAAGGGGGAGGACACCTGCGAGTGCTACGTGGATTGCGGGATGGAGACCTGCGGCAACGGCATCTGTTGCACCAAGGACCCCTTCAACGAAACTCCCGCGAGCTGCGAGTCCGACTGCGCCACCGGCTGCGGCGACGGCGCTTGCCTGGGCGGGGAGAACCCCTGCTCCTGCCCCGACGACTGCGGTCAGACCACCTGCGGCGACCGGGTCTGCTGCCCCGGCCAGGACGAGGACCGTTGCAACTGCCCGGCCGATTGCGGCGCGGGCACCTGCGGCGACGGCATTTGCTGTGCGACCGACTGGGAGGATTCCTGCAATTGCCCGGCCGACTGCGGCGCCGGCGAGTGCGGAGACACCATCTGCTGCGAGGCTCTTGGTGAGAACAAGTGCACCTGCCCCGGCGACTGCGAGGGTCCCGGCACCTGCGGCGACGGCATCTGCTGTGCCCAGGCCGGCGAGGATGACGATAACTGCTGGGAGGACTGCTTGGCCGTCTGCGACAACGGCCGCTGCACCACCGGCGAGGACGTGTGCAACTGCCCGCAGGACTGCACCGGCGCCACCTGTGACGACGGAAACTGCTGCGCTGCCGGCGGTGAGAACCCCTGCACCTGCCCGCTCGACTGCGGCGATTCCACCTGCGGCGACACGGTCTGTTGCACCGACCGGGGCGAGGACAAGTGCAATTGCCCCGACGACTGCGGCGTGGGCACCTGCGGCGACGGCCTCTGCTGCACCCCCGCCGGTGAAGACGCCTGCAACTGCCCCGGCGACTGCGGCACCGGCTTCTGCGGCGATACCCTCTGTTGCGACATCGCCGGCGAGAACGGTTGCACTTGCCCGACCGATTGCGGCGCCTCCACCTGCGGCGACACCATCTGCTGCGACACCCAGGGCGAGACCACTTGCTCTTGCCCCGACGACTGCGGCACCGGCGCTTGCAACGACGGCATCTGCTGCGCCGCCGAAGGCGAGAACACCTGCACCTGCTCTTTAGACTGTGGCCCCTCGACCTGCGGCGACACCATCTGCTGCCCCGCCGATCTGGAAGACAAGTGCACCTGCCCCGGCGACTGCGGCGCGGGCACCTGCGGCGACGGCATCTGCTGCGCTCCCGCCGGTGAGGATAGCATCAACTGCCCCGACGATTGCGGCGGCGTCTGCCCCGACACGGTTTGCTCTGCCAGCGAAGATCCCTGCACCTGTCCGCAAGATTGCGGCGTCACCACCTGCGGCGACACTTACTGCTGCCCCAACGACGGCGAAGACGCCTGCACCTGTTCCGACGACTGCGGCCAGAGCCGGTGCAACGACACCATCTGCTGCGCCGCCGACGGCGAAACCACTTGCACCTGCCCCCAGGACTGCGGCGCCGGTACCTGCAACGACGGCATCTGTTGCGCCGCCGAGGGTGAGAATCCCTGTACCTGCTCCGACGACTGCGGCCTGCCCACCTGCGGAGACACCAACTGCTGCGCCGCCGAAGGCGAGGATTCCTGCACCTGCCCCGGAGATTGCGGAGAAGTCTGCGGCGACACCTGCTGTGTCGGAACGGAAGACACCTGCACCTGCTCAGACGACTGTGGTCCGGAAACCTGCGGCAACGGCATCTGCTGCAAATCCCAGGGAGAAAACCACGGCAAATGCCCCGATGATTGCTGAGTTCCCCCGGCGACCGGTTAGATGATATTATAGCCGTGTTATGAGGAAAAGGGGAAACGGAGGTTTGCTAAGTGCCTGTTTTTCAGGGAGTTAATACACCTCCGTCCCCCAAGATTCGTCCGTCCCCCAACGGCCCAAGATTCGCCAAGATTCTCCCGAATAGTTTCCTGCGTGCCCCACGACAGGATAAGAGCACCGATCGGAAACCATCCGCTTACTCGTAATGAGCCCACATGCGAATTATTTTCACTGTGTGCTGACTGGATAGCACCTGGTAGACGAGGCGGTGCTGGATGTTAAGCCTGCGCGAGTAGGCTCCTTTCAGATCACCGAGAAGTTTTTCAAAGGGAGGTGGAGACTGGAAGGGATTCTTTCTTAATAAGATGTCGAAGGTCTTTTCTGCTCTCGCCCTCAGTCCTGCCGCTGAGAGCTTTTTTGCGTCCTTCTGGGCCTGCTTGGTAAAAACAAGCCGCCATCTCACCATAGAATGTCCTCGTCACATTCTTCTACGGGTGTTTCCAATCCATCGCGGATCGATTGGCGCATCCCTGGAATGGACAGCAGGAAAAGCGTTTCTTGGATCGCTCTCCAGTCATCCATAGACACCAGAATTGCGCTGGAACGTTTGCCGGTGATCTGAAGCGGCTCGCTGGACAAGTCAACCTCGTCAAGCAGTTTGTACAGGTTTGCTCGAGCCTTGCTTGCCGTGAGGGTTTTCATTTAAAAACCTCCACATACAATGGTACGGTATTACGTACGTCTCGTCAACGCTCAAGAAAGAGCGATCCGCGCTGTAGCAACTCAATTCAGCAAATGAAGAAGTTCTTCATCATCGCGCGGACTTTTGGGGTGGCGTGGATGTCGGGTTGGAGCGGGCCACATAGGAACAGGGGGAAAAGGGGGGAGGTTTACTAAGTACCTATTTTTCAGGGAGTTAATGTACCTCAGTCCCCCAGATTTCTCCCCATGCCCACAAAAATCGGAGTAAGCCACTAAGCTGTGCTGGGAGCAAGGGTGAAAATAGCGCGACGAAAAAAACCTCGGACCATTGCGAACAATAAGCCCCGTCCGTTTCATCGGACGGGACTAAAACGGACCTTGAAACACGTGCGTCAAGGCTGTTGTACCCGGGTGCTTTACGAAAAGCGCTTTACGGACGTGCGCTTCGCTACGTCCGTAAAGCGCTTTTTTCTCAAGGGTCGACGGTTGCCCAGACTTTTTGAGAACTTACCAGCCAGGGGGATAAGTAGCAGTAAAAAGAAGGGGAAACCGCCGGAATTGTTCCCGCAGTTGCAAGCGCCGCCAACTGTGCCTTTGGCGGACATTTCCTGGTGGCTGGCGACCAGGCGGATTTTGGGGGTGGCGTGGATGCGGGTGCCGTTTACTCGGCAGGTGATCTTTACTTCGGAGCCGCGCAGACCTCTGGCGGTGAGGCGGCGGGCGTAGATGCCGTTTTGAAAATCCTGGACTTCCATTTCGAAGTCGGCGCCCGGGGCTTCGATGGTTACGTTTTGGCCCGGGCCCAGGGGGAGGCCGGTTTTGTCTTTGGGGAGGGCTACGGCCAATATCGATGCATGGCCGTCGGGGGGGAGCCAGGGTTGGGTGGTGCCGCAGAGGCTTTTTCCCGGATCCAGGCTGTGGCCTTTCAGGCCGGCCAGGTGAGTCAGCATTCTTTCGGCGTGGGGTTTGCCGAAACCCCAGTCGGGATCGTAGAGGGTGAAGCCGGTGTTTGAGTCGTTGGTGGCGGTGACCGATAACGCGTCTTTCAGATCGGTGGAGGTCAGAGTGGGATCGTTTTGGAGCAATAATGCCAGGAGGCCGGCTATCAGGGGGGAGGCCATGGAGGTGCCGGAGGAAACCGCGTGGATGTTGTCGGGCAGGACGTATCTGAGCGAGCCCGCGCTGTAGAAGATGGATTGGGGGTTTCTGGGGTCGGAGTAGGAGGAAAGGGTGGCGGCAATGGCGTGGCCGGGGGCTATTATCTCCGGCTTCATGCGGCCGTCCCTGGTGGGGCCGGGGGAAGAGAAATAGGCCAGCGTGCCCGGTTCGTCGGAGAGGGATCTTTCATCGCCTTGGGCGTCTTGCCAGGTGTCCCGCGAAACGAAGGCACCTACCGCGATCGTATGCAGGCCGGTGGCGGGGGGGCCTACCAGGTTGGTGGGGTCCACGTGGTTTAAAAAATGCGGTTCGCCGGGGCCGGCCAGGTCGTACTCGCCCACCCAGCCGTCGATGCGCTCGGCGCGGCCAGAAAAAACTACTTTCCACACGCCGGTCGACAGCGGCTGGCCGGCTTCGCCCCGGAGTGTCACCGTGGTGCGGAGCTCACCGTTTATGGGGTTGGGCTCCTGGGATGTGGCGATTTCGACGAAGCCGTCGGGGGTCCAGGTGTCGAGGCCGTAGGGGCCTTTCGGGCTTACCCAAACGGTCTTTTGGTTCGAGGGTGTAACCACGTAAGCGGTCAACTCGCCGGAACCGGAGTGCCAGAAGTCCAAGACGATCTGAGCGGGGCGCTCGGGGGTGGCTTGGTCGCCCGAGGGGACCAGGAGGCGGAAGGTGGTGGGCCGTCGGGCGGAACCGGCGGCGGCGCGGGCGTGGAGGGCGCGGTCGCGCTCGTTGCCGGCGGCCACCACTACGGCAATCTTCGGATTTTCGCTGCCGGCCAGATCGTCTAGGGCCACCTCGATGGGGGTGGAGCCGTCGTGGGCGCCCATGTGGTTGCCCAGGGAAAGGTTCAGGACCAGGGGTTTTCGTTCGCGGCGGGCGATTTCTTCTACGAAGGCCAGGGCCTTCAACAGGTTCTCCTCGGTGAAACCGGAGAGGTCGGATTCTATGGCTTTTACTATGACCAGCTGGGCCTCGGGGGCGGCGCCCCGGTAAACGGAGTCGTCGGAGGCGGCGATGCCGGTTACGTGGGTGCCGTGGCCGATTAGGTCCTCGGCGGAGGTCCAGATAGGGCCGGTTTCGCCGTCCAGGGCCCTTTGGATGTCAGCGGCGCTGTAGACGGTGCCGGAGCCGAGGGTTTCCAGGGAGGGGTAGCGGCCTTCCGGTGGGGTGGTTTGATCCAGGAGCCAGGCCACCCGGGTGTTGCCGGCGGAGTCGATGAAATCCTCGTGGGTCCAGTCGAGGCCGGTGTCGATTACGGCGATCAGGGTGCCGGAGCCGGTCAGGCCGTAGTGGTTGTGGAGAACCGGGAGATGGATTAGCCCGGCGGCCTGATCTGTGCGGGGGTGGTATTTGGTGGGGAGGGAAGCGGAGATCAGGCCGGGGTCGTTTAGGAGGGTGGCCGGACTTACTTTTACTAAACAGACGCGGCCCACGCAGTCGGCGCTGTATTTTCCAAGGCGATCATAGATGGCCAGGATGGGAATTTTGGTGTTGGTGCCTAGCTTTTGGTGGAGGCGGGGGCTTAGTTTGTGGGTTTGGGCTATAACCGTAAAAGAAAGGATTATGCAGGAGAAAAACGCTAGCAGGCGGGACATCGGTCGGGCGCGGGCTCGGGCGCGAGATTAGTTGAAGTTGGAGCCAATGCCGATGGAGATTCTCAAGCTCTTGGGTTCGCTTTCGGCGTAGAGGTAGTTGTTGGGGTAGGCGTCTACGAAGACGTAGTCGTCGTTCATTTCGTATTGGCCGATTACGTCGTTGAGGCCGTACGCTACGCGAAAGAAGCTGTTCCAATCGGTGGTGCCGAAAATGTAGGCCTTCAGTTTCAACGTGAAGCTGATGTCGTAGAGCATGTAGTTGCCGTTCTTTGAGGCTATGTCCACGAAGGGGATCTCGCGGCGGATGGTGCCGTTTACGATCTTGGGATCGTAGTAGGACTCGTCGTTTCTCATGATGTTGCCGTAGTTGTCCCGCTGGTAGTCAGCGGTGTAGCCCCACAGGTTGCCGGCGGTACCCGAGATCTCGCCCCAGACGCTGACGAAGTAAAACGGGCCGAACTTCCGGTCGATGCGGCGAGCCAGGGGGAAGCGGTAGGTCAGGCCCATGATCAGCATGGTCTCGCCGCCCAATGTGAAGTCCTCGTAGCCGGAGAACTCGTTGGTGGTCGACATGGTGGGCACGTAGCGCAGGGGGTGCAGGGAGCCGGCGGAGAACTCGTCGAAGCGGGAGACGTTGCGGTCCTGGTAGCCGGCGCGCAGGTGCAGCTCCAAGGTGTGCTTGCCGGCCATGTTCCACCAAGAGATGGGGATGTACTCGGTGTAGCCCAGCTGGATCTCATGGAAGTTGTAGTCGTCGGAGTTGTCCCCCGGCGGGTTGGTGCGGCCCAGCCACTCGACATCGGCCCAGTCTTTGGTTGGCAGCCCCGAGCGGACGAACATGTAACTGAGGTCGGCCTTGCGGCCGCCCCGCGGGTTGATGTCGTTCTCGGCGGAGCGTAATGAAACGTCCGCGTATCGCATGGTCAACTCGTAGGAGTTGTTGGTCAAGAAGGCCTGCTCCTTGCCGCTGGAAGAAGCCTTGGAGGTCAGGTGCCGGTAAGTGTAGGCGGCGTCGATCCCGATCCGGGGGGCGATGTCGTAGGCCATGCCGGCCCAGGCGAAGTCCAATGACTGGCGGTTCTTGTAGTTCAACGGCGGATCGAAATGCGCCTCCGAGCGGGTGGCGGCCTGCTGGGAAAATCCCAGTCCCTGGGCGAAGTCGTAGCCCAGGTCCAGGTGCGCCCCGCCGATGCGGAAGGACGGGTACCAGAAGTTGTTGGTGTACCCGAGGGCATATAGCTGGCGTTGGCCCATCAGCAGGGTGCCGAAGAGGGAGTGCTTGTCCAGCGCATCCACCATGATTATCTGGCCACCGACCTGTATTCCCTTGGTTTCGTAAATGAACATGGGAATCCCGATGGGCGGAGACCAGTTCTTGGGATTGAAAGGGTTGTAGGTGGTGCTGTGTTTCTTGATCTCCGGAAGCGGCTCCACGTAGGCCAGGTTGCGGGCTACTTCTTCCGGGGTCACGTCGTAGCCGGCGTCGACGGTCTTGTTGTAGAAGTCCGCCTTCTTGATGGCGTAGGGTTTTACGCCGTAGGAGTTGAAGTAGCCGAAGAGCATATCCCCGGTCTTGGTGATGTGAGGGGTGTAGGTGCCGCCCAGCACGTTGGTTAGCTGTTTCACCTCGCCGGTCTCTATGTTCATCTTGTAGATGTTGAATATGCCGGTGCGATCGGATGAATAGATGATGTGCTGCCCGTCGGCCAGGAATTGGCCGTCGCGGTCCTCGGCCTTGTCCCAGGTCAGCGGTCTCAGGCCGGAGCCGTCGACGTTGAGGATCCAGACGTCCTGCTGACCGTTGCGGTACAGGTCGATCACGATCTTGGAGCCGTCGGGGCTCCAACTGGGTTTGCCCAGTTGGGTGCCGTCGTGCTTCTTGATGAGCCACTGGATGCAGTTCTTTTCTTCCCGGGTAGCCGTCGAGCCGTTATCCTTGATTGCGATCTCGCAGGTGCCGTCGGGAGCGACCTCCCGCGCGTCGGCGGGGAAAACACCCAAAAAGTTCTGTCCGTCCACGTGGCGGATGAAGGCGATGTGTTTCCCGTCGGGGGAGTAGCTGGGGGTAACGGCGCGGATCCGCCGGGTCAGTTTCTCGACCTCTTCCTCCTCGATGTCGTACTCGTACAGGTCCCAGCGGTGGTACCCGTCCAGGCTGATGCAGGGCAGCCAGGTGTCCGGGCACTTCAGCGAGGAGAAGAGCACCTTCTTGCCGTCCGGGCTGAAGTCGAAGCCGGAGAACACCGAGGCGCCCTTGATCGTCTTGGTGTCCTCGGCGATCTGTTCGTTCTTCTTGTTGCTCAGGTACCGGCCGGAGAAGAAGGGCCATTCTTCCAGCGGCAGCGGAACCAGGTAGACGCCCCGGCGGCCGCCGTAGGCGAAGTACTTCCCGTCCGGGGTAAAACTGGGATACATCTGGTACTGGTCCTTCTCCCAGTGCGCCTTGCGTTTGTCCCGGCTCCAGTACTCGTGCTTGGGCTTTTCCTGTTCCTTCTTGCGGGCTTCATCGAGTTCCTTGGCTTCTTCCTCGTCTTGCGGCTCGGGGTCCTCGTAGTAGCGCCGGCCCAACTCCATCTTGAAGCGCCCGTCCGGCAGCTTCTCCACGATGTCCACTTCCTCCGCCTTGCTGGTGGTCATGAACTCGCGGCCCAGGTGCTCGGCCTTGCGGATGGGCGCCACCTGCCGGTTGTAGCGGTCCTTCATCCACTTGATGTAGCCGTCGAAGAGCTTATGGCCGTCGATGCCCATGACCTCCTCGATGTTTTTCTCCCAGATCAGGTGGCCCTTCTTCTGGGCGTTTAGGGCTAGCTGGGCGTACTTCTCCTTGCCGTACTTCTCCATTACGTACAGCCCCATGGAGTAGCCCTGCTGGTAGCCACGCTCGCGGTCCAGGGCGACCTCCCGGCTGGAGATCTCGAACATCTGCTCAAACTCGAGGTAGTTCTCGTCGAGCATGCTCATGCGCTGGACCATGTCCCGCGAGGAGGTCCACCAGTTGAAGCCGGACATGTGGCAGCCATACTCGGCGATGCCCTCGATCCAGAAGAAGGGGGAGGAACGCCCGATGACCACGCTGGCGCCGAAGTCGATGTTGTGCACGCCGTCCTCGATCAGTCCCGAACCTACCGCCACCACGGCGCCCTCGGACTTCCACTCGTGGGCCTTTAGGGAAATGATGTGGGAGAACTCGTGGGCGAACACGTCGGGGATCCACTCCTGGCGCCCGCGCTGGATCCAGTAACCCGGGGTAGCCCAGACGGTTACCAGGTCGAACATGTAGGCGGCGAAGCCGTTGGCGTAGTCTTCCTGATCGCGGACCACGATGTGGATCTTCTCCTTTAAGGGGAAGTCGAACAGGCCGGTGACCTTGGGGTAGGTGATCTCGGCGTACTTGGCCATCATCTTGGCCGACCACTCCACTTCCGTATAGTAGTAAATGCGGAAGTGCTCGGTCTCCAGCACCAGCCAGTCCACGTCCGGGTAGGAATGGTCGAACCAGAAACCGGCGCGCGCCGCACTCGGCGAGAACAGCAGACCGGCCAGGGTAAGCACGACCAAGGCGTTCCGAACGCCGCATACTACGCGGCACCAGGCCGATTCACGAGCGTTTGGGGATTTTGATGGGTTTCGACTTCTCAAGTGCCCGGTTGCAATGGATTTCATCGCTCCTCCGAAACTACCAGCGAATGGTGGCATGTCCCCCGACCTCACCCATCAGGATGCCGCCTGCGTTGAAGCCCAGCGCCTGCATGGGCATGAAGTTGTCGAAGCTGGGGTTGTCGCCATCCTTGTCGGTGAGAAAGATCGAATTCTTCCCCAAAAGATGAAGCTTGACGTACCCGGTGAAGTCCAGCCAATCCAGTGGGCGGACGATCACCCGGGGCGTTACGGTCAGTAGGTAACCGGAGCTGGAGACCAGCTCCTGGTTGGGATCGAACAGCTTGTGGATGCCCCAATCTTCGTACCGGGCGCCGTTGTGCAGCAGGTAGGTCTCCTGCTCAACCTCGCCGGTACGCGGGTTGATCCACTGCACGGTCTCGGCGCGGAAATCCGGTATGGCTACCTGGGTTCCGAAGCGGTAACGGAACTCCATAAGCATCTGCAGCGCTACGTGCTCAATGCCGACGATGGCGTCCCCGCGGACGTAAAGCTCGTCGCCCAGATCCACCATGGCATTGGTGAAGCCGGTATGGCTGTCCATGAGGTACTGGACCGTGCCGGGGAAGCGGATGTTGTACCCGGCGGACCAGCCGACGGAGATGTGGCGCATGATTTGCCAGCGTCCCAGGAAGGCCAACTCCACGTCCGTGGTGCCCGTGCCGGTGATGTTCACGTTCATTTCGCCGGGCGCCTCGTTACCGGTGGGGAGCTTCCAGCTCAGGCTCAGGCCCATGGAGACGATGGGGTCATCCCGTCGGTAGAACTGGTACAGGACCCCGGTCTCGCAGTCGCCGATCTCGAAATCGGCCGTGCGGGCCTCGCCCCAGTTGCCACCGCCGGTCAGGCTGGCCGTTTCGAAGAACTGGTCTTCCGAGCTCCAGACGAAGGGGATGTTGCCCCACAGCGTCCAGTTCTCGGTGAAGCCGAATCGCCAGAACATGTCCCACATGAAGATATCGTAGCGCTTGTTCGCGTACTTGCTTTTCGGTTTCTGCTTCCGGCCCAGGGAGGAATTGGGATCGTTCAGGTCCTCGTAGATGTCCTCCCAGTAGGTCCCGCCGTCGATCTTCCCCTCGGTGTTGAAAAAGTCGGTAGCGTGGATGAACCGGAATCCCGTCCCCATCTCCAGCACGGACTTCCCGATGCTGATGCCCTTCTCGGTTTCCAGCCAGGGTTCTTTCTGCCAGCTGGTGTGGTCTTCGAAGGCGCTGGCCCACACCGTCGCGGGCAGGATGACAAGCACCGATGCAATCAGAAGTGCCGTAACTCTTTTCATTTTTCACCCTCCGGGGCCGCCCTGCGGGCGAGTTGTACGCGTCGGGGCATGGAACCAGATTCTCTACAGTGTGTCAAGGTTCGACCATAATCCCCAATCTCCCACCCCCCTTTCACTGCAACTCCAATATGCCACGTAAAATGGGCACCTTACCAGAGGCCAACGAGTGTCCGTTTTAGTGCCGTCCCCATTTCTCCCACTCGGGACTTTTTACGAGATCATCAACGAAGACATCGACGAGCACGACACAACCAATAACAGACCAATCACGTCACGTCTGGTGCTGCTGAAGAAGTTCTATTACACCGTCGATCTGATCGATACCCAGGCGTTTCGCGGTCTCCAGGGTGGGGACGCCGTTTGGGGTCCAGCCGCGGCGGGTGTAGACCGCGTCCAGAAGCGTCTGGTAGCGTTTCTCGCGATAGTCCCGGGTGGCGGCCAGTTTTTCATCGAGGCTCATGCCGGCGGGATCCAGGCCGACTTCTTCTTTGAGCTGGGTGTCGTAACGTTCCTCGCGGGATTGGTACTCCTCCTCGGTCACCGGGCCGGCGGAG
>JAUXGL010000059.1 GCA_030622135.1 Deltaproteobacteria bacterium
AGCGCGGAAGTCTCCGCCCACGGCGGCAGGCTCCGCCTGGTGGCCCCCCTCAAGGTTGTCCAGGGCCTCTACAACTTCTACCTGGAACAACGCGGCCCCACCCAGTTCAAGGGTTTTCTAGTCTCCCCTCAAGGCGCCCGCCACGCGGTCGAATTCGACCTGCGCAACATTGAGGATATCAAACAAATCTTCGACCGCGTGGTCCTGGGCAGACAAGACTTCGTTTAGAATGTAAGGTCTCTGATCCCCCGATCGGAGACGGTGATCACGCCGGGAGCCAACAGAACACGGCCGTGCCTCCACCCTGGCGGGCGTGGATATTGATTCGGCCGCCGTGGGCTTCGATGATTTCGCGGCACAGGGACAGACCGAGGCCACTGCCGGTCTGCTTGTGGGCCGGTTGCCTTCCGGAGAGAGTGGAGTTTGTACGCTGGATTTCCGCTCGCCCGGATCTTCTGGGCTATTGATCTGCGCTTATTTTAGGAGGACTAAAGCATAGAAATTGCTTACGTTGAAACGATATCGGCAAGGGTGACGCACGCACGTATTTGCTAATCTGGAAAGCAATTAAGTGCATATGCCGTCGGTGCACACCATGCCCGCTTGGCAGTCATCGTCTGAGATGCAGTAGTGAACCGCCTGGTCACACAAAGCTGAATCTTGCGCTTTAGAGACGCCGTAGCAAGCCATGTAACACTCATTGCAGTAGTATTGTCCGTCATCGCCACAGATCCAGTATGCAGGAGCCGGGCAACCCGCCCCACATGCCTCCATGCATTCCGTGGGATCACCGCCCTGCTCGCAGGTTGAAGGATCGTCGGAAGGAGAAACACCATAGCAAGCCATGTAGCATTCGTTGCAGTACAGCTGTCCGTCTTCGCCACAGATCCAGTATTCAGGAGCCGGGCAACCCATTCCACATGCCTCCAAGCATTTCTCGGGACTGGGGCCCTGCTCGCAGGTTGAAGGATCATTGGCAGGTGAGGCACCGTAGCAGGCCATGTAGCAATTGTTGCAGTATAGCTGTCCGTCATCGCCACAGATCCAGTGTTCAGGAGCCGGGCAACCCACTCCACAGGATTCGATGCATTCATTGACTTTGCAGTCGGGATCCATTTTTTGACAAAATGGATCGCACACACCGTCCCAATACCATTCGTTTTCCAGGCAATAGTCTTCAGTCCAGTCCGCCTTTCCCATCTTTTTTGCATCTTCTTTGGTGATGCCATCAGATGAATTGTCAGTACCCGAACAGGCAATTGAAAACAGTGCCAGCAATACGAAGGACAGCCAGACTACTCCACCATTCCCTGCACATTTCTTGGATTCCATCTCATTCTCCCTTCATGAGTTTAGATTACGACATATAGACACCTTACGGTCGATTTTGGGAAAGCGGGATGAAAAAAAGAGGAAATTTTCTATTCGGGCCATAACTCGACGCAAACATTCAGCATTTCGACTTCCGGGCGAAATCCGCTGAAGATGCTCAAGGACACCGGCGCCCTTGGAAAGCAGGCCTGGTAGTAAGGATTACAAAAATAGCCATCGTTTGTCCTGCATTTAGAGTCAGCGTCGCAACTTTTGTACCACAGGTCGGTCGGAAAACTAACCATGACGCCATTGAGGGGTTTGCAACTGCGGTTTTTCACCGTGCAATACCCATTGGTAAAACTATGGTTGAAATATTCCGAAAGACACATCCCAGGATCGAAAAGATCTTGGCAGTCCCGGTCTTGGATGCAGGACTCTCCCAGGTGCTCTCCACATCCCATCATGGGCGTGGGATTCCCATCTTTGCATTGCATGAACGCTGTGGGAAAATATCCAAAAGGAAGGCATACCGAGCAAAAAGAAAAGCCCTGGGGACCGATGGGTCTACAAGAGCAGATAGCCTGCTTGCAATCTGTCCCCAATTCGCATTGTTCCAGCCACAACTGAACAGGCCGGGATACCACTACTGCACCAATTGGATCGCAGCCGTTGGGGTCCACTATTCCGGCACAGTAACCGTTGAAAAATTCAGTCTGGTCGACTCTTTTTAGGCAAATTCCATTGGGTCCACACTGCAAATCGGTTTGGCAGGCATTGCCCAGTGGAATTCCACAGTCTTGCGTGCCGATTTGGTAGGTTGTGCCACGGCAATTGATGGGAATTTGAACGAGTGAAAAACCTTTAGCAAGATCCAATCCTGTTGGGGATAGGGTACTGTCGATAGCTTCCGGGGCATAGAACAATACCCAATCTGCCGCTCCTCCACGCAATTCGTCCTGAGCGCCACCGAGTGTGTACTCGCGGTTGTCGTCGAGATCCTCATACACCAGGATGAGAGCCATGGCATACATGGGACCATCATTGATCCATACTTCTTGATCTGGTGGATAAAACACATTGATCTCGAAGGAAGAGGGAAAGTGGACGGCCACCGAGGCTGATGCTTGTTCTACCAATTCGTTGGCTGGGATTTTGGTCTGGCCCGAAGGACTCCAGAAGAGAGAAACCCTAAATTCGTGCTCACTGAATGATCCCGAAAAAGCCTGCACCTGTCCCTGAAAATGATATAGAGCCTCCCCCCGATAGTCTTGATCCATCAATGGATCTCCACATCCCCAGGTACAGACCCAGGTACAGACAACGTAAAGGAACAAGGATTTTTTACCTAACATTACCATCAGAATTTCCAGCCGACCCCGGCGGCCGTCCACCAGGAAAGCGGGGTTTTGATCTCTTCTCCCACTTCGGCTCCCGCTCTAGTCAATCCTCGGGGCAGGACATAGATCATTGGTCCTCCTTCCACCAGTATGCCCAGTTCTGTAAATACTTCTATTTCTACAGAAGTAATCATGCCAAATCCAAAACCCCACGAATTGCGATCCGACACGGTTCCCGGAGAACTGTATTGTTGGCGGTGAAAGGAGACGTCCAAAAGCAAGCCAAATGAGAAGGAAAAAAGTCCAATATCTTCAAACCGTTGAGCGCTCACGCCCAGACCGATGTCGTAGTGGGTACACTGGGTCAGTCCCTCGACGGCTTTCAAGTGGCTTTGAGCGAAACGTCCCTGAATACCGATGCTTATCCAGGACATGTCGACAAAACTTCGTAATATCACTTGAGGTGCGATGCTCTCTCCAGATAGGACATTTCCGCGCACTCCCGAAAGTGCGTAGATGCCGCGAAACCACTGAAGCTCGTTTTCACCCTTTCTGACCAGGCGGGCATATTTTACCATGCGGTGTGCAAGGTTTTCCAGAACCACATCTTCTCCGGGGGCAAGAGTCAACAGGTATTCCAAGTAATGTCTTCTGGAGCGCTGCTGTACGAAGTAATTGCCGGAAGGTAAAACCAGTTGGGTACCCTCTCGTCCAACCGACACTTCGGCCACCACCCGTCCACCTTCTTCGCGCTCCATAATCAAGTAGAGTCCTGCCTTTTTTATGGTCAATTGCCCCGATCGGTTTTGATCGTTGGCCAAGCGAGTGAGTACCAACTCTCCCTTGCCTTTGATGTCGTACTGGTAGGTTGGATGTTGCAGATGTAGCGTTTGTCCGCTCGAACGCAAGGTTTGTTGGTAGGTGTACTGATAAGCCTCGCCGAGGGTAACCGTGCCGTCTCTGTTTTTGTCAGCCGCCCCACGAAGCGCATTGAGTAGATGATGAGAAAAAAAAGATGCTTGCAGTTGTTCCGATTCGTGGCTGTCCTCTCCATCCGCACTGGAGGTCAATACCGCCCAACCCTCGGCCTGCAGTCGGTTGTTGAGTTGAATTTGAAACTCATCGGCAGGTATGGCTCCCTTGACTCGGGTCACTCCGCCAGAACGGCAAGAGTCTACGATCAGAATGCGTACCTTTGCCGGTGAGCCGGCAATCAGGTCCTTGAGCTCGTCGAAGGGCAATACGGTGTCTCTGAGATGCAATCCTACGGCATCTGCGTGTCCGGAATAATACACGATCAATACCGTGTCGTTTTCGAGCGAAGTGTGTTTTGTCCGAATACGGGCATTGATTTCAACTAGAACCCTCCTGAAAGTCGAAGCCGTCTCACCCGACAGCAATACGGTGTTCTGGGAGGGAACTCCTCCGAGACGCTTAAGCATTGTGGTTAGTTGGGTGGCATCGCTTTCGGCATATTGGAGTGCGGGTTCATCGGGAAGACCCAAGTTGTTGCCCGCGGCAATCAGATACAGTTCTGGTCCAGCCCAGGCGTACAAGTCCAAAAGGAAAGAGACAACCGTTACCATTATGAGTAACACGCGGGCAGACACCATTACTTACCTTGCTTGTTCAATTGAAAACCTGTGTACTGACAATCCGCGGGAATTTCAATACGGCCGGGAGATTGTGTGGCTTTAATCTGGGCCATCGAAAACGCGTGCGGACAGAAAACCAGATAAAACCATTCTCGCCCGTAGGAATCGTCCAATTCAATCGCCCCAGGGAGGATTTGATCCGGGCCCTCCAGCACCGGGCTGGACTGTGCCTCTTCTCCCGGCGGATACCCCCCATACAGTTTCTTATCTGCTTCTTGGCCGATCACCATCAGGTTGCCTGGTTGCGGAACATCTACCACAAAACGTAGTCGATCACCCGGATAGAATATGCCATTGCTGGAAGCTTTTTCCACTACTCCTCTTCTTTCACGAACCACTTCAAACTTGAGGCCTCCTTTGATGCGTACTGCCTGTTCGGCCCGGTGTTCCGGCGTTCCTGTGTTCGTGGGCAAGAACGCTTTCACCAGCAAGGCGATCACCAAAACGGCCGAGGCTCCGTATGCCCACCTGAGCAATGACCGGGCGAAAGGTTGTACTCGAGGCGACGCCTGAGCCCTATTGCTTTGTGTTTGTGGTTTGATGCGCATTTCGCGCAGCGCCCTAGAAACAGCCTGGGGAACGGTTGTTTCGGCCAGCCCTTCTTGAATACGATGCAAGAGCTTCTGGGGATCAAGTTGGGTGAATGATTGAAAACCTGCTTTTCGCTGAGAGAGACGATTCTGACAGTAGGAACATGGTTGAATATGTTTTTGTAGACGAGAGCTGTTTCGTGCAGACAACTCGTTTGTAAAAAAACCATCGAGTTGTGTCTCTGATGGGCAATTGGCCGGTTTTCGCCAAGGAATGTGCTGGTCAAGCGCCTTCCTCACCTAACACCTCCTATCACTATAGACACCTGTAACGTCATAGACACCTGTAACATCATAGACACCTGTAACATCATAGACACCTGTAACGTCGAATGGGGCATGGATGCTATTCCTTTTTCTGTTCTTTCTGCTGATCATGCTCTTTTGCCCAGTTTGAGAATCGGTACAAAATATTTCCCACGCTTCTGCGTGAAATCCCAAGATTCTTTGCAGCTTCCTGATGGCTCATTCCATCGATCCACACAAAAGCAACCGTTTTGGCACTAAGCTCATCTGTCTCAGAAAGCAATTTTCTAAGATAGATGATGTCTCCCATGCCATCTGCCTTTTTTTTTGCTGCAAGGCTTGTCTGGGTGTGGTCCGGCAAGTTTCGTTCACGAAGATTTGCTTGACGGGATTGGTTGCGAATGTAGTTGAGGCAATGGTTGGTGGTGATTCTAGACAACCAGGTGTGAACTTGACTGCGATGCTCAAAATACTCGGCATTGGTCAGTGCCTTGAGAAACACTTCTTGGGTGGCGTCTTCCGCATCGGCATGATTTCCAAGGAGAAACAGGGCCCGCCGATAAACCATGGGACCGTATCTCTGAAAAAAAAATGCCAGATCCTGTCGGTTCACGGTAAGGGTATGATAACAGCAGAACCGATGAACGTCAATTGGTCAAGTCCACCCCTGCAATTCAGACAGTAATAAAAAGCGAACCCCAGCCACCCCGGTCCAATACGTACCGAATTTGGGGGGGGGGGGGGTGAACGGTTACGAAATATGTAAGGTCTCTGATCCCCCGATCGGAAACGGTGATCACTCCGGGAGCCAACAGGACACGGTCGTGCCTCCACCCTGGCGGGCTTGGATATCGATTCGGCCGCCGTGGGCTTCGATGATCTCGCGACACAGGGGCAAACCGAGGCCGCGGCAGGCGCGCAAAGCGCGCATAGCCTTCGATGAACTCGCCCAGATGGGCGAGTCGCTCGTGGATGATGTCGAAGATCTCTTCGATGCGCTCCTCCTGTCCGGGCCGGTCGGCGATGGTCTTGGCGGAGTGCACCAGGGATGACAGGGGAGCCAAGGAGTTGTTCAGTTCGTGACAAATCACGCGAATGACCTTCTTCCAGGCTTTGGCCTCCTGTCGGTCGAGCTCGCCGGTGATGAGATGGAGGAGGATCAGCGTGTGACGTCGTCGGTTGAGCCGCACGGCCCGCTGTGAGAGATGATAGGTCTCGATGTGTTCATCATCATGGCGCACCGAGAAAAGACCGTCGGCGTCGTTGGTCAGGATCTCACGCATCGGGGGCGGACAGGCCTCCCGAATCTCTACGAAGCGACATCCCTCGAGCTTGGCACCCCCCATGAGCAAATGTCGCGCCTCGTAATTGGCGTAGATCACGCGATCCTGGGCATTGACGAGGATGATGGCCGCCGGCGAACGATTTAGCGCCGTGGCCAATAGCAGCTCTTTCTGGCGAATGGCATATCGCTCTTCTTGAAGTGTTTGGCCCACCTGGTTGTAGAGACGAGCGATTTCACCCAGCTCATCTTTACGTTTGGCCGCCAGACGCACGCTGAAGTCGCGATCGCGAAAGCTGCTGATGCCACATGCCAAACCCTTCAAGATGCGGTCCAACGGACGCATGCTGCGTCCGATCAGCCAGGTGCCCAAAGGCAATCCCACCAACAAGAGGACCACAAAGGTAAGCCACGGCGACTCAGAGACATGGCCGGCCGCGGCCGCCAGCCCCGCCATCAACACCAGCAGGCAGGCAAAAACAGCGCTGATGCGACCGGCAAAGGACCAGCGCAACGCGCGCGGTCTTTTATTGGTAGTAACACCGGTAGTGACACCCGAGGCCTCTTGGTGTGTAGACTCAGGCATAGCGTGTCCGGTCAGCTCTCAACGGGCCTTCGCTCCAGTTCGATGCCGAACCTGGTCATTTTTCGATAGAGCGTCTGGCGGCTGACTCCGAGGAGTTCGGCCGCGTGGGCCACCACCCCGCGGGTTTTCGAGAGGGCTGCAACGATCGCTTGGCGTTCTTTACACTCGTCTTCGGACAGAATGACGGCCGGCCGGTCGTCTGTCTTTTCCGGCAACCCACAACCCAGGTCCAAATCCTGGGCCGAAATCTCGGTCTCCGCCGAGACGAGCATCGCGCGGTGGAGACGGTTTTCGAGCTCTCTAACATTGCCCGACCAAGGATGATCCAGCAGGGCTTGTTCTGCGCGTGGGCTCAAGATCCTGGGTTGTGTCTTTTGACCCTCGGCGAAACTTGCCAGAAAATAACGGGTCAGCGGCAAGATGTCGTCTCTTCTGTGCTGCAAACCCAAAAGAACCAGCTCGATCACGTTGAGCCTGAAAAAAAGATCTTCACGGAAGCGGCCGGCCTGGATCGCCTCTTTCAACACGGCGTTGGTGGCGCTGATTACGCGCACGTCCACCCGAAGCGCGCGGCTCGATCCCAAACGCAACAGCTCTCCACTAGAAAGCACCCTCAACAGCTTGACCTGTCCAGACTGTGTACAAAACATCCACCATCCCGGGCTCGGCTCTGACCAAGTAGCGCATCGCGTGACTGTTGCCGTATCTTTCAGGCCAAAGAGTGATACGCTTGCCGAAGCTGGAGCGGGGCCAGGCGTTGTGCATCAACCGGATGACGCCCACGATGGTCTCCGTCGTCTCATCATCTCCGATGGTCTTGCCGAGCGCGTCACCCATGGGAAACAGAGTCTGCGCCAAGTCCTGAGAGATTATGATGTTCCTGTTCGAAGATCTCGATTCTTTGTTCCTTTGGGAATAATCAAAGTCTTGTGGGATGAAATCCCGGCCCTGGATAAGCTCCACTCCGAGGGTTTGCAGAGCCCGATCGCCGACCATTATATTGGGCACCATGATCTGTTCGGCCTTTGAGCCAACAGGCCTGCGACCTGACGTTCTTCCGCTTCCGGACAGGGGAATTCTATCGATGGTGGTTGCCTCTCGGACACCGGGATGGGCGCGCAGACGCCGCAAGTCCTCTTCTTGTACGATCTCTACAAAAGATTGTGTCTCGAAATCCGCTCCAAACGGCTCGGTTCTGATCGCTATGATGTTATCTTCATCCATTCCGGTCGGCTCGGTAAGCCTGGCTTGAAGATCCGAGATGATTGCGATGCAGTTGACCACGATCGCCACGCTGAGAGCCACCTCCAAGGTGATCAGCCAGAAACGAGCCTTGTTGTGCAAAAGAGCGCGAAAAATGGGGCCGAGTTCCATATCCAGTCTCCCTTGGTTGCCGTTACTCATTGCAGCTTGAGGTGGGTGGCGGGCGCCATTCGACATATCCGCCAGGCCGGGTAGAGCCCGGCCAACAAGCCGGCGCCCAGTGAAAGCGCACAACCGGCGGCCAGCATGCTCGAATCGAGCTGAAACAGCCCGTGGGTTTCGAGCTCTCGGTTGACGAAATCCAGCACAATGACCGAAAGCCCGATTCCCAACAGACCACCGAGCAGGCCTACGATCTCGCATTCCAACAGATGTTGCAAAAAGACCGAGGCCTTGCTGGCGCCCAGGGCCCGGCGTACACCTACCTCGGGCACCCGCGCCAGGAACTTGCCGAGCAAGATGCCTATCAAGTTGACCGCACAGACCACCAAAAACAGCAGCGAGAGAATCAAGATGCCCCTGGTTCCCTCAGGTACCACCTCCCGGTCTTGCAACCATCCCATGACCGACCGGAGTCGGTTGTTGAGGGGGCGACTGAAACGACCCAGTTTTTTTTGTTCAAGAGCGTAGGCGTTGAGAAAGTCGAAATAGGAATCCTTCTGCCGTCGGCTGTCAAGCTGAACCCACATCTGAATCCAGGTGCACTCGGACTGGAGGTAATCCTCGAAGGTAGGGCCAGGGATCTGGCTGTGGCATGAAACCCTACCTAAAACACTTCCGGCACCAAACTCGAACACCTTGAGAAGTCTAAAAGGCATGAAAATCCCTTCGGGCTCGTTGTCGACACTACGGGATATCGGGTCGTAGAACCTCGGGGTGGGTCGCCAGGGCTTCAGTACTCCGACGATGGTGAAGTCTCGATCTTCGATGCGCAGTATCCGACCGACGCTGTCTTGGCCGCCGAAAAGTCGAAGATTGGTCTTGGCATCCAAGACGATCATCTGCTCGGGACCCGAGTCGGCCTTTTCGTCCCAAGGACCGCCGTATGCAAAAGGCACCTCGAACATGGGGAAAAAATCGTTGAAACAAAGGCGAACCATGCTTCGAAAAGGTCTCTGGCCCTCTTTGTCCGGAAATACGGTCAGTATGGAGGAAAACATACCGCCTTGGTAGGTCGGGATATGGCTTTGCATGATCCCGACCATGTCGCGGTAAGTGATCTGGAGCGGCGGCGACCTGGGATCGCTTGGGACCGGATTTTCCCCCACGCTCCAACTGTCCAGCTGGACATAGAACAATCGCTCGCTCTTGTTCGGAATCGGGTTGCCCAAATAGATGGTGTAGACGGCCAAAGAGGCGGTGGACATGGCAACGCCTATGGCGATGGCACATGCCAACAGACCGGCGATAAAGGGATTGCGTTTGATGCTCAGCAATGCGGTCTTGAGTTGATATATAAACATGAGAAGGCTCTCCTCGCAGGCATAGCCGTCAACTGGTGGATGGGCGAGCGCCGGCTGCCGGGGCAATCAGCGGCGTGTGTTGCTCGACGATCTCCATGTCGATCAGTCTTCCGTCCAGCAGATGAAGCTGGCGCCGCGCCCGACCGGCCAGCTCCGGATCGTGGGTGACCATGATCAATGTAGTGCCCATCTCGTTGATCTTCTCGAGTAGATCCATGATTTCTGTGGCCATGGCCAAATCGAGGTTTCCCGTGGGCTCGTCGGCCAGGATCAGGCTCGGCTCGCCCACCAGGGCACGCGCTATGGCCACCCGCTGCTGTTGACCGCCGGACATCTGAGCGGGCAGGTGCCTGGTTCTGGAGCTGAGCCCCGCCAGCGAGAGAGCTTGCTCGATGGCTTTTCGCCGCGCCTTGGGCTTTATGCCTCTGTAGCGCAACGGCACGTCTACGTTGTCGAACACATCGAGATCCGGGATCAGGTTGAAGCTCTGGAAAATAAAACCGATCTTGGAGTTGCGATACTTCGACATCTGCCGATCGCCCAGGGAACCGACCTCCTTTCCGTCGAGACGAAAGCTGCCCTCATCAAAGGTATCGAGCAATCCAACCACATTCAGAAAGGTCGTCTTTCCGGAACCGGAAGGTCCCATGATGGAGATGAACTCACCGTCTTCTATGGTGAGGCTCAGCTTGCATAAAGCATGCGTCTCCACAAGCTCGGTGCGATAGATCTTTGTGAGGTTTACGATCTCGATCACAACATCCTCCTTTTTTCAGCATCGATCCGCTATTGACGTAGGAACACTCTCTTGGCGCCCTTGAATCGTCCGGTATCCGACACGATGATCTGTTCGCCGAGATCCAGGCCGGATACGATCTCCACCTCCGAAATGCTCTGGGCACCGACCTCGATGGATCGCAGCACGGCCATCTGGTTTTCGACTACATAGACCCGGTGACCGCCGCCGCTTTCCAAAAAGGGTCCCCGGGGCACTTTGAGCACATCGGCCCGGGTCTCCAGGATCAAACGGGTCGATATTCGCTGGTTTTGTTTGAGTCCGGCCGGTGCCTTCTCGGCAAAGGTGACGATGCCCTTGACCAGGCTGCCCTCAACCTCCGGCGAGATGCTCCGCACCTTGCCGCGGTACTCCAGGCCGCCAAAGCTCAAGAGCGCTTCGACACCCGGAGCGATCTCGTCCGCGTAGTTCTCGGCCACGGCGATCTCCACTTCAAAATCGGATAGATCGACCACGGTAAAAAGGGACGCATTCCGGCCAACCGCCTCTCGATCTTCGATGTGCACTCTGGATACCAGGCCGGCGACAGGCGATCGAATGGTCAGCGCCTCGACTTGCCTCTCCAGATCCTCGATCACCAGCTTTTGTCGCGTCAATTGCGACCGGCGTTCGGTCACTTCGAAGGCGAGTGACTCTGACTCCAGCCCGGCGTTTTTACAAGCTCCTTCCAGCCGAAGGGACAGTATTTTCACATCGTCTTGAGACTTCTCATATTCGACGGCGGTCAGAATCCCCAGAGTCTTCGACTTTTCGGCGCGCACCTTGGCGCGCCTGGCCGCTTCGAGCTGCATGGTGAGCAAACCGATGTTCTGCTGATTGGCGAGCCTGGCCTGCTTGGCCTGTATACGCTGACGTTCCAGCTCGGCCGCGAGTGAATGAAGGAGTGAGCGCTCTTGTTTCAAGCGGTTCTCAAGCTCCGGGCTGATGACGTGACCGAGGGGCTGCCCCTTGGCGACGACTTCACCAGCTCGGGTGCCGATGTGGACGATGCCCGGCGAAGGGCTGAACAAGGTTGGGTGAAAGGCCGCCACCGTCCTACCCTGTACGGACACGGCGCGCACCAGGTCGCCGCGCGAGGTAGACCCGACTCTTACCTTGGAGAAGTCAATAGAGATCTCCGATCGCAACCAGCGCTTGAGCGAAGAATAGAGCATCATCGCACCAAGCAAACCGGCCAGCAAACCAAGGCCCAAGACGATCCGCTTGGGTGTCAAGCGGCCCCTTCGTTCTATGGGTCGATCCATGGCTGTTTGTTCGTGTATCGTCACTGCGGGTGTTCCTTTGCTCGCATGCACCAGTTCCTGTCCATTGCCGTACAGCAAATTGCATGCCAACCGGTCTGGAAAGCATCGGAGCTCGATCCACACGGGGTCTTGGTTCGTTTTTGAGACTGTATTCGAACGTGTATAAACCTGTCCTCGAACCCATTGCCAAAACCGCTGTTTCGCTGTCTTTTCCATGACTTATTGAAGATAGGGTCCGGACCGAAAGCGACGGTGGTCGCCTGTAAAAAGGGATCCATGGCTGCGGCCCAGTTGCCCGTAACGGATCATAATTCGTAACCGATTGGAGCATCGTTCGGGTGACATCTGTTCCAGGCTCAGAAAATCCAAGGCGTCCGTCAATACGGTTGCGGTCAAAAGAAGGGCTTCGGAGAACAGTGGTCACACAGTCAAAGATGGGTGTGACACCTGTCCGCACGATCGGACATTTGTCATGTCCATAATAAGAATTTGCCTGCAACAGCCAAGATCACGATGTTTCGTACTGCTTGACCGAGGTTTCCGGCTGGGGCACTATCAAATACACAATAGGAGATGCCATTTATTGCGTTGAAATCCACAGCAATGAAGGGGAGATGACCAATGTACCTCGAGTATAAAGACAAGATCGCAACCGATCACAGGGAGTCATTTCCTCGTTCATGGGTTGTGGGCGAAAACATCCTCCACTTGTCCACGTGGTTTTTGGCTGGATGGCTGGTTTGGCCGATACAGTGGCATGGTTTTCCGGTTGCCGTCGTTGTTTGGGGCACCGTCGTTGTCTTGGTGCAGGTTCTGCTCAAGAAGCACAACTGTTCGGGATGCTATTACTACGGTAAATCATGTCACCTTGGATGGGGTATGCTCTCGGCTCGGCTGTTTGAAAAGGACTCGGGAAACATTGAAACCGGTAAGCGTCTCTCCCTCTTCTATGTCCTGTCGCCGCCGGTAATCTTGCTGGCCACCATCCTCGAAGGGATCTTGCTCGATGTGGAGACATTGCATTGGGTTTTGCTGGGTCTCTACATCTTCCTTAACGTGATTTCCTTTCCGGTCAGGATGAAGGGATGCAGGGTATGTGCCATTCGCAACGCCTGTCCGGGAAGTGCATGCAAGACAAGCTGCGGCAAATAAGGAGCTGTCATGTCTGAAGTCATTGACTGCCCGGCGTCAACTACTTTTCCCCTCGCATTCTAATTGTCGCCGGCCAAAACCGGAATCGTCTGAACTCTTGTCTTTTCCTGGCACATAGGCCTCATACCCGTGAGGGGACCTCACTTTCCTTCCTGGTGCTCGTTGGTTGTCGGACATCCTCTTGTTCCATGTTTTCGGGAGTGAAAATAGCCGATGTTGTTATTTTCATCCAAAATGCAAAATGCAAATAGCACCTCCGACACCGCAGGTCAATGCCCAAAATATCACCCCAATCAACCACCATGCCCACAAGAATCGGAGTAAGCCACTGACTACCCAAAGGAACTCGCGATGTCCGTTGCCACAGTTACGGTGAACGAATTGGCACGTTGGCCTCGCGCAAGGTGCCAATGGTGCGCGGTTGATTGGGGTTGCCGCGAAAGAGGATGGGAGATTCTGGAGTAACGCCCCGGCTTACTCGACCCTCAGCTTTCGCGGTGACGGATTGTAGATCTCGGCAGTATCGGTGATCACCACCGTACCCTTGCCGCAAAAGCCTCCCGCCAGCAGGATGGTTCCGTCATCCAGTTCGGTGGCGGTGTGTCCCGCGCGGGGTTTGAGCAGAACGACCGATTTGCCGTCGATCTGCTCGATGCCGAAGGCGCTTTCTTCCTCCTTCTCCGGGTAGTAGAAGATGGTCTTGTCCTGGGGATCGCAGAACCAGTCGGGGGACTGGATGGAGGTAGTTCCTCCGGCTATGAGCACCTTGTTGTTGCTCAGCCGGGTCGTCGTGTGAAAGGCGAACGGGCGGTCCATGGTGTTGGCCGGGTTTTCAGGCCGGGTAATGACATCGTTCCCCATATCCAGAAGCCGGTATTTCTGCAGCACGTGCGGTTCGGTCAGATCGCTGAACATGGCCAGATCCGTCAGCATTCCGCCGGTCACCAGGATCTCTTTGGATTGGAGTTGCACGCCGGCCGAGTGGAAAGAGGGCAGTCCCAGCGAGGCGTTGTTGGTCACGAACTGGGGCACCTCAAGGGAGATCTCGTTGTTTTCCAGCTTCAGGATCTCGGCGAAGGTTCCCGCCCCGGCGGCCGGCGGGTGGTTGCCCCCCCAGATGAGGAAGCTGTCGCTCCCGTCGGGAACCACCAGCATGCCCTGGCGCGGTACGGCCATGGCGTCGGCAACTTCCTCGAACGTCTGGGCCGAGACGGAGTAACGCGCCGTCGATCGCAGGGCCTGGTTGCTCACCGGGCCCATGCCGCCCAGGAGCAAAACGTCGCCGTTGGGAAGCCGGACGTCGCCGTGAGAGGCGCGTGAGGTAGGCAGGGGCTCCTGAAGCTTTGTGACCGTCCAGGTTTGGGGATTGATGATCTCCGCGGTCGAGCCCGCCGTGCCCCAGCCATCGTCGTCCACCTCGATCACCGGCTTGGGGTCATTGGGGAAATCGGTGAAATCCACCCGCCAGAGGGCCTGCTCGCATCCGCCGGCGATGAATATCCTGCCGTCAGGCAGGCGGGTGGCCGTGTGCAGGCCCCGGGCGTGGACCAGTTTGATGCCGGACGCAGGGTCGAACGACCCGGTGAGGGGGTCGAAGATGTCCACCGACTTCGTGGCGGTCAGGTGGACGCAAGGGCCGCCGGGACACAGTGTGTCGGTGGCGGTGGCGACGTAGAACCCGCCGGCTATGAGCACTCGTCCGTCGGGGAGCTTGGTGGCCGTGTGAAACACCCGGGGTTTGCTCATCTTGTTGCGTACGCCGGTGAAGTTGCCGCAGCCGGAGATGAACATGCTTACCTTGGTGGTCTGGTTCTTCTTGATCTCGATGTCGCTCACCTTTCCGCACCAGTGAACCTCCAGGTCGGCGAAGTCGTACCCCTGGAAGGAGACCCGGCGGTCTTTTCCCACCGGCAGATCGTCGACCCGGGCCTTCTTTTTCTTGTCGTAGTCGTTTAGATTGAAATGCTGGCACTTGGGTTTGCCCATGTCGGCGGCGGATACGCAAATACGGAAATCGGTGATGTTCGGCGGAGTTTGACCTTCCCCAAGCGGATCCTCGCCCCGCAGAGGCCCTGCACCGGTCGCGGTCGGCTGGGTGAAGTGGATTTTCAGAGCCAGGCCGCCTCCCTGCGGGCCGCAACCGGTGGCGAGGACGGTTCCTATCAGAATGTGCAAACCGAGTTGGACAGCTTTTCTCATGGGAGCCTCGGATTGATTGTACCGGGTTGTTCTCGGGTGGATCCGATCAAGGCGGTGGCCCGTTCGTGATGGCCAGCCCGTAGTTGTTGTCACAGGAAGCCGTGGGCCCGTGGATCCTGATGAAAAAGACCTTGTCGTCGGCCGAGCAGATGGTCTTTCCTCCCTGGGAGTCGGCGCTGCACGGACACTGACCTATGGGGTGGCCGTCCAGGTCGAAACCGGTGAAGTCGTAGCGGTGTTCGTATTCGGTGTCGTTGGTGCAGTCCACCTGTTCAGCCGTACAGTCACCCACGTAGATGTCGAGGAGCAATCCCGTGGGATTCTGGGAGAATTCCACCTTGAAGTGGAACCGGTCGCACTCGTCTTCCAGGTCTTCTGCCAGATCGTCCGTGGCGGTGACCTTGTACCAGTCTTCATCTCCCTCCGGCCAAAGGTTTCCGGCAACGTCGATCCGCGATCCGTCGTCCGGCAGGTTCCCCAGATCCTGGGCCAGTATGCAGGAATTCTCCGCCGAATCGGTTTCCAACTCCTCGTCGGTCAGCCCGTCGCAGTCGTTGTCCAGGCCGTCGCAGGTCTCGGATGACGAGGCGTCGTTGGTGCCCCCGGGCATGGTGTCGCACCGGGTGTCAAAATCAGTTTGCGGGACGCACTCCACCGCACCGTTTTTGCATTCGCCCGTGTCCGTACAGGGGTAGCCGAGGTTGAAGCCCTCATCGGTCAGTCCGTCGCAGTCGTTGTCCAGGCCGTCGCAGATCTCGGTCTGCGGCAGCTGGCCGGTACAAGCCGCCCACATGCCGTTGTCGCAAGTCTGCACACCCTCCGTGCAGATCCCCTGTTTCACGCCGCAAGCGAACTGGTCGCCCGGAGAGCAGGGACAGACCTCGTCGATCTTGCCGTCGCAATCGTTGTCCTTTCCGTCACAGGTCTCGGGGCTGGGGCTCATGCCGGAACAGGCTTCCCAGCTTCCGCTCGCACAGGTCTGGGTGCCGATGGTGCACTCGCCCAGATCGGTACCGCAATCCTGGACGGCGCCGTTGGGGCACGGGGTACAGTCCTCGTCGGTCAGCCCGTCGCAGTCGTTGTCGGCGCCGTCGCAGTATTCGTGCGCATCTGGGTTGATTCCGGGATTGAGGTCGTTGCAGTCCTGGGCGTCTGGATAGCCGTCACCGTCCTTGTCGTCGGGGTCCATGATCGTCTTGCAGGTCCCCTCGAAGCAGGTTTGGCCCTCCCGGCATGGGGGTTGGCAGTCTTTCTGCTGCGGTTGCTGGCAGATGTTGTCCCGGCAGGTCAGACCGGATTCGCAGTCGTTGTCCTTCTCGCAGAAGTCGCCGGGCCCGGCCTTATCCTCGCCGCAATGCAACACCAGGATTCCCAGGAGCATCAGTATTGCAGGTATCCAGAGTATCCTGATTTTATTGGTTCTCATGGGCTCTTTCTCTGAGCTTGTTCAACCTGAGCCATGCTACCATGATCCAAGCAGGTCAAGCAAGCCGGAGCGGGTGTTGGTTTGTTCCAAGTGGGTGTTTTAAAGGGCTCTTGACGCTTTCGGTTGCGTAGGTCTAGGATACCGCGGTATGTCGCTCCTGGATCAAATCTACTCGCCTTTGGACTTGCGTAAACTTCCCCAAGACCAGTTGCCCGAGCTGTGCCAAGAGATTCGCCGGCGTATCATCGAGGTGGTGAGCAGAAACGGGGGCCACCTGGCTTCTTCCCTCGGGGTGGTGGAACTTACCGTGGCCCTGCACTCCGTTTTCCAGTCGCCGGTGGATCCCATCGTATGGGATGTGGGCAATCAGGCTTACGCGCACAAGCTGCTGACCGGTCGCCAGGAGGCGTTTTCCACCCTGCGGCAGTCGGGGGGTCTTTCCGGGTTTACTCGCCGGAAGGAGAGTGAGCACGATCTCTTCGGCGCCGGGCATGCATCCACGAGCATCAGCGCCGCCCTGGGCATTGCCGAGGGCAAGCGTCTCAAGGGCGAGCAGGGGAAGGTGGTGGCGGTCATCGGGGACGGAGGAATGACCGGCGGGCTGGCCTTCGAGGCGCTCAACCACGCGGGGAGCCTGGATCGCGATCTGGTGGTGGTGCTGAACGACAACGAGATGTTCATCTCCCGGCGGGTGGGGGCCATGAGCCGCTGGTTGAGCCACCGGCTCTCCGGCAGCGGTTTCAACCGTCTACGCCGGTACATCAAGGAGCGTCTGATTACCTGGGACTGCTACGGGGAAGAGGCTCTTCGCTTGATGCGGCGTTTCCTCGAAGGCGCCAAGGCGGTTTTCACTCCGGGCATTCTCTTCGAGGGTCTCAACTTCCAGTATGTCGGTCCGGTGGACGGGCACGATCTCGATGCACTGGTGTCCATTTTCAAGAACGTGCGCTCCCTCGACGGGCCCGTGCTGGTCCACGTGCGAACCACCAAGGGCAAGGGGTGTGCCTACGCCGAGCGCGACCCCAGCCGCTATCACGGGGTGGCGCCGTTCTGTATGGAGACGGGGGAGTCGAAGCAAGACGAGAAATCCGGGCCGCCGGCTTATACCACGGTGTTCTCCCGGACGCTCTGCGAGCTGGCGGAGCGGGATGATCGCATCGTGGCCATCACCGCGGCCATGAAGGACGGGACCGGCCTGCGGGCCTTCGCCGAGCGTTTCAAGGACCGGTTCTACGATGTGGGCATCGCCGAGGGGCACGCGGTGACATTCGCGGGTGGGTTGGCCTGCGAGGGCTTCCGGCCGGTGGTGGCCATCTACTCTACCTTCCTGCAGCGCGCCTACGACATGATCGTCCACGACGTGTGCTTGCAGAATCTGCCGGTGATCTTCGTGCTCGACCGGGCCGGATTCGTGGGAGAGGACGGTCCCACCCACCATGGCCTGTTCGACCTGAGCTACCTGGGTTCCCTGCCCAACCTTACGGTGATGGCGCCGGCGGACGAGAACGAGTTGGTCAGAATGTTGCACACCGCGGCGGCCATCGACGGCCCGGCGGCCGTGCGCTACCCCCGGGGGGCCGGTGTGGGCGTGAAGCTGGACACGAAACCCAAGACGCTGTCCCTGGGCAAGGGTAGAATCGTCCGGGCTCCCCATTCGAAAGCCGACCTGGCCATACTCTCCATCGGAACCATGCTGCATCCAGTCCTCAAGGCCTCCGCGGTCCTATCAAAGCGGGGAGTCGAGGTCATGGTAGCCGACGCCCGCTTCAGCAAGCCTTTAGACGAGGACTTGATCGTGGATCTGGCCACCCGGGCGGGTCGCATTCTCACGGTGGAGGAGAACGTTGTCGCCGGGGGCTTCGGTCAGGCGGTGTGTGCGTGTCTGCAGAAGCGCGGCCTCCAGGTCCCGGTGGTTACCCTGGGCGTGCCGGATCGGTTCCCGGCCCACGGAGATTCCCAGAGCCTGCGCGGCCAGTTCGGTCTGGACGCGGGCGGCATCATCAAGAGCGCCCTCGACTTCGCAAAAAAAAGCAAGACCGGCGAGCGGCGCGCCTGACCTTCCCATGGCGGACAAGAAACAGCGCCTGGATCGGCTCTTGTTCGAGCGGGGCCTGGCCGAAAGCCGCAGTCGCGCGCAGGCGCTGATCCTGGCCGGCCGGGTGGTGGTCGGTGACCACCGCGTCGACAAGGCCGGCACCCGGGTGTTTACCGACGCCGAAATTCGCGTAAAAGGACCGGATCATCTCTACGTCTCCCGGGGCGGAGTCAAGCTGAAAGGCGCCCTGGAAGAGTTCTCCCTGACTGTCTCCGGCCTGGTGGCCCTGGATGTCGGTGCTTCCACCGGCGGTTTTTGCGACTGCCTGCTGCAACGCGGCGTGAAACACGTTTACGCCCTCGACGTGGGCCGGGGTCAACTCCATGACAAGCTGCGCCGGGATCCCCGGGTGACCTCAATCGAACGCGTAAACGTCCGCAAGCTCAAAGCAGACGCTCTGCCTCAAAAGGTCGACCTGGCGGTTATGGATCTGTCTTTCATCTCCCTGAAGCTGGCCCTTCCCCCGATCTTGCCCCACCTGAAAAAAGGCGCCCGGATCCTCGCCCTGGTCAAGCCCCAGTTTGAGGTGGGCCTGGGACAGGTGGGAAAGGGCGGAATCGTTCGCGACGAGAAGCTGCGCGAGGAGGCGGTCGACGGGATCGCGGAGTTTGCCCAATCGCTGGGCCTGGTGGTGGCGGGCCGCTGCCGGTCTTCCATTCAGGGCGCCGCCGGCAACGTGGAGTATTTTCTGTTGCTGGTCTATGTTGCGTAGCCTCTCTGTCGGCTTCGCCAGTACGCCCCGCGGCTTGCCGCGGGGCGTTTCACTTCCGGGTTCCCGGCAGCGCCTCGATCATGTACTTACCGTTCTTCAGCTCAAAGAGGCGGTCTTTTGCCCGCTTGCGCTCGTCTCCGCTCAGGCCGAGTTTCAGCGCCCGGCCGTAGGCCCGCTGCGCTTCCTGCCCGTTGCGGACGTGGTAAAAGACGTCGCCGAGCAGCCGGAGGGGTTGCGCTTCCTCAGGCAGCAGCGTGGCGGCGCGGCGCAGGGCGCGGATGGCCAGATCCCAGTGATTGAGCTCGAAGTACAACGTGCCCATCTCCAGATAGCATTCGTAGCAAGAGCGATCGGTTTCGACGGCTATGTGGTACTCCTGGGTGGCCATCACCGTGTCGCCGAGCTTTCTGTGCTTGCGGGCCAGCTCCAGGTGGACGGCTCCGTCTTTGGGCCGGTCCCGGCTGGACTCCTTCAGCCGGTTCACCTCGGCCCTGGCCGCCGCCACGTCGACGACGACGTCCGAGTGGTACTCGAACAGGTAGGCCCGCAGCACCGCTCCCTGGGGAACCACCCGGCCTTCGAGAAACATGTCCACGACCAGATCGCCTCGGTGCCACACCACCCGGACCCCGTCCGGTTTCCGCTGGCTGTAGACCGTGTGCTTTTCGAAAGGAAAGGGAACCGCGCCCTCGGGGTGTTCCCAGGGCCGGCCCGGGATTACCCGGACTCGGGCGTGACGGCCCTGGGGATCCACGTAGCGCGCCTCGCAGCCGGGCGGTGCCTCCGCGATCCGTTCCTGCCGGTAGGCGCCCAGGTTGCCGGCGATGCAGAGCCCGACCGAGTCGGGTTCCTTCCGGCATCCAGCCAGGATGAGCAGCGCGGCCGCGATGGTCAGTGGTTTTGACACGATATCTTTGCGAACACGGGATCTGACCCCTCTCCTTTATATCCTTATGGGCTTCACCAATCCCGCTTGCTTGAGCAGCCATATTCCGCCGGCGCCCACGGCGAAGCCGCCGATGTGGGCGAACCAGGCCACCCCGGCCGTGCCCATGCCGGTGTAGAGGATCTGCAGGCCCAGCCAGAAGAGCAGGTAGAAGGCCACCGAGACCTTGAACTGTATGAAGAAGATGATCTGGTACATCCGCCGGCGCGGATAGAGGACCAGGTAGGCGCCCATGATTCCGGAGATGGCGCCGCTGGCTCCCAGGGTAGGGATCTCGGGTTGGTTGGTCATGGCTGCGTGGATCAGGCTGGCGGCGATGCCGCAGAAGAGGTAGAACACCACGAGCAGGCCGCGGTTGAGGCGGTCTTCCACGTTGTCGCCGAAAACCCACAAGAAGTACAGGTTGCCCAGTATGTGCAAAAAGCCCCCGTGGAGGAACATGCCGGTTAACAATCCCAGCCCGCCTTTCACCCCGCCGTGGAGGAGGCGTTCGGGAATGAAGGCGTAGGTCGAGTAGAAATAGGACATGTCGTTGACCGCCAGCATCTGGAAGAGGAACACCAGCACATTGATGACGATTAGCGAGACGGTGATGACCGGAAAACGCGCCCGCTGGGCATCTACCTCGACGGGCAGTCCGGTGAGTAGCTGGAAGAAGTAGACCCCCGCGCCCGATGACGATCGGCTGGAAGCGGATGAATGTGGCCTCGGCTTCGGCCGGCCGTGCCGGGCGCGTTCGCGCTTCATCGCCTCGTGCAGCGCGCGATCGGATGTGGCCGGGCTCTCCACGCCCAGAAGCCTGCGCCGGCCGGTGATGGTGTGGATCTTCTTCAGCTCACCGGCGTCCAGGTAGATGCCCCGGCAGCTCTTGCAGCGATCGATGTACAGACCGGTGCCCGGTGCGTATTCGAACGTATCGAAGCCGCCCTGGCAGCGCGGGCAGATATAGGTGGAGGTCTGAAGGTAGCGGGTTCCCGAGGCGATGTTGTCCGTGGCGGTGGGCAGATCCTCGCCGGCGTCGCGTAGCCGGGCCAACTCGCCGGGATCCAGCCAGATTCCCCGGCAGCCGGGGCACACGTCGATGGTGACCTCCTGGTGCTGAAGCTCGGTCATGTCGGAGAGGCACTTGGGGCAAATTATCGCCATCGACGGTAATCATGCCCCGGGAGCTTTCTGGGTGTCAAATACGGGTCTCGGGATCTCCCTCTAATGTGGGGCATGTGATTACGCGCGGTTTTGGTGGCTACAGTTTTTCCGGCGCCGGCTGACAGGTGCGATCGGCTCCGCATGGCTCAGAACGTCACGTCCAGGCTAAGGCGGGTGTCGAAGCCCGGGGCGTCGAAGCCCGAACCGTGGGTGCGGTAGTGGTCGTCTAAGATGTTGTTTACCGATAGCCGGGCTACGATCCAGTCGTCGATTCGCCATCCGGCCCTCAGGTTCAAGGTCACCCAGCCCGGCGTCCCGTCGCAGTGATCTTCGAGATGACCCGAGAACGGGGCGGTCTCGCAGACGCGGGTGTCGAGCAGGTCCTGCGGGTGCAGGCGGTCCTGGCGGGTCGACCAGCGCACGAACAGCTCCGCGTGCACTTTGTGGTTCGGGTGATCGTAGCGGAGTCCGGCGGTGCCAAAGAACGGGGGTATGCGGCGAGCCGGGGTTTGTGTGCCGTCTGCGTGCCTGACTTCGCCGCGCATCCAGGCCGCCCCGGCCGAGGCCTGCATCCGCCAGAAACGCACGGCCAGGCCGCCTTCCGCCCCGAAGTACTCACCCTCGAGGGCGTTGACCAGGTGAGCGACCGGCTTGCCGTCGATGTTGGTCTGGCCGTCATATGTGGTGGCTTCCGCCGAGATGGTGTCGCTGCCCATGGAGTAGAAGCCCACGGCGGAAAGTTCCACCGGCCCCAGGTTCATCCGGCCGCCCGCCTCGATGGTGTTTGACTTTTCCGGCAAGAGATCCGGATTGGGGATGTTGAAGGCCGAACCGGTATCGCCCATCTGGGTGGTTTCCTGCAGGTTGGGGGCACGGAATCCCTGGACGAAGGTGACGTACAGGTTGTAGGTCCCTGGCTGCAGCCACGAAAGGCCGGCCGTGCCCACCACCCCGTTGTAGTCGTACTCGACATCGCCCAGGTCCGGCACGTCGGGAGCCAGGGCGGCGAAGTGGGAGCAGCGCATTCCCCCGGTGACCCGCAGCCGCCCGATCTCCGGGCCGAAGTCGAAGACCGTCGCGCTCGCGTGCAGGTACACGCCCAGGCTGCGGTAGCGGGAGTCGTTGGAAAAGTTACCCCGGGGCTGCTCTACGAAGACGAAACCGTCGGCCGCGTCGGCGACCTTTAGGCTGGACTCCACGAATTCTTGGTAGATCTCGGCGCCGGTATTGATCCGAATACGGTTCGACCAGACTGAAAACTCGCTGTTGAGGTCCGCGCCCAATACGTCGACTGCGTCGTTATAGCGGCGCTTGCGGGTCAACTGGCCGGCCTCGAGCGCGAAGCAGGCCCGTAGGTCGGCGACGGTGCCGTCGGCGCTCTTTTCGCAGTTGAAACGACGGATGCGCTCCTCCAGCCGGTGGTAGGAAACCGTCGCGTCGATCCGCCGCAGGGTTCCGGCGTTCTTCCAGCGGAAGGCCAGGTAGGCCAGGTGATCGTCGTTGTCGTAGAACCGCAAGTCTCCCTTGCCGGCCTGGTCGGTCCGGCCGGTGTCGCGAAGCGCCGAGCCCAGGTAGGTTCCTTTGAGTGTCCAGTTCTCGCTCCCTCTGTGGAGGAACTTGGCCTGCCAGTAACCCACGTTGTATGCGGACATCGGCTGCTTCACGCCCCCGCCGGCCCACAGGGGGCCGAAGCGGTCGAAGTGTGCCCCGATCAGGAGCGCTTCGCCGGCGACGGTCGGGGTCACCTGCAGGGCCAAGCCGTAGGAGCGATCCGCCGAGGAGAACTTGCCTTGGGCCCGTCCCCCGAGGTTCCATCCCGTATCGTCCACAACCGGATCGACGGTAAACAGGTGAATCACCCCGCCCATGGCCCCGTTGCCGTAGAGAACCGAAGACGGCCCCCGCACCACCTCGATCCTCGAGAGCGCGTAGGGATCCAGAAGCGCCAGGTACTGGTTCGGCCCGGTGCGGAAGGTGGAGGTGTTGAAGCGCACCCCGTCCACCAGGATGAGGTTCTGGGGGCCCGACAGCCCGCGAATGAACGGCGTTCCCGACCCGCGGTTGGTTTGCTGCAGGTAGACGCCCACAACCTCTTCCATGGCCTCGGGCACCGACCTGGTCTGGGCCTCCTCCAGCCTTCCCTGCTCCACCAGCTCTACGCTGCGCTCCGCCTCGAATCGTTTCTGCTCGCTTCGATCCGCCGTCACCACGACGGTTTGGCCGGAGTCCGCATTTTCATCGTCCGCTAGAGCAGGCATCGCGGTTGGCAACAACAACGCAAGATATCCGGCAATCCACCTGCCCATAATTTTTTTATACTACAAGGAACCGCGGAGGAAAAGGAATCGCCCCGATCTCATGTCGTATGGTCACCTGCCTGAAGCCCACCCGTTACCAGTCAATGACTTGCAATCCAACCCCAACGGCAGGGTCTCCCATTGAATCAATCATGGCTATTGGAGCCAAGGATATCTTGGGGCCATTTTGCTCTTCAAGACCGCTGCCCCAAAGGGGAAGCGCAATATTGAAGCCGGAAATCACCAAATGTCCGATACCCAAGGCAAGCCAACTCCCAGCGTCGTTTTCACTGCCAATTGCACACGCTATGTCCAGGATTCCCACCGCGGCGTTGAGTCCACCTGATATGTAACTACCGAGGCGCCAGGCATAATGAGGACGTTGGTTGTCTTTAATTGACCAAGCGTTGCCTGTAATGAAAACCAGGCCGGGAGTGGCAACGACAGCACCAATTACGGCAACGCCCATTAGGCCAATGTCTTCTGCTATGCCCTGCTCAAAATCATCGGCTTTTGATAGGGTGGGTGCCAAGCACAAGCAAGAAGCGATCAGGGTTCTCGCCATCCATCGTTTTGAAAAAGCATTCATTTTCACATTCCTCTCTTTTCGTAGTTGGTTACGGTTACGCAGTCTCTCGCAACCTCCCGCAAAGTTTGTGCCAGCATCGGCGAGGTGGGTAACCATTCGTTATCTCTACTAAATCTGCATATCTGCGTGAAGCAAAGCAAGATTCTGCTGTTTGAAGCCGTGAAGACTGTTCACATTACGTGTGATAATTCTATACACGGTGATTCTCACCCCTTCTTATTCACTCGACAGTGCAACGTTCTCAGTCCACCTGAGCACCCACCAGAACTCATGAGGCGGGGGTCTTTTTCCGCAGTTTCCCGATCTTCACCGACAGATCGACCCAATCCTCGGTCAGCTTTTTGAACGTGTGGTAGTTCCGGATCTGCCGCTTAATCTCGGCGACCTTATCCTTCTTTACGAACTCAGTCGTGCTTTTGCCCTTGTGTGTGTAACTGAGCCCAGCCAGCCAGCCATAGAGGTGCCATAGAATTAGTAAGAATCTTTATTCAAATTGTGCCAACCTGGTTTCTCGAAGTGGATTTAGGGACG
>JAUXGL010000269.1 GCA_030622135.1 Deltaproteobacteria bacterium
CCCACCCCATTTCCGGTCGATCCCAATCTCCCGAGTAAAAAGGGACACTTACGAGAGGACCACAAGTAAATTATCTCACTAGTACAGTGGCACCGCGTATATTGAGTTCCCCTGAGAAGTCAATGTGTTATGTCGAAACGTAGGGGCACCAGTGGGAGATTGGGGTCTTACTGGTTCATCGAATCCAGAAACTCCTGGTTCGACTCGGTGCGCGAGATCTTGGACAGCAAAAACTCCATGGAATCAATGACATTTAGCGGATGGAGCAGCTGGCGGAGTATCCAGACACGCTTGAGCACGCTATCGTCCATCAAAAGCTCCTCTTTGCGGGTGGAGCTGGCGTTGATGTCCAGGCACGGGAAAATGCGCTTTTCCATCAGCTTGCGGTCCAGCCGCATCTCCGAGTTGCCGGTGCCCTTGAACTCTTCAAAGATGACCTCGTCCATCCGCGAGCCCGTGTCCACCAGAGCGGTCCCCACGATGGTGAGCGAGCCGCCGCCCTCGATGTTCCGCGCGGCTCCGAAAAAGCGCTTGGGCTTGTGCAGAGCATTGGAGTCCACGCCACCGGAGAGAATCTTTCCGGACGGCGGCACGACTGAGTTGTAGGCCCGAGCCAACCGGGTGATGGAATC
Organism: Deltaproteobacteria bacterium; assembly: GCA_030622135.1. Lineage (GTDB taxonomy): Bacteria > Myxococcota > B64-G9 > B64-G9 > B64-G9 > JAUXGL01. Next base: position 633 of record JAUXGL010000269.1, read on the forward strand.
CAGCAGGATGAGCACGTCCTTGCCGTGCTCGACCATTCGCTTGGCCTTCTCGATGACCATCTCGGCCACCTGCACATGGCGCTGGGCGGGCTCGTCAAACGTGGAGCTGACCACCTCACCGTGGACCGAACGTTCCATGTCGGTCACTTCTTCGGGACGCTCGTCGATCAGGAGAACCATCAGCTCCACTTCCTTGTGGTTTTTGGCCAGCGCGTGAGCGAAGTCCTGGAGCAACACGGTCTTGCCCGCCCGCGGGGGGCTGACGATCAGGCAGCGCTGGCCCTTGCCCACGGGCACCAGCAGGTCGATGATCCGGGTGCTCATGTTCTTGCTGTCGTACTCCAGGTTGAATTTCTCATCGGGGTATAGCGGCGTCAGGTTGTCGAAGAGGATCTTGTCGCGGGCGATTTCCGGATCCTCGAAGTTGACCACCTCCACCTTCAGCATGGCGAAGTAGCGCTCGCCCTCCTTGGGCGGACGCACCTGGCCCGCGATGGTGTCGCCGGTCTTGAGGTTGAAGCGCCGGATCTGGGAGGGGGACACGTAGATGTCGTCAGGACCCGGCAGGTAGTTGTAGTCCGGCGAGCGCAGAAAACCGAAACCGTCGGGAAGGATCTCAAGCACGCCCTCGCCATAGATGTGGCCGTCTTTCTCCGTCTGGGCTTGCAGCAACGCGAAGATCAGCTCCGACTTGCGCATGCCTCCGCCGCCCTGCACGTTGAGCTTCTTGGCCAGCTTGTTGAGTTCACTAATCTTGGAGTTCTTGAGTTCCTTCAGGTTCATGCTTTCTCCTTGGGTGGCGGGATTTTTCTTTGCCATGGAAAAACGGTCAGAAGGGTTGGGGAGTTCAGTACACCTGCCTGCTTGCTCTTATTAAAAGTGGGAAAGAATCTACGGCATCCGGGTTTTACACCGAAAGCAACCGGTATGCTATTCCCCCCCGAACACGGTTGTCAAGTGAATTCGGGCGGAGTATTCTCCCATCGACACAAGAAAGGAACCGGATGACCCCCCAGGAAGCCACCGCACGCATCGCCACGCTGATCGAGGAAATCAACGAGCACGCCTACCGCTACCACGTCCTGGACGACCCCGCCATCTCGGACGCGGCTTACGACCAGCTCATGCGTGACCTGGAAGACCTGGAAACCCGGTTCCCCGACCTGGCCTCGGATGATTCGCCCACCCGACGGGTCGGCGGACCCATCCTGGATTCCTTCAAGGAGTACCGCCACCCCACCCCCATGCTGAGCCTGCAAAACGCCTTTTCCGAAGAAGAATTCTTCGAGTTCGACCGGCGCATCCGGCAGAAACTGGATTTCTCTTCCGCGGTAGTCTACATGGCCGAGCCGAAACTGGACGGCGTGGCACTAGAGCTGGTGTACGCAGCCGGCACACTTGAAACCGCCGCCACCCGGGGTGACGGAACGACGGGGGAGAACGTGTCCGCCAATGCCCGCACGATCCGGTCGGTTCCCCTAAAGCTGCGTTCGCCCGCGACCGGCTCCATCCCCGAACGCCTGGCGATCCGCGGGGAAGTGATCATTTTAAAGGAAGACTTCGAGAAGCTGAACCGGCGGCAGGAGGAAGCCGGGGAGAAGGCCTTCGCCAATCCCAGAAACGCCGCCGCCGGCAGCCTACGCCAACTCGACTCCCGCATCACCGCCGGCCGGCCGTTGTCAGCCTGCATGTACGCCACCGGCCTAGACGTACCCGGCATCGAAACCCAGGAGAAGCTTCTGGCCCTACTCAAAAACCTGGGATTTTCAACCAATCCACTGGCCCGCAAGTGCACGGGCGCCGACGAGGTACTGGCCGCCTACCACGACCTTCTGGATCGACGCTTCGATCTGCCCTACGAGGTGGACGGCCTGGTGGTGAAAGTCGATTCGTACGATCTGCAGAAACAGTTGGGGGAGATCTCCCGCTCGCCCCGCTGGGCCATCGCCTACAAGTTCCCCGCCGTCCAGGAAACCACCGAGGTCATGGACATCACCATCCAGGTGGGGCGTACCGGGGCGCTTACCCCGGTGGCGCGCCTGAGCCCCGTCCGGGTGGGCGGAGTGGAGGTCTCCCGAGCCACCCTGCACAACCAGGACGAGATCGAGCGCAAGGACGTCCGGATGGGCGACACCGTGTTCATACAGCGCGCCGGAGACGTCATTCCCGAGGTGGTTTCGGTAGTTTTGGAGAAACGAACCGATGCGGCCCACCGGTTTGTCTTCCCCAAGAACTGCCCGGTGTGCGGGGGCCTGGTGGTACGTCCCGAGGGGGAAGCCGCCCATCGCTGCACCAACATGAACTGCCCCGCCCAGTTGCAGGCCCGCATCCGCCACTTCGCCCAGCGCACGGCCATGGACATCGAGGGCCTGGGCGACAAGCTGGTCGCCCAGTTGGTCGAGCGTGAACTGGTGAAAGACGTGGCCGACCTGTACCACCTCGATCACCCGACCCTGGCCGGCCTGGAGCGCATGGCGGACAAGTCGGCCGGCAACCTTATCGAGGCATTCGAACGCAGCAAGACCCGAGAACTCTCCCGCTTCGTATACGCCCTGGGCATCCGCCACGTGGGCGAGCACATCGCCGTCTTGCTGGTGCGCGCCTTCGGATCGCTGGAAAAAATCCAGACCGCTTCCCAAGACGATCTCGAGGCGGTTGCGGGCATCGGGCCGGAGGTGGCGGCCTCGGTGCGTGACTTCTTCGGCGAGAAGAAAAACCTCGAAGTGATCGCCCGCATGCACCAGGCCGGTGTGAAACCCAGGCCCCCCGAGCCCGAGGAGATCGAGACGTCCGAAAAGCCTCTCTCCGGCAAGAACGTAGTCCTCACCGGCAAACTCACCTCCATGCCCCGCTCCAAGGCCCAGGCACTCATCAAACGTATGGGCGGCAAGGTCACCTCCTCGATCTCCAAGAAGACCGGCCTGGTGATCGCCGGCGACAACCCGGGCTCCAAGCTCGAAAAAGCCAAGAAACTAGGCGTGCGGGTGATCGACGAAAACGAGTTCCTCTCGCTGTCGGCCGACTAGCTAGACCCTCGCCGAAAAGAAGAATCCCTGGTTCTTGCTGGGGTTTTCGGGCATGAGGCGCACCGAATCGCCCCCGATTTGGCCTATTCCTGCCAGAAACGCCCCTCATGAGC
>JAUXGL010000167.1 GCA_030622135.1 Deltaproteobacteria bacterium
CGAGGTCTGCTGGATGGAGTATGCCATATAATGATCTGAGCCACCGTAGGCTCTATCCCATGACGACTGTGCCGGGCAGTCGTCGTCCTGGCCGGCGCAGCCGGGGGGGCAGCAACCGTCGGAGTCGATGCAGGCGGTGACGGGATCGTATTGGCAGCTTGCTCCGGTGCAGTGGCCGGCGGCCTGATGGCAGGCGTCCGGGGGATCGTTGCAGGGGATGAGTTGGTAGGTGTAGGTGCAGACCCCGTCCGCGCAGGATCCGTTGGTATCGTAGATTTTCAAAAAGCCCACGTCGACGCATTCGTTGGGGGGCGGGCTGTCGCAGATCATGGGCGTGCCGGCGCAGACGCCGCTTGAGCAAGTGTCGTCTTGGGTACAGGCGTCGGAGTCGTCACACGAGATGCCGTCCAGATAGCCGTACTGGCAGCTTCCGCCGACGCAGGTGCCCGGGTTCTTGTGGCACTGGCTGGGAGGATTGTCGCATACGACCCCGTCGCAAGGATCCCCGTTGCAACGGCCGTTGGAGCAACCGTCTGCGCAGGTTATATTCTGGTGCGGATACTCGCAGCTACCGGCAGAGCAGGATCCGTTTGAGTCATACGACCTCAGCGTGTTCGCATCCAAGCACTCGTTTGGCGGAGGGCTGTTGCAGATCATCGGAGTACCGGCGCAGGTGCCGCCCTGGCAGGCGTCGTTTTGGGTGCAGCCGTCCCCGTCGTCGCAGGCCGTCCCGTCGGCCAGCGGCGGGTAGTCGCAAACGCCGTCCCGGCAGGCGCCGGGAGAAGCGAGGCAGGGGCCGGGAGGGCTGTCGCATACCACGCCCACGCAGGGGCCTTCGCAGTTCTCGTCGGTCTCTCCGTCGCAGTCGTTGTCCAGCCCGTCGCCGCAGATCTCCTCGGGATCGGGCTGGTCGCACTCGCCGCAGACGTTCAGACGGCTCTCGTCCAGGATGCATCTTCCGTCGATGCATCTTTCGCATTTTTGGCAGTCGGTGGCCACGGAGCACAGCTTGCTAGGCTCGGAGCCGCAGGCCGAAAGCGTAAGAGTAAGGGCCGAAAGGATTGGGATGCAAGCGGAAATCTTCCGATTCATGACGTCCTCCGGATATCGTCAGGATTCTATTCTAGCTTGCCTAACGTGTAAAATGCTAGGGGGTCGAAATGCCCCCAATCTCCCACTGGTGCCCCTACGTTTCGACATAACATATTGACTTCACCCAGAAAACGGGTACTGCAAAAAGCGCTGCCCAGAGGAACTCAATATACGCGGTGCCACTATACTGGTGAGATAATTTACTCGTGGTCCTCTTCGTAAGTGTCACTTTTTACGCGGGAGATTGGGATCGACCTGAGCCGCTGTTGCGCATGTCGGTCCCGCTCGCGGAGCTCTTTGAGCATTTGGTCTCACCTACCAGCCAGAACGTGAATGCCTCGAAAAGTAAACCGAGAGCCTCTCGGCTACAGACGAAATCTTACCCGAATTCAGCGGGTTGGAGGACTTATTTTAGCCGGGAATCGACTTGTTTGCAGACATCTGGCGGGCATACCCTCCCAAGACTCGGGGATGCCGGCGGTCTTCTCCGCGGACGAGAGTAGCTCGCCTACTTCTTCCAGGCCCACCTGGTGAACAGGATCAGCACCGAGAAGATCTCCAGCCGACCCAGGAGCATCAAAACACCCATGATCCACTTGACCGCCGCCGGCAAGTGCGCCCAGTTGGTCATGGGGCCTACCGCTCCTAAGCCGGGGCCGATGTTGCCGACGGCGGCGACCGAGGCCGACAGGGAGCTTATCAGGTCGTAGCCGCAGAAGGCCATGACCATGGCCCCGAACAGGAAAGTGGCGATCCAGATGACCCCGAAGGCGAGGATGTTGGAGACGATGCCGGGCTCCATCACCCGGTCGCCGACGCGCACCGGGCGCACCGCGCGGGGGAAGATCAGCCGGTGTAGCTCGCGGACCAGGGCCTTGGCGTAGATCAAAAACCGGGCCACTTTCATGCCGCCGCCGGTGGAGCCCATGCAACCGCCCACGAACATGAGCATGACCAGGATCAGGCGCATGATCTGCGGCCAGGCGTCGAAGTCCGCGGTGACGTATCCGGTGGTGGTGCCGATGGCCACCACCTGGAAGACCACGTCGCGCACGTGAGTCTCGGTGTTGCCTTGGTATGGCACTACCAGCAGGCCGATTATGGTGCATACTCCGATGATGCCCAGATACAGCCGGAACTCGGGATTGCGCCCGATGGGCCGGAAGTTCAGGCCAAATGCCTGGGCGTGCAGGGAGAAGTTCACCCCGGCGATGAACATGAACGCGATGATAATCCACTGGGTGGCCGGGCCGAAGTAGGCGATGGATTCGCCGTGGGGGGAGAAGCCGCCGGTGGACATGGTGGTGAAGGTGTGGCAGAAGGCGTCGAAGATCGTCGTGCCGGAGATCTTCAGCAGGACGAACTCCATGGTCGAGATGATCAGGTACAGCTTCCACAGGTCCTTGGCCGCGTCGGTGATCCGCGGTCGCTCGCGCTCGAAGGTCACTCCGCCGGGCGCCTCCGCCTTCAGCAGGCGGTAGCCGCCCGCGCCCAGGAACGAGAGCAGGGCCACCGACAGGACCACGATGCCCATTCCCCCCAGCCACTGGGTCATGCACCGCCAGAACTGGAGCCCGTGGGGGATCTTCTCGATTTCCATGCCCGGGTCGCCGAAGATCGAGGCCCCGGTGGTGGTGAAGCCGCTCATGGTTTCGAAGAAGGCGTCGGTGATTCCCAGCAGGCCGGAGATCATAAAAGGCAGCATGCCCAGCAGGACCGCCGCCAGCCAGGAGAAGCTGACGATGGCGAAACCCTCGCGCCGGCCGATGTCCTGCTCCCGCCCGCGGAACTTGTAGCGCAGAAACAGGCCCAGCCCCAGGCAGATGACCGGGGTGACTGTGAATCCCACGATCTCCCGGGTTTCGTAGGGGCTCTGGGAGTCGTAGATGATGGCGACGGCCAGCGGGGCCAGCAGGCACAGGCCCAGGATGATCAACAGGTAACTGATAATCAAAAGGACCGCGCGCCAGTTCATGGGTCAGAACCACCGGCGGCGGGTGAACAGCTTCTCGATCTTGGAAATGGCGTCGGGGAGGGAGAAGACCACCACGATGTCCCCGGGTTTCACCTGGGTATTCCCCGTGGGTATCTGCATTTTCCCGTTGCGGACGATGGCGCCCAGCAGAGCGTTGGAGGGGAAATGCAGGTCTCTCAGCTTTTTCTTCACCGCCGGGGAGTTCTCCGGGGCTTCCATCTCGAGCAGCTCGGCGCGGCTTTCGGCCAGGCGGGTGACCGAGTGGATGTGGCCGTGGCGGACATGCATGAGGATCTCGCCGACGGTTACCAGCCGCGGGTTGAGAACGATCTCGATCCCCAGGCTGTCCATGACCGGCACGTACTCGGGCTTGTGGACCAGTACGGCCGCGCTGGTGGGGCTGTGCTTCTTGGCCAGGAGCGCGGACATCATGTTGCGGTGGTCGTCGTCGGAAACCGCGCAGAACAGGTCGCACTCGTCCAGGGCGGCCTCCTCCAGGACATCCAGGTCGGTTTCGTCGCCCTTGAGCACGGTGGTGTTATTCAGGTGTTCGCCCGCTTCGTAAGCCACTTCGTCCAGAGGCTCGATGAGGAACACCCGCTCCACCTTGTTCTGGATTCTCTCTGCCAGTTGCAGGCCTACCCGGCTGGCCCCGGCGATGATCACGTGATCCATTTTCCGGGGCGTCTTGTGGATGAACGGCGCCACGAACTCCACGGTCCGGCTGGAGACCAGCAGGTGAATGTTGTCGCCCGGTTCGATCTTGTCTTGGCCCTTGGGTACGATGACCTTGTCCCCGCGGGTGATGTAGAGGATTAAGAAGGCGTCCAGCTTGCCCACCTCTCTCAACTCGGCCATGGTTCGGTCCACCAGGGGGCTGTCTTTTGTGATGTCGAAGCCCAGCATGAGCACCTGGCCGCCGGCCAGGGTGGCGAAGTCGGAAGAGCCGGGGATCTCGATCATGCGCACCAGCGCGTTGACGATGGCCGGATCCGGGTTGATCACCTGGTCGATCCCCAGCTCGTTTAGCGAAATCACGCAATCCTTCTCCAGATACTCCTGGTTGCGGATGCGCACGATGCGGTGCTTGACCCCCATCTTGGAGGCCAGCATTCCCACCACCAGGTTCACCTCGTCGATGTCCGTGACCGCGATGACCATCTTAGCCGACCTGATCCCCGCCCGATACAGCACACTGGGCATCCCCGCGTTCCCGTGCACCGTAAGCACATCCAGCTTTTCCCCCAGCTTCTTGATTTTATGCCGATCCCGGTCAATCACCGAAACCCGGTGCCCCTCCAACGAAAGCTGCTCCGCCAGAGACTCACCCACCACACCGGCACCAACAATAAGGGTGTTCATGGCCAGGAATGGTAGTGGATACGGGTATGTACGTCAAGGAGGGCATTGGACCCCCAATCCGCCACCGGTGCCCGCAATAAGATACGTAACTTGTTGACTGCGCATAGAGGTGCGATGTCCCCAAGATATCCTGATTACGGGTCGGGGACGTCCATCATGTGGTTGGTATGGCGCAGCCAGGAGTCTTCGTGGTGGCCTTCGCGGATCAGGTCGGCGCAGGAGGTGTCGTCGGGCATGCGCTGGAAGCGGTGGAAGGTCCGGTCTGCCTCCCGGTGGATCTCGGTGGTTGTTTTGTAGATCAACGTTGGGGTGCTGGCGGAGATTACATTCTGCTGGTTTTCGATGGAGGAGAGCCCGCGGATGTGATCGGCGTCGAGGATCTCGCCGTGGTAGACGGCCTTCCAGCGCTGGACGTTGTAGATGGCTCCGCGCAGGATCCCATTCATCATGGTGGTCATGCCCGCGTTTCCGTCCTCGTCCTGATCCCAGAAGCGGTGGTCGTTGGGGTCGGCCAAGAAATCATCGTGGGTGGGAAGATCGTCTTTGACCGGGTCGTCCAGGACCAGGCCGCGGGTCTCGCAGGACTGAGAGGTCTCGAAGGCGGAGCCCGGCACCGCCGAGGTGACCTCGGCGGTCTGCTTTATGATCGGCAGGGCGCGGATGTACAGGTGAGGGACCACCATCCAGGCCAGGTCGGAGAAGGGTTGATCGTCGTCGTTGAAGTTGATCAACTGGATCTCGCAGGCTTTCTGATCGATCTTGATGAGGTCGCCCTCTTCGTGGCTCATCTTGACCAGGAAAAGATTGGTAGAATAGGTGTTTTGCTTGTTGACCAGAGGGACTCCCACGGTTACCGATCCGACCTCCATGCGCATTCCCCACACGCCCACAAAGCCGTGGGCGGGGCTGGAGGCCGGGCCGTCTCCGAGGTCGAGGTTGCCCTCGACGCAGTCGGCGTGGTTGCCGCCCGCGCAAACCTCGATCCCGCCGCGGTGGGTCTCCTTGTCGCAGTCGCAGACGTACTGCCAGCCCAGGACCTTGCACTGGCTGTCTCTCGTGCAGTGGGTAGGAGGCAGCTTTCCGGGGGAGATCCATTTCTCCCAGCCCGGTCGCATGCACTGACCTACGGGGGTGCACTCCTGTTCGCGAAGCCGGACGCAGTCGGCGTCCGTCTCGCAGCGGTCGTTGGTGACGGTGCAGCGCTCGTCGACGCAGGTCTCCTTGCAGTCATCGTCCTGGCCGCAGGGTGCCGCGCACTTGCCCGCGCATTCGTCGTAGTCGTAGGGACAATCCTCCGGGGCGCCGCAGCCGGCGCCGCTTGCCGAGCAGATACCGTTGCAGTAGCGGTTGGGGCCGCAGTCCGCGTGGCTGCTGCAGCGGTTGCGTCCCTCCGCCTCCAGGCACTGGCCGAAGCGGTTGCAGATCGTGTTTTCGCCGAAGAGGGCGCAGTCCGCGGTTGTGCGGCAGTCGGTGAAGCAAGTGCCGGACTCCGAGCAGTAGCGCCCGGCGCCGCAGTCGAAGTAGTCCGCGCAGGCCAAGTAGCCCAAAGCGCTTTGGTCAACCGGAGTTCCCTCGGTGGATGTGCAGCCGGCGATGAACGCTGCCAGTAAAAACAGGATTTGGTCGGCTCGCATGGTTGTTCTCCGTTTTTCAATGATGCTGGTGAGAAATGGCTAGCGCCGCAAAAGGTGCGGCACAAGGCGCGGCACAAGGCCGACAACCGATACATGGATGCCTTTGGCTAAGCTTGACTCAAGTGCAAAGATCACGGTTTCTCAAGTGCCTAGAGGGCTCTTAAGCACTCCGGCTTCAATAGAGGTGAGTTGGGGTCGTTTAGGGCTGTGTCGATGATCTCGATCAGCTTCTGCTTGTCTTTTTGAAGGTTTCCCTTTAGCGCCAGATAGTTGGATGCGTGGTTGGAGCGGAAGGTGATGCCATCGGCGTGCATGTTGCAAAGCAGGACCCGGATTTCTCTAAGCGTTTCCACCGGATCCAGGACGCGCCAGTCTGGATCGCCGTAGACCTCCGGATAGGCCGGGCTGCGCGGCGCCAGCATCAGCGTCAGTGCCGCTATGTATTTTGGGCGGATGCGGTCGAGGGCTTTGGCGGTGGCTTCGGCGTGGCGCTTTGAGCCCTGCGGGCCGGCCAGGCCCAGGATCACGGTGACGGAGAGGTCGAAGCCGGCGTCGTGGGCTTTCTGGCAGGACGCGATCATTTTCTCGCAGGTGGTGTTCTTGTCGATGCGCTTCAGGATCTCGTCGTCGCCCGATTCCAGGCCGAAGTAGAGCATGGTTAGTCCGGCCTGGCGGACCGGGCGGATGTCGTCGACGCTGCGGCTCTTGAAGTTATGCGGAGAGGCGTAGGCGGTCACCCGCTCCAGGTCGGGGAACCGCCGGTACAGGTGATCGAGGATGTTCACCATCTTCTGGGGCGAGAGCGCGAACGCGTCCCCGTCGGCGAGGAAGACGCGCCGGGTGTCGGGCATCTCTTCGGCCGCCCAGTCGATCTCAGCGAAGATCTCCTTTTCGGGCCTGACTCGGAACTGCTTGGACTGGTAGGCCACGCAGAAGGCGCAGCGGTTGTGGGTGCAGCCGATGGTGGCCTGGAGGATCAGCGAGTGGGCTTCCGAGGGTGGGCGGTACAGCGGCATTTCGTATTCGATGGTCATGGTCTTTCCTACCGCCATTCTTCTAACACGTTTTTTGCTTGTGATCCATAGGCTTGAGTGATATTTCCTGCGAGCATTGGAGGGAGTACAAAGATGGCGGGCAAAGAAGGTAAGAAGAAGCTGGAGAGGTATCTGGACGACTATTCTTTTTCGGAATCTTCCCGGATCCGGAAAGACGGCGAGAGGATCTGGATTCCCGAGTTGTTTTGCCACAACGGTCACAGTTTGATGGTCTACGGCGTGCGCTTCGACGGGTTGCCGGCCATTCACGTCCGAGTCGAGGTAGGGGGGGAAGGTGGTCCGGTGGAGGACTATTACCTTTCTCCCATAATCAACGATCCCCGCAAGGAGGGAAAAGATCTTCCCGAGGGGACTCATATGCGGCTTTGCTGCCCGGTTTGCAAGGAGGAGCTGCGGCAGTTGGTTCCCTGCAGTTGCCGGGTGGGGGCGTACCGCCGGGCGGTTTATCTTTCCACCGATCCCGGTGAGCTGGGTGCGGTGGGGATCTGCGAAATCTACGGTTGTCCGCAGTCGTTCGTGACCGAGGACGGGGAGCTGCTCTACGAGGTGGTCGTAGAGCACGGGTAAGAGTTATTTAACCACCCGGCATTGTTGGTTTTTGCCTTCCAGGGTTGCAGGTGGCTGGGGTTTTGCGTTTACACCCGGGGTCTTTTTCCTTCTGACAGGCAACCCTTTTCCGATCTTGTGAGTCCAAGTTGTATAATCGACACCGGCAGGTGGAGATGACGCAAAAACATGACGATCGCGAATTGGTGGAGCGTAGCCTGGCCGGTGATGAGAGGGCGATGCAGATTATGTTCGAGCAGCATTCACAGAAGATTTACGCCATGGCATTGAGGTTGACCGGATCGACGGCCGACGCCGAGGGCGTGGTCCAGGAGACCTTCATCCGGGCCTTCAAGTACCTGCATACCTTCCGGGGCGGTTCGATGCTCTCCACCTGGCTCTGTCGCATCGCCATCAACCGGAGCCGCGACGTGTACAAGCGGCGGGTGTGCACCCCGCTCGAAAAAGACGTGCCGGTGGAGCCGGAGCAGAAAGACGCCCTGGCCCGCGCGTGCCTGGAAAAGGCGCTGAAGGTGCTGCCCGAGGGGTACCGGGAGGTGCTGGTGATGCATGACGTCATGGGCATGGGGCACCGGGAGATCGCCGAGGTTCTCGATACGGCCGAGGGGACCTCCAAGAGCCAACTGCACAAGGCCCGCGCACGGATGCGCGAGCTGCTTTCAGGGAGCGCGGGATGACGACCAAAGAGCACATTCGGGCCGCGGAACTGAGCGCGTACATAGACGGCGACATTATTGAGGAATCCCGTGCCCAAAAGATTCAAAGTCACCTGGATGACTGCGAAGCCTGCACCCAGGCGGCGGAGGAGCTCCAGAGGCTGCGCGGCGATCTTTTAGAGTTGGCCGACGTCGAGCCGCGCAGGGATCTGTGGCCGGCCGTACGCAGGGCCCGGGCCCAGCCGCCCGCGATTTCCTGGTGGCGGCGTTTATGGATGGTCCCGGCGGCGGCGGTCGTCGGCGCGTCGGCTGTGCTTCTGGTGGTCTTGGTCCTGGGCCGGCCGGTCGACGACGCGAAGAAGCCCACCGGTCCGTTAACCGCCCTGGAGACCGTGGCCCGGGCCGAGGTGGAGTATCGTAGCGCCATCGGCTCACTGGAAGCGGCGGTCAAGACGTCGCGGCCCCAGTGGAGCCCCGAGACCAGCGCGGTGGTGGGACAGGGCCTGGCCCAGATGGATGCGACCATCACCAGGTGCCGAACGGCATTGAGGCGCAACCAGACCGACCCGGAGGCGCAGGAAGCGCTGCTTACCGCCTACCAATACAAGGTGGATTTACTGACCGACTTGGTGGCGGATTCAATGTGAGGAGGATGTGGTCATGAAAACGTTACAAACCGCGATTGCGTTGCTGGGCCTGCTGACCTGGTCGTCTCTGGCCGGAGCGTACCAGAAGAACATCCCGGTCAAGGGCAAGGCCGACTTGAGCATAGGGACGAAATCCGGGTGCGTAAAGATCGTCGGCTGGGACAAGAATGAAGTGAAGGTAGAGGCCGAGGACGACATCGAGAGCTACGTTCTGGTAGACGGGGACAATATCAGAATCGGCGTCGACGAGAACGGGAAGATCGTCCGCCACATCAGCGCCGACACGATCTTGCACGTTCCGGCCGGCTCCAGCGTCGGCGCGGTCTCCATCAGCGGGGATGTGTCGCTTATAAACGTATCGGGCCGGTTCAAGGTCAAGACCGTCAGCGGCGATGCCAAGGTACAGTCCTGCTCCGGACATCTCTCCCTGACGGCCACCAGCGGCGACGTCCGGCTGGAGAATCTCGAGGGCGATCTTTCCTTCAAGGGCGTCAGCGGCGACGTAGTGGGCCGCAACATCCGGGGGAGGCTCCTGGAGGTCAAGACCGTCAGCGGCAGCATTACCTTGACCAAGGTCGACGCCGGCCAGGTTCGGCTGAAGACTGTAAGTGGCGACGTCACGTTGAGTGGCAAGTTCTCAGCCGACGGGAGCGTGAAGATCTCCACTTTGAGCGGTGACACCAGCCTGGTGCTGCCAAAAGAGGCCGGCTTCGACGTATCGGCCCGCTCCCGGAGCGGGGGGGTTCGCTCGGAGTTCGAGCTGAAGGTCCGGGAGAGCAGCGACAACCGCCTGGAGGCCAAGGCCGGCTCCGGAGGCACCGATATAGACATCAGCAGCTTCAGCGGCGGCATCCGGATAAAGAAACAGTAGCTTTCGGGAATCTTACCAAACGCCCGGTGTTAATTAGGGGTATGGAAACCGGATACAGCGCAGCCGTGACCAAGTCATGACGCTGCGGTGATTCGCCGGTGATGGACAAGGAGTACGCTTGCATGAAGATCGTGAAGATTACGAGGGTGGCCATGAGCCGGTTTTTCATGCTGTTTATCGCCTTGACGACGACCAGCGCGTCCGCCGAAGTGCTCCGCGAGGTCAAGAGCCTGCGGGTGGCCGCTGCCCCGGTCATCGACGGTGCGCTGACCGAGGCCGCCTGGAAGCAGGCCGCGGTTACCGAATCGATGATCCAGTCGTTTCCCGATCCGGGCAAGCCGGCGTCCTTCCCCACCGAGGTGCGTATCCTCCACGACGACCAGGCCATCTACGTCGGTGCGCTCTGCCGGGATCCAGAGCCCGCGGGCATCGTCTCCCGGGTGACTCGCCGGGACCGCTGGATCGAGTCGGACTGGTTCCAGGTGGACATCGACAGCCGGCACGACCGGCGCTCGGGGTTCTTCTTCGCGGTCAACGCCGCGGGCGTCCAACTGGACGGTACCTGGCACGACGATGACCAGCAGAGCACCGACTGGGACGGGGTCTGGGAGGCCCGGACGCGCGTCGTCGCGGCGGGCTGGGAAGTGGAGATGCGCATCCCGCTCAAGTTGTTGCGCTACACGGCCGGAGAGCAGGTGCGCTTCGGGATCAACTTCACCCGGCGCATCAGTCGCCTGAACGAGTCGAACCAGTGGCAGTATATCCCCCCGGAGTCGGGGATGTGGGTCTCCCTTTTCGGTGAGCTGAACAATATGGATCTGTCCCGGCAGCCGTTGCGTTATGACGTTGCACCTTATGTCGCCACCCGTTCCGGCTGGGCGCAGGCGGGCAGCGAGCCGCGCCCGTTCGACCTGGGCGTGGACGCCCGGCTGGGGTTGTCTTCCAACTTCATGCTGACTTTGACCGCCAATCCGGACTTCGGCCAGGTGGAGGTGGACCAGGTGGTGTTGAACCTGTCCACCATCGAGACCTACTACCCGGAGAAGCGTCCATTTTTTCTGGAGGACCGGCAGTTGTTCCAGACCCCGCGTTTCGGGGACGGAGGCTCGCGGGCGGAGCTGTTCTACACCCGCCGGATCGGCCGGGCCCCGCGGTCGCCGGACACACAGGGCGACGAGGAGATTACCCAAGACGCCCAGCTGCCGCGCATCTGGGGCGCCGCCAAGCTGGCCGGCCGCACCGACTCGCGGCTCTCGGTGGGCTTGCTCCAGGCGGTGACGTCGGAGCAGAGCGCCACCCTGCGCGGCGCGGACGACGCCGAGTTTTCCCGCGTGGCCGAGCCCCTGACCAGCTTCTCCATCCTGCGGCTCAAGCAGGAGTTTTCGAGGAATTCCTCGGTGGGTCTGATGACCACCGCCATGGCCACGAAGGCTCACGGCTCGGCCGTGACCGGCGGAACCGATTTGCAGCTGGAGCTCTTCGACGGCAAGTACAATTTCACTGCCTTGACCTATTTTTCCTATCTTACCGACGAGCGCCACGCCCGGCACGACGACTTCACCCGGGCCGCCCTGGAACGCGACGGTCCCCTGGGCTACGGCGGTAAGCTGCTGTTTAGAAAGAAGAGCGGCGAGCATCTGGTGGGGGCACTGGGCGCCGAGTATCGCAGTCCTACCCTGGCGCTCAACGACATGGGCTACCTGGACCGACAGGACCTGTTCATGAGCTTCATCTGGCTGCAATACCGGCATTTCAAGCCCCTGGGTCCCTTCGCGAGGATCTCGGTA
>JAUXGL010000215.1 GCA_030622135.1 Deltaproteobacteria bacterium
CCTTTGCACGCTATCGACTTGTCCAACCCCTATAAGCCACGCGAGCTCGGCCAGCTTGAAATACCGGGATTCTCAACCTACTTGCACCCGCTCGACGAAGGGTTCCTGCTGGCCATCGGAGAGGACGGCGACTGGAACGTTCAATTGTCGCTGTTCGACGTGCGTGATCCCCACAACCCCACCCGGCTCCACCAGCATTCCATCGGGGTGGGAGACTGGGGATCGCACTCCGAGGCCCTGTACGATCACCACGCCTTTACCTACCACCCCGAACGGAGGATCCTGGCCATCCCAATCAATATTTACAAGCAGGGCGAGTACTTTACCGGCGCACAGGTATTTCGGGTGAGCACCCAGAGCGGCTTCGAACTGCTGGGCAGTGTGGATCACTCGGACATCGCCCGGGCCGCCGACTGTCCCCAGTGGTATAGCAATGAGAAGGGCCGCTGTTACGATGAATACCGCTGGTGGGTGCAAATGCGTCGGAGCGTATTCATCGAGGATTTCCTGTACACCTTCTCCAGCGTGGGACTCAGCGTCAACGAGCTGACCAGCCCCTCGATCCAGCTGACCTCGCTGGTTTTCTAGACTGATGCCCGTCTCATAACCCCAGTTTTTGGAGACGGCACCCTTGGGGTACACCGATCAGCCCTTTCAAGATGAGAAATATACCCCAATCTCCAGCGGAGTTATTCAGAGTTACCTCAGTTTGACGCAACCCTGCGGATTTTCTTGGAGTTCTTTGCCTTCCGCTTCGACTTGACTGTGGGGCTCTTGGCTGCTGTTTTGAGGAGCTGTTCGACTTCCTTCTTGTCGACGTCCATGACGTGGGGGATGCCGCTGATTTCCGCGCACTCGCGGGTCAACGAGGCCAGGTCGTTTCGGGAGATATGCTCGAGTGAGAACTCCCGCCATGAGCTGGCGGAGGCCCTGGGCCAGCCTCTCGTAGTAGGTGTAGAGACCGATGGCCCCGGGCGGCAGGCTTTCGAACTCGCGGTTTCCGAGCTCCTTGCGCAATTCGCTCGCGGTAACGAATATTTCATCCCTGGTCGAGCCGAAGCGCTCCACGTAGACGGGAAGACTGTTTTCGTCGATGGCCCGGCCGATGGTCTTTCCCACCATGGCGGCGGCGATGGGAAAACGGGCCATGCCCACCAGCTTCACGAAGGGCGCGCCCAGCGGAAGCCCCTTGAAGATCTGATCCTCGAAGGTAAACCCGCCGGCCACGGCGATGGCGGGAACGTGCAGGCCCTTATCGGCAAGCTGTGTCGCGTAGCGGTGGCACAACGAGTGCAGCTCGACCGGGGGTCGGAAGAGAGGTACCCCAGAAAGTGGTTCATACACTCGCTGATCCCCGCGCTGGAGCGCAGGCGGCATGCCAAGGAGACTTCCTTGCGGTCTGGGTTCCAGGCCGCCTGCAGGCGGATCGACGAGGATCACAAGCAGGCCACCATCGCTTACAACCGGCGCGAGGACATCGCACACAAAAAGTACGAGGCCAAGAAGCGCAGGTTCCTCGTAGACCAGAGCCAGCGGAACGATCGGGTGATGGATTTCAAGCAGCGTTTCGATAAAGGACAGCCGGATGCCATGGTGGAGTACCTGAAGATGGTCTTCGAGCGCTCCGAGTACCCGGAAGGTTTCTGCCTGGAACACGAGGTGAACTACGATCCGGCCTCCATGACCGCGGTCGTGGATCTGACGCTGCCAGCCCAGGACGAGGTGTCGGACGTCGTCGACTACAAGTTCGTGGCGAGATCACTCGAATCCAAGCCGATATCCATGAAGAAGAAAGAGCACGACGAGTTCTACGACTCGGTGATCGAGCAGGCAATTCTGCGCACCATCCACGAGGTGTTCGAGTCGGTGTACACCTCGCACGTCCAGGCCGCCGTGGTGAACGGCTGGGTTACGTATACGGACAAGGCGACCGGCAATGACCAGACTTCATGCATCATATCCGTCTCCGCGGAGCGCGAGCAGTTCGAGGCCGTCAACCTAGCCCGGATAGACACGACCGAGTGCATCAGGAGTTTCAAGGGCCTGGTGGCCGGGCCGCTGTCGCAGGTCGCCCCGGTCAGGCCCATCATGCAGATCAGCCGTGAGGACGGCCGGTTCGTGGAGTCAAGGGAAGTGCTCGCAGACATACACAGCACCACCAACCTGGCCGAGATCCCCTGGGAGGAATTCGAGCACTTGGTCAGGGAGCTGTTCGGGAAGATGTTCGCCGGCGAGGACTCGGAGGTCCGGGTCACCCAGACCAGCGCGGACGGCGGCGTGGACGCAATCGCCTTTGATCCCGACCCGATACGCGGCGGCAAGTTCGTCATCCAGGCGAAGCGGTACACCAAAGTGGTGCCGGTATCGGCGGTCAGGGACCTGTATGGAACCATGATCTCCGAGGGCGCCGCCAAGGGAATCCTGGTCACCACCGCCCACTTCGGAAGGGACACCCGGACATTCGTCAAGGACAAGCCCATAACCCTCATTGACGGCTCGAACCTGGTTTACCTCCTGGAAAAGCATGGTCACAAGGTTCGCATCGACGTTGAAGCTGCCAGGGCGAAGATGAAAAGCAAGAGCCCCGGCTAGTGGTTCCATTATGGGACGAAAAAGGGACGGAAGTTCGCTAAGTACCTGTTTTTCAGGGAGTTGATGTACCGCCGTTCCCCAAAATCCCCAAGATCGCAGATCGCCGTCCCCCAAGTACCTAAAGAGCTATCGTGACGGCCTTTTCGGACATCCCGTGCTGCGCGACGAACAGGGCAGCGCGGTCATCGACGTGGTCGAACTTACTGAAAAGCCTGCACTTGGCGCACCTCGGCAACGACAACACCCTCGCGGAGCAAATCCTGCAACGGCCATGACGAACCCTTGAGGAAGAATTGTATCTACAGCCCGCTTGTAACTTCCCGAAATATCAATGTGATCAAAATGGGGTGGTCTAAATAGGGGCAACGGCAACGACTTTGTCCAGGGCCCTGGAGCACGATGCATAATGGTTGCAATCTCGATACAAACGCGCTACAATGATTTTATGGAGGTGAACTGATGTCCTCAGCTTTCGTCGATGAGGTGATCTTTATTCACGAGAAGGGTCATCTGAGCGGTCCAGACATTGCGCGCGCCACTGGCGCCGCGGACAGCACGGTACGCTCATGGCTTGCTCGAACGAGAACGCCCTCGCGCAGGGACGCCGCGGAGCATATCGCGGAGCTTTCAGCGATTGTCGAGCGGCTCATGCGGGTCATGGTTCCAGCATACATCCCAGTGTGGATGCGCAAACCCATTCCCGCTCTCGGCGACCGCAAGCCCTTGGATGTAATTGGCGAGGGCGGCTACCGCGAAGTTTCACGGATCGTGACAGCACTCGAATCCCCACCCGCGGCGTGACCCGTGGCTCTCGACGTAGACGCCACGTCGGTATCCGGCGTTTGGTGGCGACACATCCCTCATCGCGGGAAGGTCTGGTATCAACCGCCGCACCCTGGCGATGGCCGCTGGCAACACGGGTCAATCGTAGAGGCCATGTACTTTGCTGATTCGCCCGACACGGCCTGGGCGGAGTGGTATCGATTCCTTGCTGAGTTCGCGCTTCGACCAACGTTGCAGATGCCACGCCACCTTTGGCGGTGGCAGATCAACTTGTCGACAGTGGCCGACCTGTCCACCCAAGCTCGACTGAAAAGAATCGGCGTCCCGATATCGCCGCTTGGAAGATCGAGTTGGCTCCCATACCAATTGACTGGGGAAACCCTACACGCCAAGGGGTGGCCAGCATTGATCGCCCCGTCCGCCGCTCGACCTGGAGCAGGGCAAGTGCTCTGCGTGTTCCGCACAAGCAACAAGGTGCCCGGCCTCACGCCGCTACCCCCACCGCAGGTCTGGCGACATCCTCCTGCACCACCGACTGGGATGCGTACTTGACGGCATGCTCTGCCTCGGCGGGCAGGATCACCAGGTACCACCCACATTTGTGCGAAAATGTACGCTAAGGATCCCGACAAGACCATCGACCTCATGGTGCGGCCCACCCAGATGCCGAGAACTTGCCTCAGTTTGACGCAACCCTGCGGATTTTCTTGGAGCTCTTTGCCTTCCGCTTCGACTTGACTGTGGGGCTCTTGGCTGCTGTTTTGAGGAGCTGTTCGACTTCCTTCTTGTCGACATCCATGACGTGGGGAATGCCGCTGATTTGCGCGCACTCGCGGGGCAACGAGGCCAGATCGTTTCGGGAGATATGCTCGAGTGAGAACTTGCGGACTCCCGCCATGAGCTGGCGGAGACCCTGGGCCAGCCTCTCGTAGTAGGTATAGAGACCGATGGCCCCGGACGGCAGGCTTTCGAACTCGCGGTTTCCGAGCTCCTTGCGCAATTCACTCGCGGTAACGAATATTTCATCCTTGGTCGAGCCGAAGCGCTCCACGTAGACGGGAAGGCTGCTCTCGTCGATGGCCCGGCCGATGGTCTTTCCCACCATGGCGGCGGCGATGGGAGCGCGGGCCATGCCCACCAGCTTCACGAAGGGCGCGCCCAGCGAAAGCCCCTTGAAGATCTGATCCTCGAAGGCAAACCCGCCGGCCACGGCGATGGCGGGGACGTGCAGGCCCTTATCGGCAAGCTGTGTCGCATAGCGGTGGCACAACGAATGCAGCTCGACCGGGGGCACGCCCCACTCGTTCATCATGCGCCAGGGGCTCATGCCGGTGCCTCCGCCGGCGCCATCGACGGTGAGCAGATCGATTCCGTACTTGGAGGCATAAGTGATGGCCCGCGCCAGCGCCAGGGGCCGGTAGGCGCCGGTCTTGAGGAAGATGTACTTCGCTCCCGCCTTGCGCAGCTCCTCCGCTCTCTTGGCGAAACCCTCCTCGGTAACCATGCCCACCCGCGAGTGGCGCTCGAACTCCTTGAAGGCGCCCCGTTCGAACGCCTTGATTACGGTCTCGTCGGTGGGATCGGGAATCACCACGTAACCGCGATCCTGGAGCATCTGCGCCTTCTTCAGGTCGCGGATCTTGACCTCGCCGCCGATGTTCTTGGCGCCCTGGCCCCACTTCATCTCCACGATCTCGACGCCCAGCTCCCCAATGGCATACTCCTGCACGCCCAAGCGGGTGTCCTCCACGTTGGCCTGGACAATGATGGCGCCGTACCCGTCCCGCTGGTGATCCTGGAAAAGATTCACCCGCCGCTTAAGGTCGACGGTGTCCACCACCTTGCCATTCTTGATGACGCTTTCCGGATCCATGCCCACCACGTTCTCCCCGATGGTCAACCCGGTTCCGGCCAGCGCCGTGCCGATGGCCAGCCCCTCCCAGTTGTTCTTGGCGATATTGGTGGAGCCGATGCCCGGGATGATCCAGGGGAGGCGGAACTTGATCCCACCGTCGTGGCCCAGACGCACCTCCAGGTCCACGGCCGGAAAGACGGCCTTGTCGCTGTCCGCCTCGATTCCCTGGGCTCCGACGACGCCGCCCATGATGTTGAAGTGGGAGTAGTCGACCGGGTAGTCCTTCTCCGCGGCCGTGGTAATCACCCCGAAGGGCTGGGGGTAGATCACCTCGTGACCGCGGTAAGCCGACTTGCCGATCTCGCACATGCCGATGCAGCCGTCCACGCAGGTCACGCACATTCCCGATCCCGGGTGGATCGATCCTTCCGTGCGATTCTTGGTCAGGGTTGCCGCAGATGTGTTCACTTTGGAAAGAGACATGGTCTGGTCCTCCTCTTTTCTTTCATTTCTTTTGGATCTCGCAGGCGACACACGGGTCCATGTAACACATCATGTCGTCGAACCTGTCCTGATCCTGATCCACACATGGCGGCGTCAGGTTCTCGCAGCCGCCGCAGACGGCTTTCTCCGGTTCGGTATAGGTGCAACGGAGCTGGCAAGCCGGGCAAATGTACATGCAGCCCCCGCAGGTCCGGCACACATCCGACTTGACGTCGAATGGAGTGCCGATGCTGCGGTTCTCACCCCTTCCGCGGAAGCCGATGGCCTTGGCCATCATCTGCTCTTCGCACATCCGCACGCACAGCCCGCAGAGCAGACAGTCCTCGTACTCCTGCTTGAAGGGATGCCCGTGGATTCCGCCGAATTTCGAGGCCAGATCCTGGACGCTCTTGGACTGCGGGCACGAAGCCAGCATCAGCATCAAGATCATCCTGCGCGCCCGGAGCACCCTCCACGAAGCGGTGCGCACCGCCAAACCCTCCTGGGCCGGGTAGGTGCAGGAGGACACCAGCTTGGCCCGCGGGCCCTCCCCGATCTCGACGACACACAGCCGGCAGGCGCCGTACGGAGCAAGACCGTCTTGGTGGCAGAGGGTGGGTATGGGAAAGCCGAGGAATCGGGCCGCCTCCAGGAGGGTGGTTCCCGCCTCCACGTCCACTCCCAGTCCGTTGATGCTCAGGTGAACCATCGTCTTCTCCCTCACTCGACATCCACCGCGTCGAACTTGCAGACGCTCTTGCACACACCGCACTTGATACACTTGCCCGCGTCGATGACGTGCGGTTCTTTCTTTTTTCCGATGATCGCTTTTTCGGGGCAAGCCAGCCGGCAGGCTCCGCAACCGTTGCAGTTGTCGTTGACCGTGAAAACGATCAGCTCCCGGCAAACCCCGGCCGGACACTTCTTCTGCTCGATATGCTTTAGGTACTCGTCCCGGAAATATCTGAGCGTCGACAGCACGGGATTGGAGGCCGTCTGGCCGAGGCCGCACATGGACGCGTCCTTGACGACCAGTGCCAGCTCTTCCAATGTATCGAGTTGCTCCTCGGTGCCTTTCCCCTTGGAGATGTCGTCCAGTATCTCGTGCATGCGCTGGGTGCCCTTGCGGCAGACGTAGCACTTCCCACACGACTCGTCCTTTAGAAAAGCCATGAAGTACTTGGCGACATCCACCATGCAGGTGTGCTCGTCCATGACGATCATGCCGCCGGAACCCATGATGGAGCCCGCCTGGGCCAAGCTGTCGTAGTCGATGCGCAGGTCGAACCGCTCCACCGGTATGCAGCCCCCCGAGGGACCGCCGGTCTGGACGGCCTTGATGGGCACCCCGTTCTCCCGGCCCCCGCCGATGTCGTTGACGATCTCCTCGATGGTCATGCCCATGGGGACTTCCACCAGGCCGGTGTTCTTGATCTTGCCCACCAGGCTGAAGATCTTCGTGCCGGAGTTGTTCTGCGTGCCGACCCGCAAGAAGTTTTCCGCTCCCTCCCGAACGATCACCGGGATGTTCGCCCAGGTCTCAACGTTGTTGATCGAAGTCGGCAGGCCGCCGACGCCCTTTTCCACCGGGAAGGGAGGCCGCTGGCGGGGCTCGCCCAACTTGCCCTCGATGGAGCGCATCAGGGCCGTCTCTTCGCCGCAGACGAATGCGCCGGCGCCCTTGACCAGGTCGATGTCGAAGGAAAAACCGCTGCCCAAAATGTCTTTACCCAGCAGACCCAGATCTCCGGCCTGCCGCAGGGCGATGATCAGGTGCTTGATGGCCAGGGGATACTCGGCCCGAACGTAGATCACGCCCTCGGCGGCCCCGGTGGCATAGGCGCCGATGATCATCCCTTCGATGATGCTGTGGGGGTTCCCCTCCAGGACCGCCCGGTCCATGTACGCGCCGGGATCGCCTTCGTCGGCGTTGCACACCAAAACCTTGCGGCGACCGCCGTTTTGTTGGGCCAGCATCCCCCACTTGACGCCGGTGGGAAATCCGGCTCCACCGCGCCCGCGCAGACCCGAGGCCTTGACCTCGTCGACCACACCAGCCGGGCTCCCCTTATCCAAGACCTGGACCAGCGCCTGGTAGCCGCCGTTCTCTATGTAGTTGTATACCCGAATGGGGTCCACCTTCTCGTTTTGCCCCAGGATGGTCCGCACCTGCTTGCG
>JAUXGL010000233.1 GCA_030622135.1 Deltaproteobacteria bacterium
CCTTTGCACGCTATCGACTTGTCCAACCCCTATAAGCCACGCGAGCTCGGCCAGCTTGAAATACCGGGATTCTCAACCTACTTGCACCCGCTCGACGAAGGGTTCCTGCTGGCCATCCCAATCAATATTTACAATCAGGCTGGGTACTTTACTGGCGCACTGGTATTTCGAGTGAGCACCCAGAGCGGCTTCGAACTGTTGGGCGGCGTGGATCACTCGGACCTCGCCCGGGCTGCCGAATGTCCCCAGTGGTACACCGATGAGAAGAGCCGCCGTTACGATGAATACCGCTGGTGGGTGCAAATGCGTCGGAGCGTATTCATCGAGGATTTCCTGTACACCTTCTCCAGTGTGGGGCTCAGCGTCAACAAGCTGACCAGCCCCTCGATCCAGCTGACCTCGCTGGTTTTTCAGACTGAGTAGCACTCGGTGATTTCATAGAGAGAGATTCCTTTGCAAAACCCCGGTCAGGCATCCTATCCCACCGGCACCCTTGATCAGCTCGTCGACGGCGACCGTCCGGCAGGAAACTCCAGCCTCTTCGAAGAGGCTCTGCGTATTCGGGCAGCCCGTCGGCATGAGGATGCACCGGGGGCCCAGAGTCACGAGATTGATCGCCATGGCGCATAGCTCACCCTGGTCTGATGGGAAAAGAATCCTGAAGCCACACTGTTTCAGAACCTTGACCGCTCTTTCGGGCAGCCGGCCGGGCCAACCAACGGCGAGCTTCTCGTCGAGGAAACGCAGCGCGCCCATCAGATGCATGACTTCTGCGGGCAGATCCACCTCGACGATCTCCACGCCCATCTCCCGGAGAAAACCCCGCACCTGACCGGCCCCCTCCGCGCTGGTGCGCCGACCCCTGCCCAGAAGCACCCGGTCCGGCGCGATCCAGGCCGCGTCCGCTCCCTCGAAGGTGCCGCCCCCGTGGACGGAGCCCAGGACGGGGATTCCCATGCGGCCAGGCCTTTCAGCGGCCAGACGCTCCTCGCCCAAGCGCACCCCCGAGGCCGGCCGGGCCAGTATGGCTCCCCCGGGTGTCATGAAGAACAGGTCGGCCATGTACATCGTATTGGGCGGAGGAGTTGAAGACGGCCGCAGGTACCGCACCCCGACTCCGGCTTCTCGGTAGGCTTCCGCCAGAGCGTCATGCTGCGCCCGGGCGATTTCGACATCCAGCGGCTCCAGCATACAGACGGCGGCCGGATCGGCCGAGGCCAGCAGTTCCTCCCCCGGACGGTGCAACAGGACCGAGATCGGCGGTGAGAACTCGTCCCGGACGCCGTATTCATTCCGCAAGGATCGACCCCCGGCTACAGCATCTCTTCCATGTCCGTGGCCAACTGCCGAAGCTCACCGTCCGATGCCGTTTGACCGATAGAACGTAGGCGCTCCCGAAGGGTGAACCGACGAGGAATCTTGGCGGTCTTCGGAAGCAGATCCTTCATCTTGGATATGGACTGGAGAACGAGCTTTTCATCGAGGTGCTCCAGGACTCGGATGAGCACCTCCCAATCGTTGGGTAACCCGAACTTTTCGTTAAGCTCGTTTACAGACTTCACCAGGCTTACGGAATCCTCCGCGTCGATGACGCCGCGGATCAGCTTCAACCGGCTGGTGCTGGCCTGGCTATTCTTGGGAATGCGGCCTTCCTTGCGGGTGACCACGGCGGCCTTGACTTTGCCCTTGCCGGTAGCCTTGGGAAAAGACAGCTCCTTGCCCTTGTCCCTTTCCTTGACCGGTTTCTTCAGCAACTCCCCGGCGAGCCCCTGGTCGAAGAGGCGGTCCAAATCCTTCTTGTACTTGTTGTAGCGCGAGGAATTCTCGCGGATCTCGTTATTCTGCCTCTCGCGCTTTTTGCGTCGGCCGGGTTTTTCTCGCATCCGGTCGATCTCTTTCCAGTTAGGCCGGTCGTAGGCCATCGGCGATACTCCCATTAGTCTGTTCGGAGAAGTTCCTACCAGTTATCCTCGGTATTCTTCCAATGGTAGAGGTTGTTGGTATCCTCGTCAAGCCCATTGCTTACCCGGCCCACATTTTCTATGCTCGGCGGAATGGATATTGCCCGGCCGCGTCAAAACATCCGCCAGCTCCTGGCGCCCGTCATCGAGCACCTACAAAGCTCCGGACGCGTAAGGCTCCAGGGCGCATCCAAGAACGCGCGGCCCTGGTTGGCATCGGTTCTGGCCCGCCTCTCGGACAAGCCCCTCTTGTGGATCGTGGAAAACGAGCAGTCCGCCGAGGAGACCTACCGGGCCGTCCGCTTCTTTGCGGGCATGAACGATCGAGACCCGGCCGATCCCTTCGCTCAAAAGGTTCTGCATTTCCCCCTCCATCAAACTCATCCCTACGACGAGGTGTCCCCGGATCGCTTGGCACTGGCCGAGCGGCTTTCCACCCTGTTTAGGATCTTCCACGCCTCCCCTCCGGATCTGCTGGTGTGCAGCGTGCAGGCATTGATGCGCCTGACCATGCCCCGGGCTGCACTGGACGCATCCAGCCAGCTGATCCTGAAGGGGCAGGAAATCGATCGGAACGACCTGGCAAGAACGCTGGTCCGATCTGGATATCTGCATGTACCGCTGGTGGAAGACCCAGGTTCCTTCGCCGTTCGCGGAGGAATCATCGACTTGTATACGTCGCTCCTGCCCCTGCCGGTCCGGCTCGAGTTGCTTGGCGACGAGGTAGAGTCCATCCGCAGTTTCGATCCACAAACCCAGCGGACTGTCGCCCGGCTCGACAGTGTGTTCCTGGGCCCGGTCAGAGACATCGTCGGGGACGAAGAATCCCGCCGGAGAGCCCTCGGGTCCGTTTCCAGGGTGGCCGACGAGCTCGATCTCCCGTCTCACCGGTTGGTTGGGTTCAAGCGCGCCCTGCGGGAGGGCCTCTGGTTCTTCGGCATCGAGTCCCTGCTGCCGGCCTTCTACCCTTCCCTGGAGTCCATTTTCGATTACCTGGCCGGCGGGGTCCGGGTTCTTTTAGATGACGCCGGGGCCGTCTTCAGCGCGGCGGAGGACGTCTGGCAACGCGCGTGCACGGCTTACCAAGAGTCTGTATCTTCGGGCAACCTGGCTTTTCCACCCACCTCGGTGTTGCTGACGCCCGAGAAAATCAAAAGCACCATCGGGGATCTACAGCATGTGGTCATGGGTCTCTCCGTGGAGGACATCCCCCAGGTCCAGATTGCCTGCGAGGACGTGTCCGGTCTCCGGGATCGGATCGACCGGGAAAAAGACGCGGACGACGTGTTTTCACCCGTAGCGGAGCTTATAGACCACTGGCGCGGCGCGGGCGCCTTTCCGGTGGCGGTGGCCTCCCGTCCCGTGCGGGCGCGGGAGCTCGCCGACATGCTACGGCGCCGAAATATCCCCGCCCGCATCGCACCAACCGACCGGGCCCTCGATCCGGCGTGGCTGGAGGAGCGCCGGGACCCCGACCACGTGTTGATCGTCGCCGGCGACCTGCCCGGCGGATTCGTTTGCACGGCGGCCGGTATAGGATTCCTTCCCGACGCGGAGGTGTTCGGGCGGCCGGTCCGCCGAGCGAAACCGGGCCGCGCCGGCGTCCAGCTGGCCGCCCTCAAGGCAAACGATCTAATCGTGCATGCGGGCTTCGGCATCGGCCGGTTTTTGGGCCTGACCAAACTGGAGGTGTCCGGTTCCGAAGGCGACTACCTCCTGCTGGAATACCGAGGGGGAGACCGACTCTACCTGCCGGTCACCCGCATGAATCTGATCGAGCGCTATCTGGGCCCCGAGGAAAACCGCCCGCCCCTCACCAAGCTGGGCGGCCAGGGCTGGGATCGCACCAAGCAGAAGGTGCACCAGGCACTTCTGGAAATCGCCGACCAGCTGATCCGCCTGCACGCCGCCAGGCACGCCCGGCCGGGCATGGCCACCGCGCCGCCCGGCGATGACTACCACTCGCTACAAGCCTCCTTCGTGTACGAAGAAACCGAAGACCAGCAGCAAGCCATCCAGGCGGTGGTCGACGACATCACCTCCAAACGGCCCATGGATCGCCTGGTCTGCGGCGACGTGGGGTTCGGCAAGACCGAGGTGGCCGTCCGGGCCGCCTACCTCCACGCTCTGTCCGGCCGGCAGGCGGCCGTGCTGGTACCCACCACGATCCTGGGTCTTCAGCACCTGGAAACCTTCCGGTCCCGGCTCGGCTCGAGGGCGGTGCGAGTAGAGATGCTCAGCCGCCTGGTCAAGCCTGCGATGCAGAAGTCGACACTCCAAGACCTCGCGGACGGTAAGATCGACGTGGTCATCGGAACCCACCGCCTCCTCAGCGACGACGTGCGCTTCAAGTCCCTGGGCCTGGTGGTCGTCGACGAGGAGCATCGCTTCGGTGTGCGGCACAAGGAAAAACTGAAGGCCCTCAAGCAGGAGGTGGACGTCCTCACCTTGACGGCCACTCCCCTGCCACGGACTCTGCAGATGTCGCTGACGGGCCTGCGAGACGTCAGCGTGATCCGCACGCCGCCCCCGGGCCGCAAGAGCATACGCACCCTGATCACGCGCTTCAGCGGCCGGATCATCGAAGAGGCCATCCGCCGGGAGCAGTCCCGGGGCGGACAGGTCTTCTTCCTGCACAATTGGGTGCGCAGCCTGCCGGCCATGGAGAAATACATCCAGCGAATCGTGCCCGGGATCCGCACCGCCCGGGCCCACGGGAAAATGGGAGCGCAAAGTCTCGAGCGGGTGATGACCGACTTCGTCCGCCGGAAAATCGATGTATTGGTCTGCACGTCCATCATCGAATCCGGGCTGGATATCCCCTCCGCCAATACAATCATCATCAACCGCGCGGATCGTTTCGGCCTCTCCCAGCTCTACCAAATACGCGGCCGGGTGGGTCGTGCATCCGAGCGGGCATACGCCCACCTGTTGATACCCGGCCTGTCCGCCATCAGCAAAGACGCCCGCCGGCGACTCGAGGCGCTCTCCGACTTCACCGAGCTGGGATCGGGGTACCGTATCGCCGCCAAGGATCTCGAGATCCGCGGCGCCGGCAACCTGCTGGGAAAGGCCCAGTCCGGGAACATCGCCGCGGTGGGGTTCGAACTATACAGCCGCTTGCTGGAGCGCGCGGTCATGGAATGCCGGGGCAACGAGTTGGTTGCCTCCCCGGGGCCCGAACCGGAAATATCCCTGCCGGTGGCGGGCTTCCTGCCCGACGACTACGTGCCGGACGTGGATTTGCGCCTGGATATCTACGCCCGCCTAAGCCGTGCACCCACCCAAGACGAAGTGTTCGAGGTGGAACGGGAGATCGTCGACCGCTTTGGCCCGGAGCCCGAAGAGGTTAAAAACCTGTGCGAAATGACGGCCATCAAGACGCAGTTGAAGCAGGCCCGTTTCCTCTCGCTGGAGATGCGAGGCGATACCATAAACCTCAAGATCGATCCCGCTCATCCTCCGAATCCCGCCAAGCTGGTGCGCCTGGCCAAGGAGCAATCGGAACGCTTGTCCGTCGACGAAAAGGGTTTCATTAGCGTGCGACTGACTCCCGACGAACGGCAGGATCCGCTGCCCGCCGCTCGCGTGCTCCTGGCTCGTTTGCTGTCTTAATCTCTATGCCGAGTTGAATTCTTCGATGACGGGTGCGCCGGCATCCACGAGCGTACTGATGGCCACGGTGCGCACTAACCGATCCATCCGGCTGCGAATCGCCGTGCTGGTCTTGGTAAACCTTACCCCGAACCCGCCGCCGGGACGCCTCCAGGCCACCCGGCCGGTCAGGTCGATGGGATCTTCCTCTCCGGGCGGATACAGCTTGAACAGAACCTCCGAGCCCATCTCCGGAGCGCGGCGGCCGTCGACAAAAATCCCCCCGCTGGAGATGTTGCGAGTGTAGTCAACCACGAAGTCGGTAAGCGTCTGGTAGGTCACCTTCAGGATGGTGACATACCGAAGCTCCCGGCGCTCGAGGGTTTCCTGCTTGGGCATGCTGAAGCGGGTCAGCAAGCGTTCCCGCTTGTCCGCCTCGGAGGCGAAGAATCCAACACCGACGTGGTGAAGCTCGCCCGCAGCAGCCCGGCACCAGAGCACCAAGCCGCGAAGCCTGTGAACCTGGCCGGTGCCGGAGAAATTTATCACCAGCTCGACCACACCGCCGGCCTCGATGGGCTCCTCGACCGAAACCACCACCCCGCCGTAGGTAGACTCGCTCAAATAGCGCCGATGGAACTCCGTCCGATCCTTCATCCACACTTCGATTTTCCGGACCGAGCCGCCGATACTCTCGCTTTCCACCATTAGGCCCGCCTCCCTAGTCGGGGCGTAGTGTAACAGGCCCGGACCTGCCCGTCAAGGCCCCCGGGGCACAACCCCAGGGCCAGGGCAAAGTCGCGTAACGTCTTGAAATCGTGATAAGCGACCGTCCCTTATGACGGCGAAGTCGCGGTTGTGCCAG
>JAUXGL010000198.1 GCA_030622135.1 Deltaproteobacteria bacterium
TCGGCTCTGTCCGAGATCCAGTCTGTCGACGGTCTCGTTCCATTCGTTGCTTTGCTGGCCCGCGCTCGGCGGGCTCTCCTCGTCGATGTACACGTCCACCTGGAAGGGCGTGATGCAGTCGACGTTGCCCTGGTTGGAGACCACGTAGTGGTAATGGATGCCATTGCCCACCAGGTTGGTGGCGTTCTCGGCCCCGTCGTTGGCCAGGGTGATGGTCAAGCTAACCGTGTCGCCCGGGTTGACGCCGGCCGAGCCCGATCGACAAGCCAACCATCCACCACCAGCAGGCGCATCCGGCCGGCTTGGTCCCGCAACCACAGCCTGAGTCCCGGCCGGCTTCATTGCCCGATCCGTCACCGCCGTCTTCGGCCCTATCAGTTCCAGGGTCACCCGCGTCGAATCCCGCGTCCGAACCACCGTCCCCACCCGCATCTGTTCCGGCGTCCTGGCCTCCATCGGTGTCCGACCTACACCTGAGCAGATAGGCCTGGCCGGCCTCCAAGCCAGCGAGGACCGGATTTCCGTCGGCAGTGTAGGTCAGCGGAAGCAAATTTCCTAGGGGATTGCCCCAATCGTCGGCCGTCAGCAACTCGAGGTTTTCCGGATGGGCCTGCAGCTCGGCTCGCCAAGCTGGCGGAAGACCTCCCCAGGTCACATCGGCGGTCCCGCCACCCTCGGGATCACGCACGGTGATGAGGGCACGCTGCCCATCGAGAAACCGCAGGTTGATGTCGGCACGCAGAGTGGAGGCGAGCAGCGGCTCACCGTCGAGATCCGCCCGGGTCAGGTGCAGGCCGTGCAGGTCGTCTCTATCCTGACCGTGGACGATAGCTACGGCACCGTCGGTCGTCAACGCTTCGATGTTTAGGAGTTGTCCGTCCCGGCTACGGGCGAAACGGTACTCCGGCGCATTGACGTAGTCGACGATGTCGCCGGGAGAACCCGCCGGGCGCAAGGTCCCGGACTCGAACCCCGAAGGATTGTAGGCATAGAAACCCGAGGGCGGCAGTGTCTTCGTTTCCCCCAAAACCGTCACCGTCCAATCATGATTATTTCCGTCGTCCCAGCTCAGCTCCACCAAAAACGCCGTGGAGTCGCACCAGGAGTCGGACTTCTCCTCGACGCGCACGCCGATCACGTCTCCCGCGCTCACCGGGATGACCAGGTTGATGTCGGCGCAGGGCGAGGCCGCGTCGCCAGGCAGGTCGCACGACCACAGTTCTGCGCCGTTGGCGAGGAGTCGTGCGATCACGCCGTCTCCGCAGCCCAGGTTGAGATCCTCTACGCTTGCCTGGATGGCGAGGCTCGTGCTGGTCGGCACGATGTAGGTGCGAACGATGGCGCCGCCCTCGGGATGACCTCCGGCCCGGTCGATGAAGCTGTAGGTGCCCGTTCCCTGCCAGCGCTGGAGGACCGGATCCCAGGATAGATCCTCCAACCCGGAACCGGTGTCTTGGTAGTAGCGCCAACCCCCGAGACCCTGTTCGGGTGAAAAATCCCCAAAGCTGCTCGCCCCGCCGGCCGAGGAGTCGCGGTTCACGTACACGACCAGCCCGTCGTCGTAGCTGATCCGCAGCCGCGCCCTGGAGAGGTCGAGGCGGTTGCGGAGTGCGGCTTCGAGATCCATCCACCCACCCTGGTCGAAGTAGGCCACATCGAGAAGGTCGGCATCGGCGTAACGGCTCTGCAGCGCCTGCACGAGCCAGTACTCCGGAGCGTGCAGGTGCATCCAGTTCCGGACGCCGGAGATGGAGTCACCCAGGAATCCCGCGTGGCCGAAGGCGATCTCGGAGGCGCGGTACTGGTCGAGATCGACCTCGCTAATGTCGGGCGTCTCCTGACCCGCTCCAACGAAGTACCGGCTGTAGTAGCCCAGACCGTGGTTGAGCATGCGCGGCAGAACGGTCCGGAGCTCGTAGTCGGGGGCAACCTGGGCCCGCTGGCGGCCCTCCGTCTGGCGCTCGACCGCGTCTACGTACCCGGCGAAGTAGCTGTCGTACCGGTAGGAGCCCTCGCCGCCCTCACCAAAAAGGGGCCCTTTGTAGATGGCCTTCATGGCCTCGAAGTGATCGACGGTGGCGGAATAGGCAAAGGCCAGTGTCACAACCGCGTTGTCCGCGGCATCGTGGTCGATGGATCGGCCGGGCGACCAGCCCGTGGTGATGTCCAGGTAGGCGGCGTTGGGACCGTAGTCCGAGGCGATGGACGGGCTCTCCATGTCGGCGAAGCCTTGCATGCGGGAGGCCTTGATGACGAACGCCTGCTGTTGGGTTTCCTGATGATACCAACCCAGCTTCCGGTTGCCGTTGCGGTCGAGCGCGATAGCGGTGGGATCCCAAAGCGGGCTGGGGGAGTCCGGCGGGTTGTCGGGGTACAGGTCGGTGTAGTTTTCGTGAAGCGCGACCAGCATGCCGGCCGACACGGCCTCGGTGACGAAAGCGGCCATCTCCTGACCGGTCCCCCTGTCGGGATTCGCCGGGTGGTGATCGGGAAGCCCCTCGTCGTAGCCCCAGCGCTGCCAGACGTGGAAGATGATGACGAGCCGGGTGAGACCGTACTCGACGTAGCGTCGCACCATGTTGGCGGCATCCAGGTAGCCGGTCCGGCCCGTGCCCGGGTGGCCGCCTCCCGCCCAGAGCAGGGAGAAGGAGCCTGCCCCATGCCACTGGCCGCTTTCGCCGTCGAAGGTCATGAACGCGTCGTCCGCGCCTATGAATTCCAGGTAGGAGAAGTTCCGCCGGCCCTGCCTAGATGAGAAGTCACTCTCCGAGTCGAACCGGTCCGTGGGCGTGTCGATGGTTGCCCGGAGCCGCGTGGCGTCACAACTGTTATTGCCGGCCCGATCGATCTCGAACCGCAGGGTGTCGCCGGCAACCAGGGTTACGTCGGCGCTCCAGGTTCGCTCCAGCGTATCACCGTTGGCGACGGGCAGCCGGGCCAGAGATCCTCCGTTGTGGCGGACGACGACGGTCACCCCGTCGCCGCAGTTGGGGGCCAGATCCGCGTAGAGGACGGTCAGGTGGGCCAGTCCGGCCTCCGGGGATTCCCAGGAAAACGCCACCCCCTCGGCCACCCCGAACGATCTGTGGATGACCCAGGCATCCAGGACCAGTAGCGGAGAGAGAAGAGACCGATAGGGTGATCCGGCTCCGGTCACGCGCGGATACACGTCGGCAAGATCGGCACTCAAGGTAACGTAGGCGGTCTCCGCCAACGGTTGGGCCAAGCCGGCCGTATCCGGCTCGGCCAGGGTGCGACCGTGGGCGTAGACCTCCCCGCCCGGGAAGGCGCCCAGGGTGCTGGTGGTCGAGACGCTGCTGCTCAGCGTGGGATCCACGTAGGCGGTCATGACCGTGCCGCCGGGCAGCAGAGCCACGGCCTCGGGCAGGTACGGCACCCGCACCACCCGGGCGCCGGTCATTCCCTCGGCGTGACCGAGAGAGACGCCCGCGTAGCCGTCGAGGCCCCAGGTGGAGTCGGCCTCGACCTGGATCTTCAAAGAGATGCCCGCCAGCGACAGGCGAAAGGTCTTCTCGAGGAGATGGGCCCCGGGCTGCTCGGTCCAGCGCAGCAACACCGTATCTCCGTCGATGCGATGTTCGACGAGCAAGGCCCCCGCCGCGAGCGCGGCATCCGCCGGCTCGACAACGACGTCGGCGGCGTTGCGGTACCGGGTGCCCGCCTTGGACACAACCACCAGGTAGGAACCCCGGTCGACGGAAGCCGTCACCCGGAGCATCCCCGCCCGCAGGTCGGCGTCGTCCAGATCGACGCTGTAGGTCACGACGTGGGTCCCGGTCGCCGTCAGGGTATAGGTGTTCTGCGCGGCGTCAAAAGACACGTCCCTCTGCGTCACCAAGTCGGCACCGATGGGCCGGATCTCGGCCCGCATCTCCGGCACCCCCAAAAGAACCAAAACGAACACCCAGCCGAATACCGCGGTTTTCCGCTCGGACATGTTCCCCTTCCTTCCGGATCGAGTCGTTACCATCCTATGGGAAAAGAAAGAAATCAGAAACCTTCAAATGAGTCTGGCGGGCGCCTCGCTGCTGCTGGCAAGCAGCGCCCTGGGCCACATCTTCAGCTAAGATCTGATCGTATACGACTTCGCTGTCGCCATCGGCGCCGTCGACTGGAACGTGATCATCCTCATCATGGGCATGATGATCGTGATCGCCGTGGTGGGGAGGTGGGTTAGTACTTTCCAGCCTGGAATCTACTGCCTTTTGAACGGGCCCATTCTTTGTACTTGGTGATGATTTGTTTCTGTTGGGCTATGGGGTGATCGACTTCAAAAGACAAGTCGACACCATAGCGGATGGCCAATTCTTCGCCGACTAAGCGACGGATGGGACCGGGGCAGGTCTCGGAGGACAGGTTGTCTACTAGCGTGGCCGGAGAATAGGGTTTGCCGTTGCGGTAGCGCAGGCCGGGCTGAAACCGGGCCTGGTTGGCGGCATACCACTGTTTCCAGGTGTTGGGGTCTTGGGTGATGCGGGTCAGGTTGATGCCGGGTTGTTGATCGGGGAGATAGAGGTTTTCGCCTTTTTTTAGTTTTTCCAGTTCTTCTTCCAGGAGTTCGTCTTCATCGATCTTGTCGGGGATGAAGGCCTCTTCGTACAACTTGGCGCCGGTGATCAGGTTGAGGGCCATGGCCGCGCTGGGGGCCAAATCTTGGTTTTCGAGCTGATTGACCAGGGTATCGAACGAGGCCAGCTCGCCTAACAGGCCCAGAGCCAGCAGGCAATCAGGATTGGCTTGTCCAGTGGCCACCACTGAGTTGAGGGCCTTGACCTGGTTTTGATCGCCTCCTAAGCCCAAAAGCAAAAATGGCCAATCTTCGGGTTCCGGATTCTCGAGGACTTTATTCAAGACGCTTTTGTCACCCAGGCGCAACAAGGCCAACCGGGCGGCAGAGCATACATCCGGATCTTCATTATCCAGTCGATCCAACAACAGAGTAGTCGACTTGGGATCGGGCAGGCGTCCCAGGGCCCATAGGGTCTGGGCTACTCCGGTGGATTGTTCAGGCAAGACCTGGTGCAGCCTGGGGGCTTCTGACGACCAGCGGCGAAAACCAGCCAGAATGGCGATTAGCGGAGCACAGGCCGGAGCCTCGTTAAGCAGTTCAAGGGTGTCGTCTTTCCAGGAATCCGGCAGCTCCCATTTCAGCGCATCGGCGGCGGCCTGGACAACTTCCATATCCCCATAATCCAGCTCGAGCAGGATTGGCTTGATTTTGTCGAATTGCTCCTGTCGGCAAAACACCCTCAAGGCCGCATGCAGCTCACCAGCGTCACCTTCCTCTGCCTGCTCAGCGCAGGTCTCCAGAGCCAGGTCTCCGCCAACCACCAGGCCATCCAGATGAGCCTCGATACGTTGGTCATAATCATCCAAATCCAGCCAGGAGAGTTCGGTATCGTCCAGCAAGGTCTGTCGCTGTTCGTAGAGAAAGGCAACTTCTTCCAGGTATTCCTGATAGAGTTCCTTTTTAAAATCCTTTAGGGAAGTGGCCATGGCATTACCTATGGAGAGGTTTTGGTGTTTGCGGAGGTTACTGGCTGATCTTGGTTGAACACCTTGATGGCTACCACATCCTGGGGACCGTTGCGCAAAGGCATAAAGCATCGCCAGGTCAAGAAAACCCGGTTGTCGTCGGTGTCGATAACCAGGGTATCCAGGTTGGCTGACAGGTATTGGTCTTTGGTGCCCCGCAATTGGATCTGGAACTGCGGTGGCCTGACGCCGGGAAGCTGAAAACTGATGTGGCCCTGGGGCGAGGCGTTATTAATGACCACGGATTCGTTACCATGCAAATAACCCGGGTAGATCTGATCCTGGGGAGCGGCATTGAAAAAACGCCGGTTGAAATCCTGGGGGAGAAACGGCATGCGATCCATTTTCCAGGCCTCGTCATAGGTTCCCGCAAATTCCAGACGGGGTTGCCAGTTCGGGGACAGAAAACCAAATCCCGCCGGGGCGGGCTTGTCCTTGAGGCGTCGGATAGAGTCGCGGGGGTCTTCCAGGTTAGGCAAGGGCCGGCCTTCTTCGAATTTTCCCTTTTTACCCATGTAACCCATACCCACGGGATTGCGGGGCTCAAAGCTGTGTTTTTCGGGATCCGGATGGCTGCGATCCCAGCCACCAAAGGCCTTTTCGAATATCAAGGGGATGCTGGAAAAGGGCCGGGAATCGGTCATTCCCGCCATACCCAGGCTCTTCAACCAATAACGATCGCCAAACACCCGCACCGCCTTGCCCAGACGCCCAACCTTCAAGGTGACATTCAACTCAGTGACATTGGGTCCTCGAGCATGGGCATGCCCAATCAAGATCACGTCGGTACTCGGTTTGACAAAGGCGGCTTCGGGTTCGTATTTGTAGCTGCCGGACTCGGGATCCCCGCGACATTCTCCCTCCAGATTGATGGGCACCGGATCTT
This sequence comes from Deltaproteobacteria bacterium, assembly GCA_030622135.1. GTDB lineage: Bacteria > Myxococcota > B64-G9 > B64-G9 > B64-G9 > JAUXGL01. The sequence goes on from JAUXGL010000198.1 coordinate 6,443, forward strand.
CCGCCAAGGTGAGGCCTTGATTGTTCTGGATGCCGTAGGTCGCCTTGACCAAGGGCACTAATAAAGAGCGGCCTACTTCATCATTGAGAAACAATGGTTCAAACGCAAACGCGGTCTGGTTTTCTATATCGGGGTGACCCATGGCTAATCACTACTCTCCCGGAAAGGGCTGTTGCATGGGGATGCGCGCCAGAGAGGGACAATACAGATAATCCGACTCAGTGGTTAGTCCCCGCTTTTCGGCCAGCCGCAATAACGCCAAGCCTTCTACAAAAATCTCCCGTTGAGCCAAAACCAGCGCGTCATCATTATTGCCCTTGTCGATGTCTTCAGCGATTTCCCCCTCCCGCTCGGTAAGCAGATCTTCGAAGGCCTGGTCAAAAGCGTCCTGATCATTCTCAGACAGGCTTTTGACCACATCGAAGCGTCCCCAAGGATTCTCGCCCAGGTAGGTTTCAAACTGCGCCAGCAAGGGGGTGATATCAGAATCCAGGGGAGAGTCTACCACCATCTTATGCAGGATCTGGGCGTAGCAGAAATCATCTTCGTACTCGTGCCCGGTCTGCCAATCGGCAGGGGAAAGCTGGATAATCTGGTTAACCAGTGCAAAATCCCCAGCCGCCAGGGCATCCACCAAGGGTTCATAACGCCCGGAAGAGCGGTGATGTTCTTCTTGGAGACCTTCTTTTTCCAGCCGCTCCAAGTAGATCAGGCGGGTTCTGCCGCTGCGGATCAAGTTGTGATAAAAAAGGTCTGTGTGTCCCTTGGCGAGCAGCGCCATGATAGCCAGTGACCGCAGTTTGGTGGCCAGTTCCATGCTCAGCTCGCCCAATGGGCCGACCGGATAAGTCGGGTCTAAGAGCCCCATCCGCCAGAAAGCAATGTCCACTGCCAGGGATTCTCCGTAAGTACCATAATCCACCATTGTACCTTACCGCGTATGACCCAAGAGGGTCGGGAGTCTCAATCCTTTGCCCGGACAATCGCCGGGCAATAGGGATAATCCGTTTTGGTTTCCAATCCTGATTTTTCAGCCAAGCGCAACAACGCCAGACCTTCGATGAACACCTGCTGCTTGGCATCGTCGAGCATGTTCATCAGCTCGGTCTCGTCGGCATCTTCTTCGTGCATCTCCTCAAACTTATCGCAGTCCCACTCCTGATACTCACCATTCTCGGCCTTGAACTCGTCCAGCAGCGCGCCAAATGCCTGTTCAAAGGCGACCGGGTCTTTCTCGGCCAGGGCCCGGACAATAGTTTTTCGGGTATTCAATTGGGGTTCAGCAATAGAGTCAAAGCGGTCGAGCAAGACGGTCAGCTCATCTGCCGGCGGAGTTGGCTTGACCAGTCGGTGGAGGATCTGCGCGTAGCAGTAGTCGCCCTCGTGTTCGTAGCCTTGTCGATAATCCGACAATGAAAGCTCGGCAATCGCACCCGCCAGATCAAGGTTACCGGCAGCCAGTGTATCCAAAAGCGGCTCATAGCGCCCTGAGACGCGATGGACTTCCTTATCCAGCCCCTCGTCCCGACAGCGGGTAAGATAGGCTTCCCTCACCGAACCACTGAGATTCAATTCTTTATAAAACTCACTCGCGACACCAAAAGTGAGCAACTCAATAATCGCCAGTTCCCGAAGTTTGTCATGGTATTCCATACTAAGATTGCCAATATCAGCCGTATTGCTTCTCAAAATATCCGGCACACAATCCAGCACCTCTCCACCAAGGAACCCACTATAATCATTGATGTCCATGCGATCCTCCTAGCATCCGACAAATGGCCTCAGCGAGTTCGCGCCGCACCAGAGTCGGGATATAAAAGTTTTCAGCTCTGAACAACTCGCGTTCTGGATCGATTCTTGATTCATCGAGCACCAGCCGCCTGACCTTTACCACGGACCTCATATCCACAAGGTTTCGTCAATACCTGCGTTTGCATTCTCTACAGATCACCATATTCATTAGACCGTCAGCGTTCTCGAACCCATGCTCAATCATTAAAGTCTTCAAAATCAAGGAGCTGAACGCCGTCAAATCCCTCCGCTTCAATGGCTTCGACAAGATCCTGCCGAACCAAGGTCGGGATATAGAAGTTTTTGGCTTTGAACAACTCGCGTTCCGGATCGACTTTTGACTCATCCAGCACAAGCTCTTCGATATAAGTGATGTCTTCCGGGTCAATGGTACTATGGGTTGGGGAACACTCATCCAGGTCGAGGCAATCGACCGGGTCTATCGGGTGCACGATAAAGTAATCCGGACTCGCCACGCGTCCTTTGTGGTCAAGAATCGTAACCGGCAGATATTCAACTTTCTTGAGAGACCGTGATTCTAAAAATTCCTTGAGTTTCTTGGAGGCTACGATCAAATAGTCGGCGTTTTGTAGGTTGTCAGCCAA
>JAUXGL010000051.1 GCA_030622135.1 Deltaproteobacteria bacterium
CCTCGCAAAAAGTCCCGAGGGATTCCATAGATCACCACATACCGGTCTTATTTGCCGGGTTTGGTTCGAAATCAGACGATCCATGGTGCACGATCCGACTTTTTGCGAGACCATCAATAGTAGGTTTACGCAACACAAACCAACACAGTTCACGTTATCATAAGTGCGCAATACTAAGAGGATTTACGGGTAGTTGTCAAATGCTTTTTAGCGTCGGTGGGATGGCTGTAACTATTTGTTATTCGATTGGAATTGTCTTTAGGCGTATCTGGAGCCGCTCACGCCTCCGGAGACGATGATGGTGATGTCGTAGTCCCGGTTGTCGATGGGCTTGCTTCCCCCTAATGAGGTATACTAGACTGCCTGCGTGGCCTAATTGGAGGGAAGCTCTTGAAATTCAAAGAAAAAGTGTCTTATCTGGAGTGCGACACCTGTTCGAGGCGGTTCGCCCCCGGCGAGGTCGATCTGACCTGCCCGGATTGCGGTCCCGGTCTGGGTACGTTGACGGTTGTCTATAACTATGACGAGATTGGGAAGATTCTCACGGCCGGGACCTTGGAGAACCGGAAAGAATTTTCCCACTGGCGTTACCTGGAGATCTTGCCGGTGTCCGCGCGGCCCGAGAAACTCCATCCTCGGGTCGGGTGGACGCCGCTCTACCGGCTGCCCGCTCTGGGTCGCCGATTGGGGGTCGAGAACCTGTGGATCAAGGACGACGGTGTCAACCCGTCGGCTTCCTTCAAGGATCGGGCGTCTTCGGTTGGAGTGGCTCGGGCCATTGAGGAGGGGCGGTCGGTCATTACCGCGGCGTCGACGGGCAACGCGGCCAGCTCGGTTGCCCTGTTCGCCGCCTGCGCGGGCCTGCGGGCGGTGATCTTCGTGCCCGAGACCGCCCCGGAGGCCAAGGTGGCCCAGCTACTCATGTTCGGCGCCGAGGTATTGTCCGTCCGGGGGACCTACGATCAGGCCTTCGACCTCTGCCTGCAGACCGCGCTCGATCGCGGCTGGTACTGTCGCAACACCGCGGTCAATCCCTACCTGGGGGAGGGCAAGAAAACCGCGGCGCTGGAGATCTGCGAGCAGCTCGGGTTCGATCCCCCCGACCGGGTATTCGTGAGCGTGGGGGACGGCTGCATCATCGGCGGGTTGTGGAAGGGGTTCTGCGACTTTAAGAAGTTGGGGCTAATCGACCGGCTGCCCCGGCTGTACGGGATCCAGGCCGGCGGCAGCGCGCCCCTGGTGCGGGCCTTCGAAAAGGGCGAAAAGACGGCCACGCCGCTTATCGAGGCCAAGACCTGCGCCGACTCGATCTGCGTGGGCCAGCCCCGTGACCATATCAAGGCGCTACGCGCAGTCTACGAATCGCAGGGGGCCATGCTGGCCGTGGAAGACGATGAGATCCTCGAGGCCATGCGCCGGCTGGCCCGCGAGGCGGGCGTCTTCGCCGAACCGGCCGGCGCCACGGGCTTCGCCGGGTTGTGCCGGCTGGCTTCCCAAGGCGAGATCGGTCCCGGGGAGCGCGTGGTGGTGCTGGTGACCGGAAATGGATTGAAGGACGTGCAGACGGCGATTTCGGCGGTGGATCGGAAACCGGTGCCGGTCGACGCGAATATCCAGGCGGTGAAAAGCGTTTTGAAATGATAATAATGGTTCTAAAGCTCCTATTGCTTCTGTTGGCGACGGACCGGCCGGCGCGCGACTTGGCGGTCAAGCTGTTTCCGCCCAGGCCTGCCCAGGGGCAACTGGTGGTGGTCCAGGTGGAGGGGGCCGAGCCGGGGGACCGGGTGAGCGGGATCTTTGCCGGGCGCAAGCTGCGCTTCTTCATCGACGAGCGGGTCCGGGTCCGGGCGGTTTCGGCGGTGTCCTGGAAGCAGAAGCCGGGCGACGCCTCGCTGGTGGTGACCGTGCAGCCCCCGAAAGGAGATCCGATCATCCAGGGCGTGGCCGTTTTGGTGCTTGGGCGCCGGTTCGAGGAGCAGAAGCTTTCGGTGGACCCCAAGTACGTGCGCCCGCCCAAAAGCGTCCGGGCCCGGCTCAAGAGAGAGCGGGCGGCCATGCGGCGCATCTGGCGGGCGCAGCCCTCTGAGCGGCAGTGGCGTGGCTCGTTCGTCTGGCCGCGCAAGGACGAGATCTGCTCGACCTTCGGCGCCAGGCGGATGTTCAACCACAAGCTCGAGAGCCGGCACTTCGGCGTTGATATCGACGGGAAGACCGGCGACCCGGTGCGGGCCGTCGGGGCGGGCCGGGTAGTGATGGTTGCCGACCGGTACTACGCCGGCGGCACGGTGGTCATCGACCACGGTCTGCGGCTGTTCTCGTTGTACTTCCACCTGTCCGAACTCTTGGTCAAGACCGGCGACCCGGTCGAGAAGGGCCGGCTTATCGGCAAGGTGGGCAAGAGCGGCCGGGTTACCGGGCCGCACCTGCACCTGGGCACGCGGATCGAGGGGCTCTCCTTCGATCCGTTGAGCCTGCTCGAGTTCGACTTCGAAGGCGGGGCAGCGCGGCCATGATCCGCGTCGTCCTTTTTTTTATCCTGGCGGGGACGCCCGACCTTTTCGATCCCGGCTACCTGTCGAGACCGCGGACGCCGCAGTCCGAGCCGCCGGTGGTTCCGCTCGCGCCCATCGTGGCTCCCTCGAGTAGCGCCCCGGCGCTGGTTTACTGGGGCGAGTCGTTTTCCGTCACGGTCCTCCTGCCCCGAGTTGATGCGGGCCGGGCGGAAGAATGGGTGGTGGCGCTGACCACGCGTACCAAGGTCCAGAGCGGCGAGTGGATCGGCCAGGCGGTGGGTCTGCGCTACGTGCTGTCGGTGGAGGAGGTTCGCGCCGCCGCCACGCCCGGCCTGGTGTCGCTCTCGGTTCGGTTGGGCGCCCGCCCGCCGCGGGACACCTATCACCTGTCGGTGGCCGGTCCCGGTGGGCTGCAGGGCACGCGGGTCTATGCCGTGCGGGTGCTGGGCCGGGCTCGGGAGAGGGGGCGGTTCCGCTTCGTGGTCATCGGCGACAGCCAGTTGCGGGATCCATCCACCCGGTTTTCGGGAGGCGATTTGAACAACGGGTCCTATCCTCACCGGGGGGACAACGATGCCGAGAGCATGCTGATCCAGCAGGTTCGGGAGATGGCCTTTCTGGATCCCGACTTCGTAATCCACGTGGGCGATCTGCTCTACGGCCTCGACTACCGCGAGGAGTACCCGGAGACTCTTTCCCTGTGGTGGGGCCGTCCCCTGTCCACCTTCGTTGTGCCGGGCAACCACGATGCCATGGCCCTCTACGATCTGGCCCTGAAGGCCGGCTGGTGGAGGGAGGTGCAAAAGAGCGTGCGCTGCGCCAAGTACGTACTGGATGGCGACGTGACCGCCGTGGGCGTGTTCAGGCTCTTGGCCTGCCTGTTCGGGGACCTGAAGAAGATCCTTTTCGAGGATCTCTCCCAGGACGGCCTGGACTACTTCCATGGCTATCTGGGTGCCAGTGACTACAGCTTCGACCTGGGCCGGTTTCACTTCGTGGGGATCAACTCCCACGCCGGCACCGCCGAGCGCCGCCACGCCTTCGTGCTGTCTTTGGGTTTTCTGGGCATCGATTTCGGCGCCTCGCCGGTGGACAACTACGGCGGCACGCTCACCGACGGTCAGCTCAATTGGCTCAAGCGGGATCTTGAAAAAGCCGGCGCGCGGGGTCGGATCGTCGTCCTGTTTCTCCACCACGATCCCAGAGGCAACCTGGATCTGCCCTGGGGCCGGCGCTACCACGAGAACCAGCCGTTTCCCACCGAGCCTCTGGGCCTGCGCAAGTTCCAGGAATGGAACTACGAGGGCGAGTGGGACTCCGATCCGAAGGATAGGCGCGGCACCGAGACCCAGACGGAGAACAGCGCGGTCAAGCTCCTGCGCCTGATTGCCCGGCATGCCTCCTACGTCTTCACCGGGCACATCCACGACGATCGCGACGTGGTGGTCGAGCCCGGCGGGGAGCTGACCGCCGGTTCGGGCATCCGGGTCAAGCGGCGGCTCTACCAGATGCGGGTCACCGCGGCCTCCTCCACGCCCGAGCGCGACGACGGTTACTGGGGCTACCGGTTGATCGAGGCCGACGGCCCGCAACTGCTCGGCCTGGCCTTCTTCCCCAAGTTGGGCTGGAAGTCGGTTCCATCGGGCAACCTGTGGATCACCGGCACCGGCCTTCCCGGCCCCACGTTCGCGCACGAGCTGGATACCCGCCTCCTGTTCGTGGTCCACAACGGCCTGCCCAAGAAACTCTCGGGCTTGCTGCGCGCCTACCTCCCCAGCGTCCCCGAGGGTTACCGTTTCCCCAAAGACGGCGGCTCGATCGAGCTGGTCGACGTGGGCATCGGCGACGCCGGCCGGAACATTTACTACCTGAAGGTCGAGGTCCCGGCCCCGGTCATCCGCGGCGGCATCTTCCCGGTTCCCGAGGGCGAGGAGGAGCGCGTCCACGTTCGCTACGAACGCGCCACCGGCAACCGGACACCGGTAGTGGAATTTACCCTGGAGAACGACGAAGTCTACGTGGGCCACGAAGTGGAATTCGACGGCAGCGCCGCCAAAGATCCCGAAGGCCGGCCCCTGTTGACCGCCGTCTGGGACTTCGGCGACGGCCACAGCACCCGCGGCCTGGAAGCCACCCACGCCTACAAAAAGACCGGCCGCTACCCGGTATCCCTGACCGCCATGGACAACCACGGCGCGTATGCGAAATATTCAACGTCGATCTCGGTGGTTCCGGCTCCCTCCTGCTCTTTCTCCGGCACTGCCTGCGCCGCCACCTCAGTCACGTTGATCACCTTTGCAATAGGCGTGGCCGTCCTCTGGCTCCGCCGGAGACGCCGGGCGTAAGGCGCGGCCACGGGTTGCCGGTTTTTGTGGAGGAGAAGAAAGGGGAGGGGATCCCGGTCACATCCCCGAGAGGATTTTCCACTGGCCTTCTTCGCGGGCCAGCTTCATGCGGTTGATATCGTCGGTGAGCTTCCACTTGTCGCCGGAGGGGAGTTTCATCAGGTAGCGGGTTACGTAGCGGTAGTTCACGATGGTTTCGTTTTCGGATACCCGCACGTCCTTGAGCTGCATCTCCAGCTTGATCTTTTCGACCAGCTTGAAGTGCTCGGTGAAGTGATCCCGTAGGCCGTCGTAGTTGTAGTCGTCGTCGGTGTCCGTCGAGCCGGAGGTCTCGAAGAAGTTCTTGGAGGCCAGGGAGACCAGGCCGTCGATGTCCTTTTTCTCGTAGGCCTGGACGAAGCTCTCCAGCACCCGCAAGAGCGCGCGGTGGTCGGGGGTGTCCGATAGCTCGATGCCCAGGCCGGGGATCAGCCTGGGTCCGCAGCCGAAGGCGACGAGGGAAAAGAGGACAAACAAAATACTCGTGGTTCGCATGAAACCCTCCTGGGATGTAGAGACTCTTTTTTCGTATTATATTCGCATATTACGCAAACCTTCGAAAGTTACAATTGTCGCGGCGCGTCCTGCGCGGTTATTATGGCGCTGGATGTGCCGCGCTGAGGAATGTTCGTCCGGAAATGCCGGTTGTGTCAAGTTCACGTGCCGCGGCCCACCTGGTAGCACAACCGGCCGCCGCGGGAGGTTTATTCCCCCGGTCACACTAATATTTATGTCGCACCCGCGTCTTGGTTCAACCCGGCTGTATGCGAATGGGGCTGGGAGATTATTATATTATGGTTGCATTCCCTGACTTGCCCTGACTACGATCCTCCGCGATGTTCTGGATACAATCCGCTCCGTTCGTCGGGCTGGGAGGTTTGCTCTTGGCCGTGCTGATCTTCTTCTTGATCAAGCGCAAGCCTGTGGGCACCGGCCTGATGAAGGAGCTTTCCCAGGCCATCCATGCCGGCGCCATGATGTTTCTCCGCCGGGAGTACGCCATCATCGGCGTCTTCATCTTCATCGTCTTCTGGATCCTTTTCTTCACCCTGGGCCACTGGTCCGCGGTTGCCTTTCTGGCCGGCGCCCTGCTGTCGCTTTTGGCCGGGTACATCGGCATGCAGGCGGCCACCCGTTCCAACGCCCGCACCGCCTTTGCCGCCGACAAGTTCGGGACCGCCAAGGCCCTGGACGTGGCCTTCATGGGTGGTTCGGTGATGGGGCTGTCAGTGGCCGGCCTGGGCCTCCTGGGACTGGGGGTGATCTTCTGGATCTTCCACGACACCCAACCCGCGGTGATCTCGGGCTTTGCCATGGGGGCCTCCTCGGTGGCCCTGTTCGCCCGCGTGGGCGGCGGGATCTACACCAAGAGCGCGGACGTGGGGGCCGATCTGGTGGGCAAGCTGGAAGCGGGAATCCCCGAGGACGATCCCCGCAACCCCGGGGTGATCGCCGACAACGTGGGCGACAACGTGGGCGACATCGCCGGGATGGGCGCGGACCTGTTCGAATCTTACGTGGGCTCGGTGGTGGCGGCCATCGCCATCGGTGTGACCATGGGGACTCAAAAAGCCACCTGGATGGTCTTGCCCATGGCCGTGATTGTGGTGGGATTGTTCGCCGGCATCGTGGGAATCTTGGGGGTGAAGATCTTCCGCAAGATCAACCCGAAGGTGGCGCTTCGTTGGGGTACCTACCTGTCCGTGGCGATCTTCATCGGCTTCATCTTCCTGGTGGTGCATCATTTAATCGGCGGAATGGAGGAGAGCCACCTGGAGGACGTCGGCATTCGGGGCTGGCTGGGGCCTTTCTGGGCGTTACTGACCGGGATCATGACGGGCGTGCTCATCGGTGCTTTCACTGAGTACTACACCTCGGCCCGGCCGATCCGCATGATTGCCAAAGCTTCCGAGACCGGGCCGGCCACCAACATCATCACCGGACTGGCCGTGGGCATGCAGTCCACCGTCCTTCCGGTTCTGTCCATCGCCGTCGGAGTGTACGTGGCCAACCATTTCGCCGGCCTGTACGGCATTGCTATCTCGGCGGTGGGTATGCTGGGCACCGTGGCCATGACCATGTCCGTCGACGGCTATGGCCCCATCGCCGATAACGCCGGCGGCATTAGCGAGATGGCCGAGCTGGGTCCCGAGACCCGCCGGATCACCGACTCCCTGGACGCCCTGGGCAACACCACCGCGGCCATCGGCAATGGCTTCGCCATCGGCTCGGCGGCCCTGACCGCGCTTTCCTTGTTTGCTGCCTACACCGCCACGGTCAGAAACCTGCCGGGCATGCAGGGCTTCACCCTCGACCTTATCTCCGCCGAGGTGGTGGTGGGCTTCTTCATCGGCGGGCTGATGCCCTGTTTCCTCGCGGCCATCACCATGAAGGCCGTCGGCCGCGCCGCCAGGGAAATGGTCACCGAGATCCGGCGTCAGTTCAAGGAGATCGAAGGATTGATGGAAGGCCGGGCCAAGCCCGATTCACAGCGCTGCGTGGCCATCGCCACCAATGCCGCCCTGAAAGAGATGATCGTACCGGGAGCGCTGGCCGTGGTGGTTCCCCTCCTGGTGGGCTGCGTGCTGGGCCCGGCGTCCTTGGGCGGTTTCCTGGCCGGCGCCACCCTGACCGGCGTGGTCCTGGGCCTGATGATGTTCAACGGCGGTGGGGCCTGGGACAACGCCAAGAAGTGGATCGAAGAGGGCAACCTGGGGGGCAAGGGCACAGACGCCCACAAGGCCGCAGTGGTAGGGGACATGGTGGGAGATCCGTTCAAGGACACCGCTGGGCCGTCCATGAACATATTGATCAAGCTCATGTCGGTGGTAAGCCTGGTGATGGCGCCGGTGGTGGTTCAGTTACACCGGTGGTTGATCGGGGGCTGATCTTTAGCCGAAGTGGATCGAGTACAGCAGCGGGGCGATGATCATGGCCACTACGGAGATCAGCTTGATGAGAATATTGAGCGAGGGGCCCGAGGTGTCTTTGAAGGGGTCGCCTACGGTGTCGCCGGTTACGGTGGCCTTGTGCATTTCATCGAAGGAGTCGCCCCATACGTTGCGACCGTCGTCCTTGACCTGCTTCTTGGAGTTGTCCCAGGCGCCGCCGGCGTTGGACTGGAAGATGGCCATGCACACGCCGGAGATCAGGCAGCCGACCAGCAGGCCGCCCAGTGCGTTGGGTGAGATCAGGCCGACCAGGACCGGCGTGGCTATGGCCATGGCGCCGGGCACGATCATCTTCCTGATGGCCGCGCTGGTGGCGATGTCCACACAGTGGGCATACTGGGCCTTGCCGGTGGCGGCGTCGATGACCTTGCGTTCTTCTTCGTTGGGCTCGCGCTCTTCCGATTCGGCCTTCTGGGCCGCGACCAGGGCCGGGCGCAACTCGGGGATTTCCTTGAATTGCCGGCGGACCTCTTGAATCATGTCCTGGGCCGCCTTGCCCACCGCCACCATGGCCGTGGCCGAGAACCTGAACGGCAGCATGCAGCCGATCAAGAGACCTATTAGGGTGTAGGGGTCGTTGGCGGAGATGAGCACCTCGCCGTGCATCTTGGTCATGTACGCGCTGGTCATGGCCAGTGCCGTCAGCGCGGCGGAGCCGATGGCGAAGCCCTTGCCGATGGCCGCGGTGGTGTTGCCCACCGCGTCCAGGTTGTCGGTGCGGGACCGGACTTCACGGCCCAGCTGGGCCATCTCGGCGATGCCGCCGGCGTTGTCGGCGATGGGGCCGTAGGCATCCACGGCCAGCTGGATGCCGGTGGTGCACAGCATGCCCACCGCACTCATGGCGATGCCGTAAATCCCGGCGAAGTAGTAGGCCACGCCGATGGCCGCGGCGATCAGCAGGATGGGGATGGAGGTGGAGTTCATGCCCACCGCCAGCCCCTGGATAATCGTGGTGGCCGGCCCGGTCTTGGCGGCCTCGACGATGGTTTCCACCGGCTTGCGGCGGGTGGCGGTGTAATACTCGGTGGTGATGCCCACCAGGGTCCCGGCGACCAGTCCGGCGATGATGGCAATCGCCACTCCCCACCACTGGTAGGTGGCGGTGGTGCCGGTCAGCGGATTGGCGACGTCGAAGGGCTCTTTGGGCAGCAGGAAGTAGAGCGCGCCCACGGTAAGGATGATCATCAAGCCGGCGGCCGAGAAAGTGCCCATGTTTAAAGCGGTCTGGGGATTGCCGCCTTCCTTGGTGCGCACGAAGAAGGTGCCGATGATCGAGGCGACGATGCCGATCATTGCGATGGTCAAGGGGAGGTAGACGGCGTTCATGGCCATCTCGGGCGCGACCGCCTTCAGTCCGCTGTACCAGGTGACGCCCAGGATCATCGACGAGATCAACGAGCCGACGAACGACTCGAACAGGTCGGCGCCCATGCCGGCCACGTCGCCCACGTTGTCGCCCACGTTGTCGGCGATGGTGGCCGGGTTGAGGGGATGGTCCTCGGGAATTCCGGCCTCCACCTTGCCGACCAGATCGGCGCCCACGTCCGCGCTCTTGGTGTAGATCCCGCCGCCCACGCGGGCGAACAGGGCCACCGAGGAAGCGCCCAGGGAGAACCCGGCCAGCACGTTGAGCACCGACATCATGAGCTCGATCTCCGTGGTGGCGTTGTCGAACATGGAGGCGCCCATCGCGTCGAAAAGCACGAAGAGCCCGGCCAGGCCCATGACGCCCAGGCCCACCACGCAGAGACCCATCACCGATCCACCGGAGAAAGCTACCTGCAACGCGGGGTTAAGGCCCGTCCGCGCACCGGCCGCGGTGCGCACATTGGCCTTGGTGGCTACCTTCATTCCGAAGTAGCCGGCCAGGCCCGAACAGCCGGCGCCGACCACGAAGGGCACGAAGATCAGCCAGTGGCTGTCCTCCAGCCCGGCGTTGGAAACTCCCAGCAAGACCGCGACGGCGATTACGAAGATGAGCAGGACCCGGTACTCCCGGCCGAGAAAGGCCATGGCTCCCTTGGCGATCCATCCCGAGATGCGCTGCATGTTTTCGGTCCCGGGATCTTGCTTAGACACCCAGACTGCCTTGCTCAATGCATATAGCAAGGCCGCCGCTGCCGCGATGATTGGTGCGTAGTAGAACAGAAACCTCATGCTCTTCTCCCTTCGTTGTAGATGAGAGTGTCGCCAGAAAACATTGATTTGGATGTCATTTGGGAGTTTGCTATAGCAAACCGGATGGTTGGGCGCAAGGATTGATTTTTCCCCATGAAGAAAGACTGGCTATACAATTTTCTTTCCTCCTGTGTTGGCGCTTTTCGCGATGAAGAGTCGGGAGCGCGCGTGGATGATTTCAAGCTCAATCATCTCGACTTGCCCCGGGACGAGCTAATTCGCTGGTGGATCGAGTTTCGCTTGCGTCAGACCGGCATAGTCTACGGCACGCCGCTGGCGTCCGAGGAGACCATCGCCTTTCATACCAGCAAGGGGTATGCGCAAAGGCGGGCGGTCTTTTTGGCCATCCTGGGCGCCGAGGCCGAGTTGGCCATGGAGGTGGGCTGCGCGGTGTCCCACTGCACGGTCGGCAACATCCGGGTTGGCGAGTTGCTGGTTTGCTTCGCGTTGTTGTGTCGTGAGCTCGAGTTGGCGGAGAAGATCCACGAGCTGATTCCCCTGGTGCCCGCCGATGGATCCGTCCCCAAGAAGCTGCTTCGCTACGCCGCGAAAGTTGGCCGGGTGTTGCCTCGGCGGGCCTACCTCTTCGGCAATCCCCTCATCGGTCTACCCATCCACAACAGCTTCAATTATGTCGACGCCAAGACGCTGGGGAGGATCGCGGTGGTGTACTACGAGCGCGGCCACGTGGATCGCCGGGCCATCGGGCGCGTGCTGGCTTACGATGATCGGGAGAAGGAGCATCTGCTCCGGGCCATGGTGGGTCTCACGCTTGCCGATCGTCCCCTGGGTGTCGGGTCGTTGCGGGTGGTCCGCCGGCAGATCCGTTCCGCGGGCCTGCCCCGCAAGACCCGCAAGGCGTTGAGGCGCATGCTCAAGCAGCCGGCGTCGCCGAAGGCCGTGGCCGACGCGGTCGGGAACGATCGCGTCCGGAATTTTCTCCTCGAGCAGGTTATCCTGGGGGCTACCCTGGACGGCCACTTTAGCGAGCGGGAGCGGGGCTACGTCGGGGATCTGGCCGGCCGGCTGGGTGTTTCGCCGGGGGATCTGGCTCGGCTGGAGGCGGAGGTGGTGGCTTTCTACGAGACGCACAAGGCCTACCTGGATCTTTTCATGGTGGGCACCGCCGTGCGCTCCTACCGGCAGCGCATGCCCGAGCAGCTGAAGCAAACGCTGCGCGAGAACCTTGGCTTGATCACCAAGGAGATCAAGGCCAAGAAGGGCCTGGCCGATCTGCTCTATCGGACGAGTCTGGGCGAGGAGTTAACCAAGGAGGAGCGCAAGAAGATGGGCCGCCAATTCCTGGATATCCTTCGTTCAATCCCCTCGCTGGCCATCTTTTCCATCCCCGGCGGCGCCATTCTCTTGCCCTTACTCTTTACGATTCTTCCCAGGGGTCTCAAGCCCCGAGCCTTTGCCGAAGCAACCAAAAAAGAAGGTGGAAGAGAGATAATCTGATCGCGAGTCCGCGCGCGTTGTTGGCCGTCTCGCTGTCCGCGTATTTTGCCGCGGTTTGCCTTGGTTTTTATGGCCCGTGCAGAGGGTGCGGTGCCCTTGGGTGTGGTACCCTTTGGCGTTGGGGCCGCCCGCGTGTTTTGAGGGTGTTCGTGTACGGGGGTTACTTCTTTTCTCCAAACACCTGTGCCTCGAAGATCTCGATCTTAACCCCCGCTTCCTTCCAGGTTTCCGGCGGTAGCCCCGCCTTCATGCAGGTGTGCTCCAGAAACGTCTCCCGGTTCCATCCGTACTCGGTGGCCACCTGCGGCAGCAGCACCCCCGAGTAGAACCCCTTGGTGATGTAGATCCCGTGCCTCCCCACCTCGATCTCGCCGACGTCCTGGATCTCCCGCAACGGCGAGAGCACCGAGATTTCGATGTCGATGTCCTGCATCTCCTCGTCCTGCACTGGAGGAAACCGCGGATCTCGCTGGGATGAAGAAATGGCCATTTCCTGGACGGTGTTGACCAGCGGACGCGGGCTGGTGAACGTCCCGATGCACCCGCGCAGCTGGCCCAGCTTGTGCAGCGACACGAAAGCCCCGCTGGGTCGCCCCAGTCCCCCGGCTGTTTCCGCGTCGGGTTCGGTCCCGGACGATGAAACGTCCGGGGCATCGGCCGGGACAAAACCGGACCTTGCCTCGGTGGGAGCCGGTTCTTCGTCGACCTTGCCCTTCTTGATATTTCCAAGGATCGTCTTCCGCGCGATATCGAGCAGCTCTTGCCGCTCTTTTGCATTCAATTTCTCGTCGCCCATGTTCTCTCCAAATCAACTCAACGTGAACCTGCCCCGTTTCCCCGATCGCTTGTAGCTCAGATAGTCTGAAATGATGCGCCCATGATCGAAGGCCATCGGCTCCGGCGGCTTCTCCGGATCGAAGCTTTGCGCCTCCGCCGCGTCGTCCGCCCCCTTCGGAACTCCTGAAGCCCGGGCGATGAACACCACGCTCATGGTGTGCTGTCGCGGATCCCGGTCCGGATTGCTGTAGGTGTGAAACTGCTCGATCAAGGTGACCTCCAGCCCGGTTTCCTCCCGGGCCTCCCGCACCGCCGCCGCCTCCGCCGACTCTCCGTAATCCACAAACCCCCCGGGCAACGCCCATCCCGGCGGCGGATTCTTCCGCCGGATCAAGACGATTCGCCTGTCCTCCATTTCGATGATTATATCCACGGTGGGGGCGGGATTGCGGGGATTGTCGATCATGACCTTCGAATACCATTGGTGTTGACTTTTAGCAATCGGATCAGCATTGTGTATATGGAGAGGGGACGCGATGGCCCATATCCTGGTGGTCGACGACAATCTAGGAGTTCGTAACCTGGTCGAAAAGACTCTTGCCGGCCGGGGGCACCAGGTAATCCAGGCCGAGGACGGCGAGACCGGTCTGGGTTTCGCGGTTTTGAGGAAGCCCGACCTGATCATTCTCGACCTGCATTTGCCCCGGATGAGCGGGTTCGAGGTGTGCCGCCGCCTGAGGGCCCACGAGGTGACCCGGAAGATCCCCGTCATCATGCTGACGGCGGCCTACCCCGAGTTGGAGGACGCCCAGAAGGGTTTCGATGTGGGGGCGGATGAATATGTCATCAAGCCTTTCGCCGGTGACCTTTTGATTGAGAATATCGAGCGGTTGCTGAAAAGGGCTTGAGAAGCCGAAACTTACCGTTTCCCAATGAATTTGCCTGTCGAATCCGTACCCGATTAGCAGCAATGGGTTAGTAACCGAGTGACTCGCGTTTATGCAACTGGCGGGTTGACCCCAATCTCCCACTGGTGCCCCTACGTTTCGATATAATACATTGACTTCTCAGGGGAACTCAATATACGCGGTGCCACTGTGCTAGTGAGATAATTTACTTGTGGTCCTCTCGTAAGTGTCTCTTTTTACGCGGGAGATTGGGATCGACCGGAAGTTCACTGGGAGATCCTGGTTGACTGGCGGGAGAAGTCGGGCTACCCTCGGTCTCCGGGGCAAAGGAGCTTGGGTATGCTGGTATTCGATTCGCTTGAGACCGGGCCGATCATGACCAACTGTTACATTCTGGGCGATTCCGAGTCCAAGGTGGCGGCGGTGGTGGATCCCGGAGGGCACGTGGGGGCCATCCGCAGCGCGCTAGAGCGGCACGAGTTGGAGTGTAAGTGGATCATCAACACCCACGCCCACTTCGACCACGTGGGCGGCAACGCGGAGTTGAAGCAGGCCACCGGGGCGGAGATCATCATTCATCCGGCGGAGGCCGAGGCGCTGGCCCATCTGTCCAAGCACGCCCAGTTATTCGGCCTGTCGGTGGAGGACTCCCCGCCGGCGGATCGGACCATCGAGGATGGGGAGGTCATCGAGGTTGGCTCGCTGCGGTTGAATGTGCTGCACACGCCGGGGCACTCTCCGGGCGGCATTTCCCTGGTGGTGGAAGGGGAGAAGAAGATCCTGGTGGGCGACCTGATTTTCCAGGGTTCCATCGGGCGCACCGATTTGCCCGGGGGCTCCTTCGAGACCCTGAAGAAGATGGCCGACGAGAAGATTCTGGTGCATTCCGACGATACCGATCTGTATCCGGGGCACGGGCCGTCCACCACCGTAGGGGTCGAAAAGCGCACCAACCCCTTTCTCACCGGGGAGCTTTTGTGAATTTTTCAAATTTCCAAATCCAAAAAGCCGGGCGATTATCTAGGAGAGCGACATGAGCCGGACGAACACAATCATGGTGCCGGCGGTCCTGCTTTTGTGGGGGCTGGTTGGTTGCACCGATGCGAACGCCGACACGTCGGTGATCAAGTCCATGGAGAATTACAAGATCCTGGTCGGCATCACCGCGGACCCGGCCGACCAGCAGAAGGGCAAGCTGGCGATCGAGATCGTGCCCGTGGGCAAGAAGTGGAAGTTCGCCGAGAAGGCGCCGGTAATCGTCGACGTCGAACCGCCCGAGGGGTTGAAGCTCGAAAACAAAAAGCTGCGCAAGAAACACCTGGCGGTGAAGGAGCTCACCCGTTATCGCTTCGAGGTGCCCTACCAGGCGTCGGCCAAGCAGGAGTATGAATTGAAGTTCAAGTTCGACTTCGTCATTTGCACCGACACGCTCTGTCAAAAGAAACGATTCGAATTATCCTACAAGCTGTCTTCGGGTTGAGTTCGATTCCCTGATGGCCCTGGCCGAAGACGAGCTGTAGCCCGCCATCATGCGCAAGTTCTTCAAGTGGTTTTGCATCGCCCTGGCCGCCCTGGTCCTGGTGGTCGGGATCGTCGTTTACGCTTGGCTGCGCTCCACGCTGCCCGACTATGCGGGGGATCGCGAGGTCTTGGGGATCGCGGACGAGGTGGAGATCCTGCGCGATTCCTGGGGCATGCCGCACATTTACGCCAAATCGGAAACCGACGCCGCTTTCGCCGTGGGCTACGCCCAAGCCCAGGACCGGCTCTTCCAGATGGATATGATCCGCCGGATCGTGCGCGGACGTCTGGCGGAGATCCTGGGCGAGAAGGCCGTTCCCCTGGACAAGTTCTTCCGCACCATCACGGCGGAAAAGTCTTTAGAGGAGTTGGCCACCGGCCTGCCGACCGAGCTGACCGACGCCATGAACGCTTACACGGCCGGGGTCAACGCCTACCTTGAAAATCCCGACGTGTCGCTCCCGGTGGAGTTCTTCCTGCTTGACTACCACCCCGAGCCCTGGGCACCGGCGGATTGCATGGCCTCGTACTACTTCATGGCCTGGGGCCTGAGCTTCTCCTTCGAGATCGAGCTGGTCTGGGCGAAGATTTTAGAAGTAGTGGGGGAGGAGCTGGCCCAGGAGATCTTGATCGACTATCCCGAGGGATACCCGATTGTCACGGCCGGATTGGGCCTGGATTTCGTCAAGACGGCCGGTCTGGCGGAGAAAGCTCTGGGGATGGGAGGACTGGGCGGCAGCAACAACTGGGTGATCTCCGGGGAGAAGTCCAAAACCGGCCGGCCGATCCTGGCCGACGACATGCATCTGGGCCACGGGGTGCCCGGGTTCTGGTACGAAGCGCACCTGAACACTCCCGAGGGGAACGTGTCCGGGGTGCTCATCGCGGGGATGCCGATGGTGGTCGTCGGCGCCAACGATCACGTGGCCTGGGGATTTACCAACACGATGGTGGATGACACCGACTTCTACATCGAGAAGATCAACCCCCAAAACCCGCTGGAAGTGGAGTACCTGGGCCGGTGGGAGCGGCTGCGGGTGAAAAGGGAGGTCATTTCAGTAAAGGACCATGAAGACATTCCCTTCGAGATCCGGCTCACTCGCCACGGCCCCCTGGTCGAGCAGATCCGCCCGGGCGGTCAGCCGGTGGATCGGGCCGTGGCGCTGCGCTGGACCGCGCCGGCGCTTCCAAGCCCCGCCGTGGCCCTGTACCGTGCCAACCGGGCCCGAAGCATCGACGAGCTGGAGCAGGCGCTGGCATACTTCAAGTGTCCCGGTCAGAACTGGGTGTACGCGGACCGGAAGGGCAACATCGGCTACTGGGCCGCCGTGGGCATTCCCCTCCGGGAAGGGTTCGACGGGAAGCTGCCGGTGCCCGGCTGGGAGGACAAGTACGAGTGGAAGGGGTGGGTGCCGACCGAAGATCAGCCGCACATGCGCAACCCGCCCGAGGGATTCATCGCCAGCGCCAACAACAAGGTCGTTTCCGACGAATATCCCCATTCCTTCTCCCATTGCTACGCCATGCCCGATCGCATCGTGCGCATCCGTGAAATGCTTCAAGCCAAGGAAAAGCTCGGCATAGACGATTTCATGAGCATGCACATGGACCAGAAAATGGTCATGGCGAGGGAGTGGGTTCCCAAGATTATAAGTGCCCTGGAGACCCGCGATCTGTCCGGGAAAGAAAGACAGGCCTTGCAGATCCTCTGCGACTGGGACTTCGTGGCCCGGCCCGACCAGGCGGCGCCCCTGATTTTCCACCTGACCGTAGAAAAGGTGATCGAGAATACTTTCAAAAAACGCTTAGGCGACGAGCTATACGCCGAGTATATCCAGGGCAAGCGTCTCTACGCCGTCTTCAACGCCCTGCGCAGCCTGGTCAACCGGGGCGACTCCGCCTGGTTCGACGATCCCGAAACGAAGGAGAAGGAAACGCTTGACGACGTCATCGTTTGGAGTTTCAAGGCAGCCATGGTTTGCGGCGAAGATCTGGCCGGCTCCGACCCGGGCGAATGGCTTTGGGGCGACGTGCATACGGTGACCTTCCACCATCCCTTCGGCCGCTTCTCCGGCCTGGCCAGCTATTTTTTAGACATCGGTCCGTTTTCCATGGGCGGTAGCTGGTCCACCGTCAACCCGGCCGCCTATTTCATCGACAACCCCCACGGCGTCTTCGCCGGCGCATCCATGCGCTACATAATCGACCTGGGCGACATGCAAAACTCGCTGCGGGTGATCCCCGCGGGCATCTCCGGTAACTTCATGAGCACCCACTATGACGACCAGTCCACCCTCTGGCGCACCGGTGCTTACCGGCCCTTCGTCCTGGATCGTAAAAGCGTCGAAAAAGACGTTCGCTACCGGATGAAACTGGTTCCCAGAAAGGAATGACCATGACACAAACGCACGAGGAAAAATTCGTCCGCCTGCAGGTGCTGCAGAGCCTCTTCGAAGGCCAGCGCATGCAGGCCCTGCTCCAGGCGGTCGACATTCCCACCATGCTCAACTCCTTTGGAGACACCGCCCTGGACGGGCTTTACCAGGCCCAGAAGGGCTGGGGCGAGATCCGCGTGCCCGAGAGCAGAAAAGCCGAGGCGGAGAAGATCATAAAGGAGCACGCTTCCCAAACCACCGGAATGTCCGAAGCCGACCTCGAAAAACAGGCCCTGAGCGCGGATACCGAATCCGCCAAGATCACTACCCCCGCTTCCTTCAAATGGATCCTGTGGGTAATTCTCTCCGTCATCACGCTGCTGATCGCCTACTTCTTGTTGGATCTGTTCTACTAACCGCGCTTTTCCACCCTATTTGCTCCTGATTTTCATTCCGAGCCGCGATCGGGGCGGGCGGGGATGCCGTGTTTTTCCATTTTGGTGATCAGGGTGCTGCGGGCGATGCCCAGGAGGCGAGCGGCGGCTTTTTGGTTGCCTCCGTGGGTTTTCAAAGCCTGGCGGATGGTTTCTATCTCGACTTCGCGCAGCGTCTTGCCCTTGCGGTAGATCTCGGATTCGGCCACGCGGTCGGCCAAGGTGGGTGGGGAGAAAGCCAGATGGTCGGCCTGGATGGTGTCCTGGGGACACATTATAGCCGCCCGGGTGATGGCGTGCTTTAGCTCGCGGACGTTTCCGGGGAAACGGTATTCAGAAAGGCGCTTGACCGCGCTTTCGTCGAGCCGGCGTTTACCGACGGTGCCGGTGGTTTGCTTGAGGAAGTACTCGGCCAGCAAAGGGATGTCCTTGGGGTGGTCGCGGAGGGGGGGAATAGGAATCTCGATTACGTTGATTCTGTAGTAGAGGTCCTCGCGGAAGTCACCGCTCTGGACGCGCTTGGGGAGCGAGCGGTGGGTGGCGGCGATTATGCGGACGTCTACCTGGGTGGGCGTGTTGCTGCCCACTCGGCGGATCTCTCCGTTTTCCAGGGTGCGCAGGAACTTGGCCTGCAGGTCCAACACCAGTTCTCCGATCTCGTCCAGAAACAGGGTGCCCGAGTCGGCTTCCTCGAACAGTCCCGCGCGCCGCGATTGCGCGCCGGTGAAGGCGCCCTTTTCGTGGCCGAACAGCTCGCTCTCCATCAGATCCTTGGTGATGGCCGAACAGTTGAGCGCCACCATGGGCCGCCCGGCCCGGCGGCTCCGCGCGTGGATGGCCCGGGCCACCAGTTCCTTGCCCGACCCGGACTCGCCGGTGATCAGCACGGTCTCGTTGGTGGGGGCCGCCCGGCGGATCATTTCGAAGACCGGTTCCATGGCCGGATCCTCCGAGATTATCCCGAACCGGCCCGGTTGCTTTCCTGCCTGCTCCTCCACTCGCAGACGAACCCTTCCGGCCGTGAGCGTCGCTCCGGGTTCAAGCCGCGCTTCGGTAATCTTGACGTCGTTGATGTACGTCCCGTTGGTGCTGTCCAGGTCGGTGACGAACCAGACCTTGTTTTTGCAAAACAGCCGGCAGTGGAAGGCGGAGGTGAAGTGGTCCTCGAATACGATCTCGTTGCTGGGGTCCAAGCCTATGTTGACGGTGCTGCCCTTCAACTCGAAGCGGATGTCCTCTCCAACCAGCGACAGACTCTTGCTGGTCGTCTCCATTACGGGTAGTACCTTGGTGGTGCTTCCCATCAGCGCGGTGCTCGTAGCGAGAGCCTCGTCCGTTCGCTCGCGCAGTGTCACCGATAGGGCGCCGAAGTGGATGCGGGATCCGGGCAGGATCTCGGCCTCCCGGACAAGTTTTCCGTCTACGCTGGTGCCATTACCGCTCTTGTCTTTCACCTGGGTTCGGCCTTCCAGGAAGACGATTTCGCACTGGTGCCGCGACACCGTTGGTTCCGGTAGGCTCAGGTCGTTGGTCCCCGCCCGCCCGACGCGGAACCTCTCCCGATCCGCCGGCAGGGCCACCAGCTCTTTTCCGTTTCTCGACACGACCAGTTCTAACATGGCTCCCTCTTCAGTACACCCGCCGGATCCAGAAAACCCTGGGATTGCGCCGCTTGCCGGTGTGGAAGAATATTTTCGACTTGGACCTTTTCATCATGCATGAGGAATCCGTGTCAAGCTCTATTCTATCCGAGGGTTTCCGCTTGAAATCCTTGCCATGGAAAGGTGTTAGGGTGTTTTTGAGCAGTTACGTTTTTGATGGTCCAGCGGTCAAGTGGACTGCTCACCAACTCTGGATCTTCCAGCCCTGCTTGGTTCGTACCATGACCCCGCGAATCTCCTCGGAGTTTTGCATGACCGTGAAGGTGAAGTTGACTTCCACCAGGGTGGCGGGGCGGACTTCTTTTAGCCGGGCGTCCTGAAAGAGCTCTTTGGCCTGCGGGCGGAGGTTTTCGCGCATCCAGGCGGACAGCTCTTCCTTGGGGAGGCCCGGCCAGTAGCAGTCGCGGATGGCTGGTTCGTCTCCGGAGAGGGTCGCTTTTACCCAGGTGACGAATGTTTTTTCCGGAGAGTTGTAGGGGGCGGGGAGGCGGGAGTCTTCTTGGGTGGGGGCGGGCATGCGGTGGCAGGCGCAGCAAACCAGCGTTAGGGCCAGGGCACACCTGGGTACGTATCGGCGGATTTTTACAATGGTTTTATTGGTGTTGTTGTTTGCCATCGGTAGCGATCCTGTCGGAAACCTCTTCTAGAAACTTTTCGATTCGTAGGTTGGTGAGCTCGGGGAGCTCGAGGGGGCCGGTGTGGCTGCCCATGGGGAGGGTGAGCATCTGTGAGTTGGGGATAATGGTGTGCATGCGCCGAGAGATCCAGTAGGGAGTGAACTTGTCTGCCTCGCCGGCCACGATTAGTGTGGGGACATTGATCTCGTGCAGGAAAGGCTCGGCGGTGTGCCGGGCGGCTCCCTCCACCGTGCGGGTGAAGATGAGCGGATCCATCCGGCTGAGGTGCTCCAGGTAGGGGAAGAAGTCGTCTTTCTTGAGCAGGTTTTTGTTGATCTCGAACTTGGCGGCATAGAGAAACGCCAATTCGGAGTGTACCACCCGCTTCCAGATCTCCTTGATCAGCGGATTGAAGTTGGTTGCCACGTACTTGGCTAACGGAAGGACCTGCTTGGCCAGGCCGCTGTCGTGAACGTGATCGATGGCCTTGCCGTAGGAGCCGGTGATGGGGACCAGGGCCAGCACGCGTTCGGGGTAGCGGTGCCAAAACTCCAGGACCACTTGCACGCCCATGCTGTGCCCCAAAAGCACCGCCGGCTGGTCCACCCCGGCGTCGTCGAGCACCACTTTCAGATCCTCGACGCATTCCTCGATCCCCAGGTTCTCCAGATTCTCAGGCGGTTCGCTTTTCCCGTGTCCGCGGTAGTTGAGGTGCACGATCCGGTACTGGTTCTCCAGGTGGGGAATTAAATATTTCCAAACATACCCGTCACACCCCACCCCGTCACAAAGTACCAGAGTAGGTTCCCCGCTTCCGATAACCCGGTACCAGATGGTAGTGCCGTCAAAACTGTCCACCGTCTTTTCGGTATAGTGGTCTATGGGTGACACCCTTACGTCTCCTTCCTCCCTCCTTGGTGGTTGGGAATCTTATCAAAAACAGTTCCCGGTTCCCAGTTCCCGGTTTTTTCCGTTTCCGATCCCGGATTGACAGTACCTTTCCTGTTGATATGGTGTGCCCATGCGAACCGCGGCAATATTCGCCTGTCTGCTGGCCGTGATGGGTTGTAAGGTTACCCCTCCTGAACCCGAAGACCTTGTCCCGGGCGATGAAACGCCCGGGGCAAGGTCCGTTTTTGTCCCGGGCGATGAAACGCCCGGGGCATCGGACGGCACAAAAACGGACCTCGCTTTCCCGGGGAAACCTCCTCCGGAGGTGGATCCCGCCGAGGTGCCGGGTCCCCAGGGTCCCTTCGTGGAGCCCCCGCTTGAGGAGCGTCCCCGGGAGCTCCATTGGGTGGTGATCGACCGGGTTTCGGACCTGAAAGAGGCCCAGGCGCTCTACCGACGCGCGGAGAAGGCGATTGCGGTGCCGGTGGGGTATCCCTCGGTGGATCAGGCCCAGGGTATATTGGGATCCGGTGGTTTTGTGGTGCTGGCCGGCAAGTTCGCTCGCAAGGCCTATGCGGTGGCGCAGGCCGAAGCGTTGCGTGAGGCGGGCTTTTTGAAGTCGTCGGTTGTCACCGGCGCCTATCGCCACGATCGTCTGTCGCCCGCCACCAATGCCCTTCCCGGTCCCCAGGCGGGCCTGGTGTTCGCCGGTATCAGCGACATGGAGGTTCCCCTCCTGAAGGAGCCGGCCCAAGATGCCCCGGGTACCGGGAAGATGGTGATGGACAAGACGCTCGTTTTGGTGGCCGCGCGGGAGGAGGTGGAGGGGAAACTCTGGTACCGGGTAAAGACGCCCGCGGGGGAGGGATTCCTCCCGGCCTCCCGGGTTCTTCTGGAGTACAACGGGTTTCCCTCCCCCGACGGCGGCTGGGCGGTGATGGGCGTGTCGTTGGGCTGCATCGAGGGCGACTGCCGCTGGGACTACTGGGCGGTGGGCAGGGGGCTTTCCCCTCGCAAGCTGCTGGGGCCCGCGGCCCAGAGGCTGCCCAACGCGTTCTCTCCCGACGGCAAGATGCTGGCGTACGCGGCCCCGGGCAAGTCCATGACCGTAGTTTTCCAGGGTCAGAGCGGGGATCGGGATCTCGGTCCGGGCACGTCTCCCTCCTGGTCACCCGATGGGAAGATTCTGTACTTCCGCCGCCCGGGAGTTCTAGGAGCCAGGGACGAGGTGATGGCGGCGCCGGCGCCGGCCTTTGAAGTTCGCACCGTGCTGGATTTACAGGGCCGACCCCACTACCCCAAGGCCTTGTCGATGGTTCCCCCGCCGGTGGACATGCGCCAGGGCGGGGCCCGTCTGTACACCATGTTCTACCGCCTGGTTAAAAAGGACGCCGGGCCGGAGCTGCAGCGCTGGAAGGCGCTGTTCAACCCCGACGGCAAGATCGTCGACAAGCAGGGAGAGCAGATCAGCGAGTAACATGGTTACCGAATGGGGACATATGACCGGGGCTGACGCCGCGGTCGATTGCCTGCGGAGAGCCGGGGTTACCCGGGTGTTCGGTATACCCGCTATCGAAAACACCGAGCTGTTTGCCGCCTTTAGGGGAAGCTCGGTGGAGATAGTCCTGGTTACCCACGAGTCCACCGCGGCGCAGATGGCCGATGCCCATGCCCGGGTGACCGGCGAGCTTTCCGCCTGCGTGCTCACGCCCGGCCCCGGGTTGACCAACGCCCTGAGCGGAATCGCCCAGGCCCGGCTGGACTCGTCGCCCCTGATCCTACTGGTGGCCAGCGGGGCCGCGTCCTACAACCCGGGCCAGGGGGTTTTGCCCGCCTCCCTGGATCACCTGGCCGGCGCGCCGTCCTGGTGCAAAGGTGTGCTGTCTCCCGAGGAGCCCGAGGAGGTGCCCGCGACGTTTTCCCGGGCGGTTCGTTGGGCCCGGGAGGGGGAGCCGGGACCGGTGCTCTTGGAGATCCCCGGTGAGGTGCAGCGAGCCGAGGGCCGGATGGAGGGTACCGGATTTCGTCCCGGTCCGCGGGTGCTCTCCGACAAATCGGCTCGGGCCCTGCAGAAAACCGCGGAGATGATCCAGGGTGCCCGGGCGGTGGGCATCTACGCGGGAGCCGGGTGCTTCGAGGCCGCCGGCGAGCTTTGCGAGATGGCCGAGCGGTTGCAGGCGCCGGTGGCCTGCACGGTGTCGGGCCTGGGGGTGGTTCCGTACATCCACAAGCTGTGTGTGGGTTTCGGTCCGGGTCCCATGGGTTCCCCGCTGACCGAAAAGGCTTTCTCCCAGTGCGATCTGGTACTGGCCATCGGATGCCGCATGTCTTCGGAGATCGCCACGAACTGCCTGAACCCGGGGAGCAAACTGGTTCACGTCGACATCGAGCCCGGCCCCGGCGGCATCCGGCCGGATCCGGACGTGACCGTCAAGGCTCCCTCCAAGCTGGCCTTGCGGTTTTTGCTCGACCGGGTGGAGGACCAGTCCAATCCGGGCATACGGGATCTCATCCGGGCGGAGAAGCGGGAGCTGCGGCAGGTCATCGAAGGGCGCCCCGAGTGGACCGACGTGGTCGACCCGGTCAAGTTCTTTCGCTTCATGCGGGAGGCTCTCAGCGCCGAGGACGTACTGGTGCTGGACTCGGGCCGGCACGCCTTCTTCGGCATCGGCTGTTACCCGGTCCAGGCCCCCCGCACCCTGCTGGCTCCGGTGGACTACCGCGCCCTGGGTTTTGCCGTTCCCGCCGCCGTGGCGGCCAAGCTGGCCCAGCCCGAGTTGCGGGTGGTTGCCTGCGTGGGGGACGGGGGTTTCTTGCTGACCGGCATGGAATTGCTCACCGCCCGGCGCTGCAATGTGGCTCCGGTGGTGGTGATCTTTGCCGAGGGGCCCATGGATTCGGTTCGTTCGGTACCGCCCCGGGTGATAGGCCGCGAGACCTGCTTCGATCTGGTGCCGGTCAACTACGAGGATTTGGCCCGTTCCCTGGATGTCGGATACGTGCGGATCTTGCGCGACGCCGAACTGGAGTCGGGGTTGACCCGGGCGTTGACCACCGAGGCTCCGGTGATCGTGGAGATGCGCGTGAGCTACCGCGAGGTCGCACCCTACCTCAAGCGGGCCCGGCGGGTGGATTGGCAGAACCTGCCCGGCGCCGTGGCCCTGCGCCTGGGCTCCCGCCTGGTGGTGCAGCAGATTTTGGAAAGGCAGTCGTAGAATTACTTGGGACGGATGACCGGCTTGTCCTTCTTTTTCTTGGGCTTGATGACCGGTTTCGACTTGCTCTTCTTCTTGGGTACTATGACCGGCTTCGATCTGCTCTTCTTTGGTTTGATGCTGGGCTTGTGACCTCGTTTGACCGGGCGCCGGTGGCTCTTGTAGTGCCGGCTGCGGTAGTGATGGCCGCGGTGCTTGTGCCATTTAAAGTAGGCCGGGCGGTGCGAACGCCAGTGGGAGATGTAGCGGGTGCGGAACTGGATGGGTACCCAGATGCGGGCGCTGCTGGCCCAGTAGAAGGGAATCCCGTCGTCGGTGTAATAGACTACATAGCCGTCGTACAAAAGGGGCTGGTAGCCGTACTCCAACGGCGGGCCAACCACAACCACCGCACCGACAGGGCGCGGGCGGGCCACCACCAGGCAGGACGAGAAGACCAGGCCGGCCGTGGCGATTAGCAGGAGACCTATGATCATTCGTCTCGTCATATCGAACCTCCATGAATTTCAGACGAAAGTAGTTACTCCTCCATTCAGTAGCAAAGCTTATGCCACAAAGCCGTACCGCGCAAGCAATTGTTAGGACTTGGGTTTTCCCCCCGGCGGCCGGCGCCGGTTTCCATTTGTGGTTATGCCTTTTCCATATTGGAACAGAAACGAACGTGAGCTTGCTTACCTTATTTTCATCCGATACACTCGGGTGCCGTGATCGTCCGCTGCCAGAGTCTGGAACAGTCCTACGGGAGCCTGCGGGTTCTCTTTGGGGTTTCGTTCGAGGTTGAATCCGGGTGCACCGGGTTGCTGGGGCCGAACGGGGCGGGTAAGAGCACGCTAATCAAGACGCTGCTTGGGCAGTTGCCCTTGCCGCCCGGACGAGTCTCGGTGGCCGACCTGGATCCCTCAGTCGATCCGTTGCGGGTGCGCCAGTTGGTCGGGTACATGCCCGAATCGGACGTCTACCTGCCGGGGCAGAACGGGTTGGAGCTGTGCGCCTTCTGCGGGCAGTTGTCGGGGATGCGTCGGGCCGACGCGGTGTCGCGGGCGCACGAGGTGCTCTACTTCACCGGCCTGGGCGAGGCCCGTTACCGGGAGGTGGACGGGTACTCCACCGGGATGCGCCAGCGCCTCAAGCTGGCCTGTGCTCTGGTTCACGGCCCCGGGTTCTTGTTGCTGGACGAGCCCACCACCGGGCTGGATCCTACCGGGCGGGACGAGATGCTCCAGTTGATTGACGACGTGGCCCATAAGCGATCGATCGACGTGCTGTTCTCCTCCCACATCCTGCGGGACATCGAGCAGACTTGCGACCACGTAGTGGTGCTGAACGAGGGCCGGGTGCTGTTTTCCGGATCGCGCCAGGACTTCCAGCACCAGGAGTCGCGCTGGTTGCACGTCCGGGTCAAGGCGGGGCGGGAGAAGATGGCCGCGGGCCTGCGCTCGGCGGGTTTAGAGGTAGTCTCCCGGGAAGGGACCGGACATCTGGAAGTGGCGCTGGGCGAGGGCCAAGGCGTGGACGCGATCTGGAAGACCGCGGGTGAGCTGAATCTCCAGATTCGCCACCTGGCTCCGGCGACGGTCAGCCTGGAGCGGGCCTTCGAAAAGGCCGTGGACGCGGGGGACGCGCAGTGAGCCACGACGACGCCAAGATCTACGATCAGGGCTACCGTCCCTTCGAGGGAGAGTTGGCCTCGCCGCGTTCGCGCTTCCTGACCATCGCGGCCAACGAGTTGCGCCAGGCGTGGAAGTCGAAGTGGTTTAGACGCATCGCCTGGGCGTCCTTCGGTCCGCTGATCGTCTTCGCCGTGCTGGTGGTGGTCACCTCGCGCTTTGCGGCCCTGGGGGGACAGATGATGGAGGACGTTTGGATTCCCTTCTGGGGCATCCAGATGTTCTTCTCCATGCTGATGGTCTTCTTCATCGGTTGCGGAGCCGTGGGCGAGGACCTGCGCACCGGCGCTCTGGTGGTGTACTTCTCTCGCCCGGTCAGCTTCATGCAGTACCTGGTGGGCAAGTGGCTGGCGGTCTCTGTGGGGGTGCTGTGGGTCACCCTGCTGCCCGGGGCGGTGCTGGCGGTCTTCCGCTGGCTGGCGGAGCCGGACGCGACCCTGGTGGATTTTCTCCTGTGGCTCTGTGCGCTGGTGACGGTTTCCCTGTTGCTGGCCCTGTGTATGGGATGGGTCGTCCTGGCCGTCTCGGCGCTCTCCGGACGGGCCCGGGCGGCCGGCATCGTCTGGGTGATTTTGTTCTTCGTAAGCTTGGGCGGGGCCGAGGGGTTATCGAACGCCACCGGGATCTACGAGCTGAACGCGGTGGGTTTCGGCCAGGCCAGCGAGCAGTTGGCCGGGATCCTGTTTTGCCGGGACGGATCGCCGGCCGAGGTGTTCTGGTTGGTAGTCGGGCAGCTGGGCTGGGCGGTGGTGGGATTGACGGTGGTGCTTTTCCGGCTCCGGCGCTGGGTGAGGGTATAGCCGATGTTTCGGGCCGACGGATTGACCAAGTGGTTTGGCCAGGTGATCGCCGTCAACGACATCACCTTCGAGAGTCGGGCGGGCATAGTCGGATTGCTGGGGCCCAACGGGGCGGGGAAGTCCACCCTGATCAAGCTGCTCTGTGGACAGCTGCGTCCCTCCAAGGGTCAGGTACGAGTCCACGGGCAGTCTCCCTGGGCAAACCGGCGGCTGCTCTCGTCTTTGGGATATTGCCCGGAGCACGATCGCTTCTACGAGGATCTGACCCCGCTGCAGTTCGTCGCCCTGCTGACTCGGTTGCACGGCTATTCGACGGAGCAGGCGCGGAAGCTCTCCCGCCAGGCGCTGGAGCAAGTCGAGCTAACCCAGAAGATCG